>NZ_JBSZKT010000030.1:0-102555 GCF_055690525.1 Streptosporangium sp. H13245 | reverse complement strand
TCCGAACCCGGAAGTTAAGCTCTTCAGCGCCGATGGTACTGCACCGGGGACGGTGTGGGAGAGTAGGTCACCGCCGGACAATCTTTCACGAAGGGCCCCCACCACGCGGTGGGGGCCCTTCGTGCTTTCCTGAGCCTTTTCAGGCGTTCCAGGCTCTTCACTCCACGCTTCCCGGGGGCTCGTTTTCCCGGCGAGATCCCGGGGCCCCGGACTGTCGAGGGCTCTCAGGTAAGACTTCCGGGTTTCGTGGTTCATCGACACACTCGCGGCCTACCGGTACGTTCACTGCTTATCGACGCCTGCACGGTTCACCGGCACATGAGTCTTCCCGCCGCCGCGATCGCCTGGCCCGCAGCCGGGGAGTTGAGCTGGACCACCACCTGGCGTCGGCCGTCCTCGCTGCTCATGGCGATCCCCGAGTATCCGTAGACCATCCCGGAGTGGTTCCATACCCGGGTGCCGCACGGCAGCCTGTCGGCGAAGACGCCCAGGCCGCCCGCGCGCTTCAGCGCGACCCCCTCAGGCAACCGCTTCGGCGCCGGGCCCCCGGTGGGTTCGCCGTCGTGCGTGGCCCGTTTCGCGCCGAACAGGGCCTCGTAGAAGACGCCCACGTCTCCCGCGGTCGACACCAGCCCGCCCGCGGACCAGAAGATCGAGGAGTTCACGACCGTCGCCCCGGGACCGTCGCCCTGTCTCCCCGCGGCGAGCCCGGACGGCCGCAGATCTCGCGGCAGTTCGGTGTCGCGCAGTTTCAGCGGCTCGATGACGCGCTCGCGGAGCGCTTCGGCGTAGCTTTGCCCGGTGATCTTCTCGATGATGAGGCCGAGAAGGATGAAGTTGCCGTTGGAGTAGCGGTTCACCCCGCTCTTGCCGGGGCTGCCGCCGTAGCCGAGCAACTCCCGGGGTGGCCAGTCGCGCGTGTGCATGCCGCCGTCGACGATGGCGTCCATGAAGCGGGAATCGGTGAGATAGTCCGGTATTCCGCTGGTGTGGGTGAGCAGCTGCTCCACGGTTACCCGGTTGGCACCGGGAAGGACGCCGGGGAGCAGCTTGCCGAGCGTGTCGCGGAGGGCCAGCCGCCGTTCGCGTATCAGCTGGAGCGCGATCGTCGCGGTGAACGTCTTGGTGATGCTCGCGATCCGGAAGCGGTGGTCGACCCGCATCGGGGTGCGCGTCGCGGGATCGGCGAACCCGGAGGCGGCCTCCTGGACCCTTCCGTCGTCACGGACGTGCACGACGGCCCCCGGGGATCCGGACGCCATCACCAGATCGTCCGCGATCTTCTGGAGGGCGGAGGCCGAGCCGGGCGGCTTCGGCGTCGCGGGAGTGGGAGTGGGAGTGGGAGTGGGAGTGGAGGACGCGGGCACGGAACTCGTTCGCGAAGGAGAGGGAGACTCGAAGGCCGGGGTGCAGGCGGTCAGCGCGATCATCAGCGAGATGGCTCCGAGTCCGGTCGCGCGCATCCGGCGTTTCCCTTCTCGCTCCACGTGTTCCCCGCCGAGATCATCGATTCTCCCTGAACACGGACTGAACACGGAAACGAACGCGAAAACGACCGTGGAAACGAACACGGAAGCGAGTGCGAGTACGAACGCGGCGACCTCCGCCTCCGGGTGGGAAGGACTGGAAGGACGCTACAGGCACCGTAGCGAACGGGAAAGAACGAGAAAGGACGGGAAGGATAGCGAAGACGGGAAAGACGTAAGTCCGAAGCCTGGCCACGGCTCCCGCCCCTTCGCCCTCAGCCGCCCGACCCATCGACCCTTCTGTCGATTATGAGCGAAAGTTTCACGTTTCTCAACCAAAGTACGCGCCGAACGGGTCCGTGACCGTTCGGGGCGAGCGGGCTCGCGGGTTGGTCGGCGCGTCGCAGGTCCGGCCGGGTGGGGGCGTCGAGAGGGTCCGTCCGTTGGGACTATCTGCTCATATCGTTACAAACCCAGTCTATTGCCGCATCCCAGAGTCGGCCACCCCGATCTACCAGGGAAGATCCTCCGGTCGGGGGTGTGCCGGGGGCCGCTGGGCGGGGCTGTGTGCCGAGGCGACTTCGGGCGCTTGTCGTAGAAAGTTCAAGTGATCATGACAAAAGTTCTTCCAAAAAGGGCAGAAGACGCGTAACTTCCACGCCAAGTTCTCCGCACAACATCAAGAGGGCGAAGTGAGTCGGTCGGCGGCGTCCGAGGGCGGATCCCCTCGGAGGGACGATCCAGCGGACAGGGCCGCCGACCTGCGGCGGAAAGGAGTCGGCGGTCACCCGGCCGAGGCGTCGGGGATCACGGGCTCCGTCCCCCCACATGGAGGTAGGAAACCATGAGTGCACACGAAGAAGAGTTCGACGAGGTCTCGGTCGCGCTGCGCCGCAGGCTCGGGCTGAACCGCCGTCAGTTTCTCGCCGCCACGACGGGAGTCACCGCGGTGGCCGCCGTGTCCGCGGTGGGCCCGCTCGCGTCGGCCGCGTACGCGTCCCCCGGTGGCGAGCAGGAGCGCGGTCACGGCCGCGACCCCCTGGTGCCCGAGGCGAAGCGGGGCATCATCCTCTACACGGTTCGTGACGTGATCTCCCGCGACCCGGCGGCGAACCCGAACCTGCCGGCCGGTTTCCGGCGTGTGTTCGAGGAGCTCTCGCGGATCGGCTACAAGCAGGTGGAGTTCGCCGGTTACGGCCAGCACGCGAACGCCGAGGGCGGCGCGAACCTGGAGAACGTCGAGGGCGCCAGGCTGCTGCGCCGGTGGCTCGACGACAACGGGCTCAAGGCCCAGGGCAACCACGGCTTCATCCCCGGCTCGTGGCCGCTCACCCAGGCCGACCTCGACCGCTTCAAGCAGACCCTGGAAATCGCCAACATCCTCGGCATGGAGCACGTGGGCACCGGCGGCGACCCGACCAACAGCGCCTACAAGGCGGACTGGGACCTCGCCGCCCAGAAGTGGAACTTCCTCGGCTCGATCGCCTCGTCCGCCGGGATCAAGCTGTACACGCACAACCACGACGCGGCGTACGGCTTCCTGCTCGACACGGGCCCGCTCGACGAGCTCGGCCGGCCCACCCGCTCGTCGGGTGTCAGGAAGCTGGAGTACTTCCTCGACATCACCAGCCGCAGGCACGTCTACCTGGAGATGGACATCTTCTGGGCGCACGTGGCGCAGTACAAGCACCGCTCGTACGTCGCGCGCAACGGCTCCACCCGCACCGACATCTTCGACCCCCTGAAGCTCGTACGGCAGAACGAGAAGCGGTTCCCGCTGTTCCACGCCAAGGACGGGAAGACCAACACGGCCACCGGCAACGGCTACGACATGGTCCCGTTCGGCACCGGTGACATCGACTACGGCGCCTTCTTCTCCAAGCTGGACGTCGAGCGGCGCCACAACCCGATGTACGAGCAGGACAACGCGCCCGGAGGGGCCGAGGAGCCGGGCCGCTCGCTCCAGTACGCCGACCTCAGCTACAAGAACCTGGCCGCCCTGCGCCGCCGCTGAGAGAACCGCCCTGCCGTCGTCGCTGAGAGACCGGCGGACGATTAGGGGCCACCCCCTCACAACACCCCGGAGAAGGACCCGGCCGGGGTCGGCGGACCGCCACGTGATCGAAGCCGTTGCCGCGGCACGCGTGGCGGCCCGCCATGTCCTGACACCCCCCTGAAGAAGAGGCTCAGGAAGTTGAAGCGTACCCGCGCCATGCTCGGTGGAGCACTGGCCGCCCTGCTGTTTCCCCTGGCGGTGCCCGGCGCCGCGCCCGCGCAGGCCCAGGTCCTGGACGGGCCCACCGACTGGTCGAACTACGAGAAGATCACGCTGACCAAGAACGTCGGCGAGCCGATCGACCTGGCGGTCCTGCCCGACAAGCGGGTCCTGCACACCGCACGCAACGGCGACATCCGCCTGACCGACGGCGCCACCGGCGTCACCAAGGTCATCAACACGATCCCCGTCTACGCGAACTCCGAGGACGGTCTCCAGACGATCGCGATCGACCCCGGGTTCGCCGAGAACAAGTGGGTCTACGTCTACTACGCGCCGAAGACGATGACGGCGCCGTACCCGGCGACGACCCCCACCGGGTCGGCGCCCAACTCGCTGCCCGCGGGCGCGGACGAGTCGTACTGGAACCAGTGGAAGGGCTACAACCAGCTGTCGCGGTTCAAGTGGACCGGTGACGCGCTGGACCTCTCCACCGAGCAGGTCATCATCAAGGTCGAGACGCAGCGCGGGCAGTGCTGCCACGTCGCGGGCGACGTGGACTGGGACGCCGAGGGCAACCTCTACCTCGTCACCGGTGACAACACCCCCGCGGGCACGCCAGGGGCCAACGGCATGGCGCCCAACAACGACGCCCCCGGGATGAACCCCGGGCTCGACGCGCGGCGCGGCGCGGGCAACAGCAACGACCTGCGCGGCAAGATCCTGCGGATCACCGTACGGGACGACGGCACCTACACGGTCCCGGACGGCAACCTGTTCCCGCCGGGAACGGCCAGGACGCGCCCCGAGATCTTCGTGACGGGTGTGCGGAACGCCTTCCGCATGGACGTCGACGACGTGACCGGTACGGTCTCCTGGGGCGACTACGGCCCCGACGCCGGGGCCGCCGACCCCGCCCGCGGGCCCCTGGGCTACGTCGAGTGGAACGTCACCCCCATCGACAGGCCGATGAACAGCGGCTGGCCCTACTGCACCGGGAACAACTTCAACTACAACGACTGGAACTTCGCGACCTCGACGCCGCGCGAGTGGTTCGACTGCGCGGGAGGGCCGACGAACACCTCCCGCTGGAACACCGGCGTCGACAAGCTGCCGGCCGCGACCCCGGCGGACCTCTACTACGGCGACAACGCCACCCACCAGCCCGCGGAGTGGGCCGGGCTCACCGACTTCGAGCCGGCGGGTGGCCAGGGGCCGATGGGCGGTCCCGTCTACCACTACGACGCGGCGAACCCGTCGACGACGAAGTTCCCCGCGTACTGGGACAAGAAGTTCTTTTTCGGCGAGTTCTCCCAGGACTACCTCGCGGCGTTCACCGTGACGGGGGCGGACGGGCCGGTGACCAAGCTGGAGCACTTCCTGCCCAACAGCGCGCTGACCATGGCGGCGATGCCGATCACCGACAGCCCGATGGACATCGAGTTCGGCCCCGACGGGTCGCTGTACGTGCTCGACTACGGCGACGGCTTCTTCCGCGCGAACCCCGACGCGGGCCTCTACCGCATCGACTACGCCGAGGGGAACAAGACGCCGCAGGCGAGGATCGTCGCCAAGCCGACGTCGGGCAGCGCCGCGCCGCTCACCGTCGCGTTCAGCGCGGAGACGTCCACCGATGCCGAGCCGGGCGCGCTGACCTACGAGTGGGACTTCGACGGCGACGGCACCTTCGACGCCACCGGCGTGACGGCCTCGCACACCTACCCCGCGCTCGGGCAGTACGCCGCCAGGCTCCGCGTGACCGACGCGCAGGGCAGGTTCGGGCTCACCTCCACCGAGATCACCGTGGGCAACACCGCGCCCGAGGTGACCATCCAGACGCCGGGCGACGGCGCCTTCTTCGACTGGGGCGACGCGGTGCCGTTCCAGATCAAGGTCTCCGACAGGGAGGACGGCGACACCCCGGTGTGCGGCCGGGTGCAGTGGACCTTCGGTCTCGGGCACGACACGCACGCGCATCCGGAGACCCTCGGCTCGGGATGCTCGGGCGCGTGGCCGACACCGGCCGACGCCCCCGAGCACGGCGAGACCGAGAACATCTTCGGCGTCGTCGTGGTGAGCTACCGCGACAACGGCGCCGGTGACATCCCCGGAGCCCTCGGCGACGCCACGCTCATCCTCAACCCCAAGGAGCTGCAGGCCGAGCACTCGGACGCGAGCAGCGGCGTCACCAGGGTGGAGGACGAGGGCGCGTCCGGCCTGGCGAAGATCACGTCGTTCGACGCCGGTGACTGGATCGCGTACGACCCGGTGAACTTCGCCGGGGTCACCGGGGTGAGGACCCGCGCCTCCGGTGCGGGGACGCTGTCGCTGCGCTGGGGCTCGGAGACGGCGGAGCCGTTCGCCACCGTCACCGTGCCCGCCGGATCGGGCTGGCAGAGCGTGGACACCTCGCTCACCGGCGCCCCGGCCGGCAGCGGGAAGCTCTACGTCACCTCGACCGGCGGTGTGGAGGTCGACGGGTTCACCTTCCAGGGCGGCGGGGTCGCCGACGAGACGCCCCCGACCGTGTCGGCCACGCTCGCCCCGGCCGAGCCGGGCGGGGAGAACGGCTGGCACACCGGCAACGTCACGCTGACGGTCACCGCGACCGACAACGGCACGGTGGCGAGCCGCCAGTACTCGCTCGACGGCACGACGTGGCTGAACGCCAACAACCCGGTCACCCTGACCGCCGACGGGACGGCCGTCGTGCGCTACCGGGCGACCGACAACGCGGGCAACGTCTCGCAGGTCGGCACCGTCACGGCGAAGATCGACAAGACCGCCCCGGTCCTGTCCGTGAGCGGGGTGGAGCCCGGCAAGTACGGCGACTCCGCGTCCGTCACGCCCGTTTTCTCGGCGGCCGACGCGACGTCGGGGGTGGCGAGCGTGACGGCGGCCATCGGCGACCTGGAGGTGGTCTCCGGCGAGCCGCTCGCCCTGTGGAAGCTGGCGCTCGGCGCGCACACGCTGACCGTCACCGCGAAGGACAGGGCGGGGCACGTCACGAGGCGGACCGTCGCGTTCGAGGTCACGACCTCTGTCGCCGACGTGGAGAGGCTCATCGACCTCTTCGAGGCGGCCGGGCAGCTGTCGGCCTCCGGCGCCGCGAAGCTCCAGGACAAGATCTCCAAGGTCATGGTGTCCGAGGACAAGGGGCGCGAGCGCGACAAGAAGAAGATCGTCAAGAAGCTTGAGCGCTTCGTCGAAGCGGTCAACGACCCGAAGATCGTCTCCAACCCGGCGGTGAAGGCCACGCTCCTGCGTGATGCCAACGCCCTGATCGCGCAGTTCAGCGCTCCGGCCGCCGGATAACGCCGACGCGCTGACGCCGCCACGTTGACGGCGACGCGCTGATGCCGACGCGTTGACGCCGACGCGCTGACGACGCGGGGGGAGAGCCTGTCAGGCTCTCCCCCCGCGCTCGTTTCCGGGACCCGGTGGTGTGCCGGGAGGCTCGTGGCCACGTCGCCCGGGACCGGGGTCTCGGAGCCGGGGTGGGTACGGTCCGTGTGCCGGCCGATCCCGGAGCCTAGGGCTTGGGGCTTGGAACCGGATCCGTCCCGTGGGTTCCGGGGGCGGCGAGGTCGAGGTCCTTGATCCTGGGGTCGCCCTCGTCGGCGAAGTAGTGGTCGGGCTGGGTGGTGTCGACACCCTCGGCCGTCTTGGTGGCGCGGGCGATGACGGTGCCGAGCGCGGCGACGGCCAGGTTGGCCGCGAGCGCGAGGACGCCCGCGTAGATCGTCATCTTGGTGTCCAGGCCCAGCTTCTCCAGCGGGAACGCCGACCCGGCGAAGTGCAGCTTGCCGGTGACCGGGTTGCCGATGTTGTAGAGCAGGAGCATCCCGGCGCCCATCCCGGCGACCCATCCGGCGATCAGGCCGCCGGGGTGGAACCAGCGGGTGTAGAGGCCGAGCGCCACCGACGGGAGCGTCTGCAGGATGATGACACCGCCGATGAGCTGCAGGTCGATGGAGAAGCCGGTGTCCAGGAACAGGATGCACAGCACCGCGCCGACCTTGACGAGCAGCGAGGTGATCTTGGAGACGCGGGCCTCGTCGGCGTCGCTCGCGTCCGGCTTCAGATACTCCTTGTAGATGTTGCGGGTGAACAGGTTCGCCGCGGCGATGGACATGATCGCTGCGGGGACCAGCGCGCCGATGCCGATCGCGGCGTACGCGACGCCGGTGAACCAGTCGGGGAACATCTTGTCGAACAGCTGCGGCACGATCGTGTTGTTGTCGGTGCCGATGGGCGTGATCCCGGCCGCGATGGCCATGAAGCCGAGCAGCGCGATCAGGCCGAGCAGCAGGCTGTAGGCGGGCAGTGCCGCCATGTTCCGCTTGATCACGCCGCGGTTCTTGGAGGCGAGCACGCCGGTGATGCTGTGCGGGTAGAGGAACAGCGCGAGCGCCGACCCCAGGGCCAGCGTCATGTACTGCAGCTGGTTGTTCGCATTGAGCAGGATGCCGTCGCCGGGCGCGGCGCTGGCGGCGAACTTGTCCTGGGCGGCGCCGAAGATGCCCGACCAGCCGCCCTCGATCTGGGCGGGGATCGCGAAGATCGCCACCAGGATCACGATGTAGATCAGCGTGTCCTTGACGAACGCGATCAGCGCCGGGGCGCGCAGGCCCGACTGGTAGGTGTACGCGGCCAGGATCGCGAACGCGATGATGATCGGCAGGTGGCCGGTCACGCCCATCGACTTCAGCACGGCCTCGATGCCGACGAGCTGGAGCGCGATGTAGGGCATCGTCGCGACGATGCCGGTGATCGCGACCAGCAGTGCCAGCGTGGGGGAGCCGAACCTGGCCCGGACGAAGTCGGCCGGGGTGACGAAGCCGTGCACGTGCGAGACCGACCAGAGGCGGATCAGCACCAGGAAGACGATCGGGTAGACCACGATCGTGTACGGCACCGCGAAGAAGCCCATCGCGCCCGCGCCCCAGATCAGGGCGGGCACGGCCACGAAGGTGTAGGCGGTGTAAAGGTCGCCGCCGATGAGGAACCAGGTGACCCACGAGCCGAAGTTGCGGCCGCCGAGCCCCCACTCGTCGAGGCTGGCCAGGTTCTCCGGGCGGCGCCAGCGCGCGGCCACGAACCCCATGCCGCTGACCACCAGGAACAGCACGGAGAAGATGATGATCTCTGTCAGGTGAGCTTCCATCGGGTCACCGCCGCCGCTTCGTCATCTGGTAGACGATCGTGGTGCACGTGACACCGACCGCGATGAACGCGAGCTGGAGCCAGTAGAACAGCGGGAAACCGAAAAGCCGGGGTTCATTGGAATTGTAGAGAAAGGGGAGTAAAGGTAGGATGATCGGCACGATAAGCAGCCAGTTCCATGGGCTGCGGTCGCTCCGGTCCCCGTTTGGAGTGGTCAACACGTTCTCCTTGAGCTGGAGAAGGGACGCCCGAGCAAGGATCATCCCCTTCGGCTGACCGGCAGCGTAATTACGCGGCCGTTTCATTCGGGTCACCGAGCGCCGAGTGGCACGGGTGGCGCGACGAACGGTAGTCCGGCTCCATCGTCGAGGCTCCCGGCCAGGTCACGGGTGTCGTGCCTTTCGGGTGGCCCACTTCGCCGCCGGGTTCCCGCCGGTCACCGCATCCCCGGCGTGGCTTCCTTGACATGATCGAGTGCATCTCGTAAAGGCGTGCCGGACAGGCTGGCCGGGCGGTACGCGGCACCTCGCCGGCCCGCCGACACCGGGCCCGCCTGACACCGGGCCCGCCGGTGTGCCGCGTCACGCGGTGCTGTCGATCCTGCCGGTGTCCGCGCCGTACGGTGCCGTCGACCGTGCCGGTGTGCCGCGTCGCGCGGTGTCGCCGGTCGGGGCGGCGCGTGGGGTCACACGATCCTGTCGGCGGCGGTTCTCGGCTCGTGCCGTACGTCCTCGGGCAGGCCGAGGTCCCTGGTCCAGGCGGCGAACTCCACCAGGATGCCGTCGGGGTCCTTGAAGTAGATCGACCGGACGAACACGCCCTCTCCCATGGTGGGCGCCACGCCGAACTCGCTGTCGTCGTGGTTGAGGATCACCCCGACGTCCACGCCCTTGGCGATGAGCTTGTCGCGGTACTCCTCGATCCTGTCCGGGGCGACGTCGAGGGCGATGTGGTTCATCGAGCCGACCGCCGAGAGCAGTTCCCCCCGGTCGGGCAGGTTCTTCGGCGCCGAGACGCCGGGAACGCCCTCCGGCGCGTCGGGGAACCAGAAGAACGCCAGCGCGTTGCCGCCGCCGCAGTCGAAGAAGAAGTGCTGCCCCCAGCCCAGCGGCAGCTCGATCGTCTTGATCAGGGGCATGCCCAGGACACCGGAGTAGAAGTCGACCGTCCGCTTCATGTCCGAGCACACCAGCGCGAGGTGGTTGATCCCGCGCAGCTCGAACTCGGTGTTGTCCGCCATGTTCTCCTCGCTCCTTCGGGTAGTGAACTGCCTATCACAGGAGGGCGGACGGCTCTTCCCCGTACGCGCGTTCCTCCTCCCCGCCGACGCGGCGGGGGGACGAGAGACGGGGGAGCGGCTCGGCCGACGGGCGGATGCCGTCCATGAGGAGCGCCAGGTAGCGCCGGTGGTCGGCGATGTCGTGGTCGGCCCGGTAGACGGTCGCCAGCGCCATCACCACGATCGCCGCCAGGTCGCGGACCTGAAGGTCGGCACGGACCAGCCCGCGCCGCTGGGCGCGGGCCAGCACGTCGCCGAGCGGCTCCGCGAACCGCTCGGTGACGGCGACCGTGAACGCGCCCGCCTCCTTCGCGGCGGTGAGCAGCGACCGGTGGGCGGCCAGCGTGTCGGTGATGGCCGCCAGGGCCTCGGTGAGCCCCCGGCCGGGGTCGGCGGCGTCGCGGGCGGCCAGCGCGAGAGGCTCCACCTCCTCGGCGAAGTACGTCTCGAAGCAGGCCAGGATCACCCCGTCGCGGTCACCGAACCGCCGGTAGACGGTGGCGATCCCGACACCGGCCCGGCGGGCGATCTCCTCCAGGGAGACGGCCGCGCCGGTCTCCCGCAGAGCCGTGATCGCCGCCCGGACGATCCTGTCGGAATTGCGCAGGGCATCGGCGCGATGTCGCTGCTCTGGCACACGCCAAACGCTAGCAGCCCGCGTACGGCCGTCCGGTGGTGGTCACCAGGCGACGCGCAGGGACGACAGGCCGTACACGACGCTGAAGGAGCGGAAGTGCGCGTCGGGGTCGACCGCGCGCAGCTCGGGGAAGCGCCTGAGCAGCGCGGGGAAGGCGATGCGCATCTCCATCCGCGCCAGTGGCGCCCCCAGGCAGTGGTGCACGCCGTGGCCGAAGGCGACATGGCCGGCCGCGCCCCTGGTGATGTCCAGCGCCTCCGGGTCGGGCAGGAACCCGGGATCGCGGTTGGCGGTGGGCAGCGCGCACATCACCAGCTCGCCGGGCCCGATCCGCTGACCGGCGATCTCGACCTCCGTGGTGGTCGTCTTGACGGTGCCGGAGTGGACGATGCTGAGCCAGCGCAGCAGCTCCTCCACCGCGGCGTCGATGCGGTCGGGCTCCTTCTTGAGCAGCTCCAGTTGCTCGGGGTTGCGCAGCAGGGCCAGCGTGCCCAGCCCGAGCATGTTGGCGGTCGTCTCGTGACCGGCCACCAGCAGCAGGCCGCCGATGCCGACGAGCTCCGCCGCCGTCACGTCGTCGCCGTGCTCGCGCACCAGCGTGCCGAGCAGCTCCTCGCCCGGGTCGGCCTGGGCGCGGGCGACCAGCTCGGCCATGTAGGCGCGCGCCTCCGCCTGCACCGCCATCCGCTCCTCGATGGGCACCGACACGTCGAGCAACCGGCCGGTCCTGCGCTGGAAGTCCGCCCGGTCGGCGTACGGCACGCCCAGCAGCTCGCAGATCACCAGGGAGGGGACCGGCAGCGCGAACGACGACACCAGGTCGGCGGGGGACCCGGCGCTCTCCATCGCGTCCAGGTGGTCCTCGACGATGCGCGTGATCCGCGGCTCCAGCCGGCGCATCCGGCGGATCGTGAACTCCGGCGTCAGCATCCGGCGCAGCCGGGTGTGCTCGGGAGGGTCGAAGGCGAGCAGGTTGCCCGCGCGGATCGCGGCCAGCTCCTCCTCGCTCCTCTGGACGCCGGGCATGTGGAAATTGACCATCTGGGCGTTGCTGAACCGCTCCGCGTCGCTCAGCACCGCGCGCACGTCCTCGTGGCGGGTCACCAGCCAGGCGTCGACGCCCAGCGGTGTCTTGGTGAGCCTGATCCCCTCCCCGTCCCGCAGTGCTCCCAGCTCCGGATCCGGGTCGAACCCCGCCCGCCGCATGTGCAGCGGTAGCGTCGGAGACTCGCTCATACAACCCCCTGGATGACTCGTCGTCCTGACTGCTCCAAAAAAACGATAGCAACCTATCGATTAGGTGGAAAGGATCTCGGCGGTCGTTTGACGCCCTGTGTCGTGCCGGGACGGCGCCGACCGGCTGTTATCTCACGGGAGGGGGAATCTTCGCGTCGGCACGCTCGGCTTCGAACTCGGCGCCGGTAATCCGATGGGTGCGGTGAAAACATGACAGGAGATGTCCTGTTTTCGCGCCACGCTGGTTTCATGACAAGAACGCTGGAAGGAAAGGTCGCCCTGGTGGCGGGGGCGACGAGGGGGACCGGCAGGGGGATCGCGGTCGAACTGGGCGCGGCCGGCGCCACGGTCTACTGCACCGGGAGGAGCACGCGGGCGCGACGCTCGGAGATGGGCAGGCCGGAGACCATCGAGGACACGGCCGACCTCGTGATCCGCGGGGGCGGTCAGGGCATCGCGGTCCAGGTGGACCACCTGGACCCGGAGCAGGTCCGCGCCCTGGTGGAGCGGATCCGGAACGAACAGGGCAGGCTCGACATCCTCGTCAACGACGTCTGGGGCGCCGACTCGCTCACCGAGTGGCACGTCCCCGTCTGGAAGCACTCCCTCGACGACGGCCTGCGCATCCTCCGGCTGGCGGTGGACACCCACCTCATCACCAGCCACCACGCCCTGCCCCTGCTGGTCGAGAACCCCGGGGGCATGGTGATCGAGGTGACCGACGGCACCCTGGAGTACAACCTCGTCAACTACCGGCTCTCGGCCTTCTACGACCTGGCCAAGATCTCGGTGAACCGCCTGGCGTTCAGCCAGGCCCACGACCTGCGCCCGCACGGCTGCGCCGCGATCTCGCTCACCCCCGGCTGGCTCAGGTCGGAGAACATGCTGGAGCACTTCGGCGTCACCGAGGAGAACTGGCGGGACGCCACCGCCAAGCAGCCGCACTTCGTGATCTCCGAGACACCCGCCTTCGCCGGCCGCGCGGTCGTCGCCCTCGCCACCGACGAGGACCGGATGCGCTGGTCGGGGCAGTCGGTGTCCAGCGGGCAGCTGGCCCAGGTGTACGGCTTCAACGACGTCGACGGCAGCAGACCCGACGCGTGGCGCTACATCGAGGAGGTCGAGAGCAAGGGCAAACCCGCCGACGCGACCGGCTACCGCTGACCACCACCGGGCCGCGGGTTGCCCGACTGGGGGGTCACCGGACTGAGGACCGCTGGTTGAGGTCGCCTTCAGGGGCGGCGGCCTGACGCGTCGGCGTCTGTGGCATCTGCGGTGTTCGCGGAGGAGTCGGAAGAGCCGGGGGAGGCGTACAGGTCGCGCAGGCGGGCGGCGGCTTCGGCGAAACGAGCCCGGAGGCCGGGCGGGTCGACGACCTCGGCCTCCGGACCGAAGCGGAGGATCTGGCCGTAGGCGATCTCCGGCGACTCGACGGGCAGGCGGAACGTGACCCACCCCTGCTCGTCGGGCTCACCGGCGGAGGCCAGGGCGGCGTCGAGGGCCGCGGGGTCGGCGACGGCGGGAAGCGCGCGGCGGCCGGCGGGGCTGAGCCGTACGGTGACGTGCGCGGTGAGCAGGGACCCGGCGAACTGCGCAGCCCTCTCGCTCCAGAACGCGGCCAGGTCGAAGGTCCCGTCCCGCTCGAAGCGCGCGCCGGAGTGGATCTCGACCTCGTCGAAGCGGTCGACCCGGTAGATGGCGAACCGGGTCGCCAGATACCAGACCCCCGCCTTCAGCACGAGCCCGTACGGCTCCAGGCGCCGGGCGGCACCGGCCTGTTCGGCCCGTCCCGCCTGCCCTGCCTGCTCTGTCTGCCCTGCCTGCTCTGTTTGTCTGGGCTGTTCGCCCGGCCGGGGGCGTGTGGCACGCCGGTAGATGGCGGTGACCGGGTGGTCGCCCCACACCGCCCTGGCCAGGGGCGCCAGCGCCGCCGGTGGGGGACGTTCGCTCGCGAACCAGCCGGGGGCGTCCAGGTGGAAGCGCTGAGCCGCGGTCGCGGGGGCGTCGCGGAGTCCGGGGGAGAGCGCGGCCGAGGCCTTCAGCCGCGCCGTGGCCGCCACCTCGCTCAGTCCCATCTCCCGCAGCGCCTCCGGCACGCCCGACAGGAACAGCGCCTCCGCCTCGGCGCGGTCCAGCCCGGTGAGGCGGGTGCGGTATCCGTCCAGCAACCGGTAGCCGCCACCCCGCCCGCGGTCGGCGTACACCGGCACACCGGCCTCCGACAGGGCCAGCACGTCACGGTGGACGGTCCGCTCGGAGACCTCCAGCTCCTGGGAGAGCTCCGCCGCGGTCATGCCACCCCGGGCCTGGAGCAGCAGGACCAACGACATCAACCTGGCCGCACGCATCCCCCGACCCTAGCCCGGCCCACCCGTGACACCGCCGGTACGGGATGGGGGCGAGGGAGCCCCGGAGAGGTCAGGAGGGGACAAAGGGACCCGAAGGGCTTGGGAAGGGGGACGAGGGAGCCCCGGAGGAGAGGTCAGGAGGGGGCGAGGGGGAGCACGATCGCGGACGGGTGGGACGGGTCGTGGAAGATCTCGTGGTCGGTCGCGACCATCGCGCTGCCCGTGCCCAGGGGCTCGCCGGTGCCGAGGTTGCGGGCGATCCGGGGATACGCGCCTCCGGCCACGTGCACGCGGATCCGGTGGCCGCGCCGGAAGCGGTGCCCGATCGGCCACAGGTCCACCCGGATCCGGCGGATCCCGTCGTCCCCGGCGGGCGGGTCACCGGGGGCCAGGCGGCGTACGCCCTCGCACACGTTGTAGGAGGCGCCGTCCGGGTGTACGTCGCAGACCCGGACCACCACGTCGGCGTGTCCCGTGCTCGGGCGTACGTACAGGTCGGCGAAGACCGGGCCGATCATCTCCGTGTCCTGCCGCAGCTCGGGGCCGGTGTAGACGAGAACGTCGCGCCGGGCCTCCAGCCTGCGGTTGTCGCGCGGTTCCGAGTTGCCCAGCAGGACCGGGCCGCCGAGCGCGGGCGTCGGGTGCGCGGGACTGTAGCGGAAGCGGTCGGCCCCGGAGGGGTCCCGGGAAACACCGGGGACATCAGAAACATCAGGGACATCGGGGGAGAGCGCGAAGCCGGGGTGCAGGTGCCAGCGCTGCTCCCGCATGCCGGGCACCGGCCAGTCGGGATAGTCGCGCCACTCGTCCGCGCCCGTCACGTACAGCCTGACCGGCTGCTCCCGCAGTCCCGACGGGTCGCCGAGCAGGTGCGCGCGAAACCAGGCGAGCGCCTCGGCGTTGGCCACCCGGCCGTGCCGCACGTCCGCGTGGTACCAGGGGCCGATCGTCAGGTACGGGCGCCGCCCCGCGGCCCGCATCGCCACGTAGTCCTTGACCTGCCAGGGCAGGAAGACGTCGTACCAGCCGCCGACCATGGTGACCGCGGCCTCCACCTCGCCCACGGAGGCGGAGAAGTCGCGCCTGCCCCAGTAGGCGGCGGGCTCGGCGTGGTGGGTCAGCAGGTCCTGGAAGAACGGCATGCCCCGGCCGGCCGACAGCACGTCCAGCTCCCCGAGCGGGCGCCCCGACAGGGCCGCGCGGCGCGTTCTGCGCGGGATGAGCAGCGCGGCCACCCCGCCGAACAGCCGTTCCATGGAGGCGGTCAGCGTGGTCCACATCAGCGACGACTCCAGCGCGAACGCCCCGCCCACGTAGGCGGCGTCCCGGAACTGGGAGGCGGTCACCGAGGTGGCCATGGCCTTGAGGTCCGGGCCGGCGAACGGGGCGATCGCCCACTGGGTGTACCCCAGGTAGGAGGGGCCGTGCATGGCCAGGCTCCCGCCGTACCAGTCCTGGTCGCGCAGCCAGGCCAGCGTGGCCAGCCCGTCGTCGTGCTCGTCGCCGAGCGGGTCGAGCAGCCCTCCCGAGCCGAAGCTCCCCCGGCAGCTCTGCATCACGACCTGGAACCCGTGCTTCGCGAACCCGCGCCCGAAGGTCCGCCCGAACATGCCGCGCCTTCCGTACGGGGAGCGGACCAGGATCGTGGGCGGGCGCACGGCGCCGACCGGCGCGTAGCGGTCGGCCAGCAGGGTGACCCCGTCGGGCATCGGTACCGGCAGGTCGCGTTCGACCGTGACCCGGTGGATGGCCGTCCGCGGCCAGGTGATCGTCGCCATGTGCTCTCCTCGCGCCGCCCCGTCACTACCCACTGGTAACAGAACATGACTCGCGATGGCCAGAGCGGGCCGGTGTGAGGCTCGCCATCCTCGCCCCCCGCCTCGCGAGGGCCGGGGCGGACCCGCCGAGGTGTCACGTTGCATGATCACGGTCGCCGCCGGTACTCTGGCCCCATGCGACACCCGATTACCCTTCAGTGGTGGCGCCGCTTCTAGGCGGCGCAGGTTTCGCATTCGCGAGCAGACAGACGGCCGCCCGGGGAGGCGGCCTTTTCTGTGTCCGCTCCCTCAGGGCATCAGTAAACAAGAGGGGCGATACCGCAGTGGAGACGAGCCGATATACCACGGCCGGCGGCATAGGGGTCGAGGTCACCGCGTCCGACGTGCCCGAGACGGTGCTTGAGGACGTCGTCACGACGCTCGGCGAGCGTCGTGGCGGAGTGCTCTCCTCCGGGATGGAGTATCCCGGCCGCTACAGCCGATGGCACCTCGCCTACGTCGACCCCTGCCTGGAGATCGTGGCCAGGGGGCGCAAGATCTCCGCCCGCGCGCTGAACGCCCGGGGCAGGGTCGTCCTGCCCGCCATCGTGTCCTGCCTGCTGGCGGCGGGCAAGCCCGTCGAGGAGCCGACGGCCGACCACGTCGAGGTCCACGTGGCGGAGTCGGAGGACATCCTCCCCGAGGAGATGCGCAGCCGCCGCCCCACGGTCTTCACCGCGATCCGCGAGGTCATCGCCGCCTTCAAGGGCGAGAACGAGCACCTGGGCCTGTACGGCTCCTTCGGCTACGACCTGGCCTTCCAGTTCGAGCCGATCAGGCAGGTCCTGACGCGGGCCACCGACCAGCGCGACCTCGTGCTGCACCTGCCCGACCGGGTGATGGTGATCGACCGCAAGCGGGAGACCAGCAAGGAGTTCCGCTACGAGTTCACCGTGGACGGCGTCTCCACCCACGACCTCGCCCGCGAGGGGGAGGTCGTGCCGCTCACCCCGCCGCCGTCCGAGCTCCCCGCCGACCCCGAGAGGGGCTCCTACGCCAAGGTGGTCGCCGCGGCCAAGGAGAAGTTCGTCCGCGGCGACCTGTTCGAGGTCGTCCCCGGGCAGGTCTTCCACGCTCCCTGCACCGACCCGGCCGCCTTCTACCGGGGGCTGCGCAAGGTCAATCCGGCGCCGTACGAGTTCCTGTTCAACCTCGGCGAGGGCGAGCACCTGGTCGGCGCCTCCCCGGAGATGTACGTCCGGGTCAGCGGTGACCGCGTCGAGACCTGCCCCATCTCCGGCACCATCGCCCGCGGCGGCAACCCCATCGAGGACGCCGACGCGATCCGGACCCTCCTGTCCAGCGTCAAGGAGGAGTCGGAGCTGACCATGTGCACCGACGTGGACCGCAACGACAAGTCCCGCATCTGCGTGCCGGGGACGGTCCAGGTGATCGGCCGGCGCCAGATCGAGATGTACTCCCGGCTCATCCACACCGTCGACCACATCGAGGGGCGGCTGCGGCCGGAGTTCGACGCCCTCGACGCCTTCCTCACCCACATGTGGGCCGTCACCGTCACCGGGGCCCCCAAGACCTGGGCGATGCAGTTCATCGAGGACCACGAGGCGACCACGCGGCGCTGGTACGGCGGGGCGGTCGGCTACATCGGCTTCGACGGCTCGATGAACACCGGCCTCACCCTGCGCACCGCGCAGATCCGCGGCGGGGTCGCCACCGTCAGGGCCGGGGCCACGCTGCTGTTCGACTCCGACCCCGAGGCCGAGGAGCGGGAGACCGAGCTCAAGGCCAGCGCCCTGCTGGGCGCCCTGGCGGCGATCGGCGCGGTCCCGCGGGAGCGGGCCGAGGCGGAGGTGGCCGCCGAGCAGCCGGGAAGCGGCATGAAGGTGCTGCTCGTCGACCACGAGGACTCCTTCGTCAACACCCTCGCCGACTACTTCCGCCAGCAGGGCGCCGAGGTCGTCACGCTCAGGCACGGCTTCCCCGTCACGATGATCGACGAGATCGCGCCCTCCCTGGTGGTGCTGTCGCCCGGCCCCGGCTGGCCCTCCGACTTCGGCCTGCCCGCCCTGGTCGGCGCCCTCTACGAGCGCGACCTGCCGGTGTTCGGCGTCTGCCTCGGCCTGCAGGGCATGGTGGAGCAGGCGGGCGGCACCCTGGAGCTGCTGTCCTACCCCGAGCACGGCAAGCGCGGCCAGGTACGGCGGCTGGGCGCCAGCGCCCTGCTCGACGGCCTCCCCGAGGAGTTCACCGCCGCGCGCTACCACTCGGTCCACGCCAAGCCGCCGGGCGTCGCCGGGTTCACCGCCACCGCGCTCACCCCGGACGGCGCGGTGATGGCGATCGAGGACGTGGAGCGGCGCCGCTTCGCGGTGCAGTTCCATCCCGAGTCGATTCTCACCGCCGGGGGAGGCGCGGGAGCGAAGATCATCGCCAACGTTCTCCGGCTCTGTCGCACGACGGGGTAAAGAACCCGTACTTCGCGCCCGGCGGTCACGCCGGGTGACCCTAGAGTTCTCCCCGTCGTGAAGATCGCGGGCGTACCGGGCCAGGTCCAATACGCCCGCGACGGGGGAGGAGCGGGCATGAGGTCGGACGGCGTGCTGCCCGTCGAGCTGCCCGACGCCGTACGGGAGGCGCTGCTGGCGCCGCTGGTCGACCACAACTGCCACGGCGTGCGCCGCGACGACCTGACCCGGGCCCGGTTCGAGACGCTGCTCACCGACGCGGGAACCCCGGCGCCGCCGGGCACCACCCACTTCGACACCCCCGCGGGCGCCGCGGTCCGCCGCTGGTGCGCGCCCGTTCTCGGCCTCGCCCCGCACGTGCCGCCCGCGGTCTACCTGGCCCGCAGGATGGAGCTCGGCGCGGCCGAGGTGAACCGGCGGCTGCTGGGCGCCGCGGGGATCGCCACCTTCCTGTTCGACGGTTCCGACGACCCCGATGCCTCCGACGGCTCGGGAGACTCGGGTGGTTCGGCGGGCTTCGGTGACTTCGAGGGGTCCGGCGTTCTCGGCGCTCTCGGTGGTTCCGGTGGTCGTGAGGGTCCGGGAGGTCATGGTGGCCCTGGCGGTCGTGGGGGCGTCGGCGGCCTTCGCGGTCCCGAGGGCCCCGGCGTTCTGGACCGTCTGGGGCGTCCGGACCGCTTCGCCACCGGCCTCGGCGGGGCCGAGGTGCTGCCACCGGCCGGGATGGGCCACGCGGGCGGCGCGGACACCGCGCGGGTCGTCCACATCGAGCGGGCCGAGGAGGAGGTCGCCGGGACCGCCGTCTCGGGGGTCGCCTACATCTCCGCCCTCGCCCAGAACCTCGCCGGGCGGGCCGCCCGCGCCGTCGCGCTGAAGTCGGTCACGGCCCACCGGTCAGGACACCACCTCGATCCGGCCAGGCCGAGCCGGGGAGCGGTGATCGCGGCGGCGACCCGGCGGCTGGCCTGCCCGGGGGAGAGGCTCACCGATCAGGTACTGCTGCGCCACCTGCTCTGGACGGCCGTCGACGTGGCCAGGGAGTACGGGCGGCCGCTGCAGTTCCACACCGGCCTCGCCCGCTACGGCGGCGGTACGCGCCACGGCGCTCCCCCGGCGCGCGGTGGCCGCGTCACCCCCGGCGGTCGCGGCCCCGGCGCCTCCGGGGGGACCGGGGGTTCCGGCTGGGGGCCCGGTCCGCACGGCGCGGGCCCGGCGCCGGTGGCCGGTTTCATCGTGGCCGTACAGCCGGTGGGCGTCCCCGTCGTCCTGCTGCACTGCCACCCGTTCCACCGCCAGGCGGCCAGCCTGGCGGGCGCCCTCCCGCACGTCTACGTCGACGTCGGAGCCGCCCTGACCCGCAGCGCCACCGGGTCGGCCGCGGTCATGGCGGAACTGCTGGAGCTCGTGCCGTTCCACAAGCAGCTGTTCGGTTCCGGTGGCCACGGCGTGGCCGAGACCTGCCACCTGGGGGCCCTGCACTACCGGCGCGGCCTGGCCGGGGCGCTCGCCGCGCGGCTGGCCGACGGCGAGTGGAGCGCCGCCGACGCCGCCCGGGTGGCCCAGATGATCGGCTCCGGCAACGCCCGGCGGATCTACCGGTTGTGACGGGTGCCCGACCCCGGGACGCCTGGGCCCCTGGAATAATGTGGCGACTGCCGGTACGACGAGGGGGAGCAAGTTGACGGACGACGGGGCAGAGGCGCGTTTTCTCGACGACGTGACCGTGGAGCTGGTCAAGCACAGCGCCTCCGACACCGACGTGCTCTGGGCCGCACGGGTCTCGACCGCCGGGGAGCAGTCCCTGGAGGAGGTCGGCAAGGACCCCGAGCGCTCGAAGGGGCTGCTCAACTTCCTCATGCGCGACCGGCACGGCAGCCCCTTCGAGCACAACTCGATGACCTTCCTCGTCAGCGCGCCGATCTTCGTCTTCCGCGAGTTCCACCGCCACCGGGTCGGATGGTGCCTCGCCGGTGACTCCGAGATCACGCTGGTGGGCGAGGAAGGGCATGTCCGCCGCCGGACGATCGAGGAGCTGTACGACCTCTGGCATCACGGCGTCGAGGACACCCCGTCCCGGACCGGGGGAGGGGTGTCATGGCACAGGAGAGTGGGCGGGGGAAACCTCCAGCGGCCGCTTCACCCGGGGGCGCGCGACACCCGTGAGCCCGCCTTCGGGGCGGAGCATTCCTTCAAGCGGTCGCGAAAGCCCGACTCGGTCCGCCGTAGCCATGTCCGCTGCTACGACGAGACGACCCTGCGGGCCGCACGGGCCAGGATCCTGGACGTCATGGAGTCCGGGGTCAAAAAGCTCATCCGCCTCACCACCGCGAGCGGGCAGCAGCTCAGGTGCTCGGTGGACCACGCGGTTCTCACCCCCCACGGATGGCGGAAGGCCGGGGAGCTGGGGGCCGGGGACGCCCTGATGGTCGGGGCCACCGTCTCCCGTACCTCCCCGGCGGCGATCCCTCCGGGCCCGCGTACCGGATCGGAACGGGCGGCGGCCGGGCGTGGGGAGAGGATCTCCGTGGCCGAGCCGGACCTGATCACTTCGGTCGAGGACGGCGGCGAGGAGATGACCTACGACCTTTCCGTCGAAGGTCCCTGGCACAATTTCCTGGCCAACGGGATCGTCGTTCACAACTCGTACAACGAGGAAAGCGGGCGTTACCGCGAGCTTCAGCCCAATTTCTACGTTCCGGGGGCGGAGCGGAAGCTGGTCCAGGAGGGCCGTCCGGGCAAGTACGTCTTCGCCGAGGGCAGCGCCGAGCAGCACAAGATCGTCACCGAGGCGATGGAGTCGTCGTACCGGCAGTCCTACGCCGCCTACCGGGAGATGCTGGAGGCCGGGATCGCCAGGGAGGTGGCGAGGGCGGTGCTGCCCGTCGGTCTCTTCTCGTCGATGTACGCCACCTGCAACGCGCGCTCGCTCATGCACTTCCTCTCCCTGCGCACCAAGAACGAGCAGGCCAAGGTGCCCTCGTTCCCGCAGCGTGAGATCGAGATGGTGGCGGAGAAGATGGAGGCGGCGTGGGCGGAGCTGATGCCTCTCACGCACGCGGCCTTCGTGGCCGCGGGCAGGGTCGCTCCCTAGCGGCGTCGTCCGCCGGGCGCGCGGGCCGGAGGGGCTCCTTCCCCCCTGCCCGCCGTCTCTCCGTTCGCCGGTCTCCCGGCCGTCAGCCCGTGGTCTCCTGACGGCGGGAGAGGGCGGGCAGGACGAAGATCTCGGCGCCCGGGGGGAGCGCGCAGTCGAGGCCGCCGAGATGCCGGGCGTTCTCGCCGCAGACGAACATGCTGATGTGGCGGCGGATGCATCCGTAGTCGTCGCGGAGCCGCTGCTCCAGGGACGGGTGCGTGCGGCGGAGCATGTCGAGGGCGGAGCCCAGCGTGGGGAGGCCGTCGTCGTGGTCGGCGATGGCGAAGACGCGGATCTCGGTGGTCTCGCCCGCCCAGTGCCGCAGCGTGGGGGGAAACATGAAGGTCACGAGGGTGACGGGTCTGGCCATCGGCTCAGAGCACCGTGACGCGCGGGCCGGGCGTCGGTCTGCCGGTCGTCCGGGGTGGTGTGACACGCGGGCCGGACATCGGTCTGCCGGTCGTCCAAAGCGGTGTGACGCGCGGGCCGGTCGTCCGGGGTGGCGTGACGTGCGGGCCGGGGGCCGATCCGCCGGTCGTCCGGGGCACTGTGACGCGTGGGCCGGGCACGGCCGGGATGCCGGGACCGGCCGGGGGCCGGGGAGGGGTGTCCTGGCCTCTGGGGATCCGCCGCCGGTGGAGGGGACCGGGGACGAGATCGTGCGGATGACCGACTCCGGCCGGGGGGCCGGACGGATGACGATGGTGGCGGACGGGGCCGTGCGAATGGCGGTCGAGAGGGAGGCACGGGCTGGGAGGGGGGCCGTCGTGCATGACCATCTCCTTTCGGATTGGGCCTCATGCTGCCATGTCACGCCGCGTCCCGCCGTACTCTATGAAATTTGCGTGATCAGTTCGGGGCGTTAGTCCCGAATGTCGTTCAGGGCTCGCCCTGCACGATGTCCCGGTGGATGTGAGCCATGGGCATTCCGTTCTGTTGGAGTCTGCGGACCGTCTCGTTGACCATGGAGGTCGGGCCGCAGACGTAGGCCTCGTGGTCGGCCCACGAGTGGAACCGCTCCATCACCTCGGGCACCCGGCCCCGCATGCCGTCGTAGCCCGGTTCCTCGGAGACCACGGGCAGCACCCGCAGCCGGGGGAAGGCCGCCTCCATCCGTGTCAGGTCGGTCAGGTCGTAGAGCTCGGCGGCCGTGCGGGCTCCGTACAGCAGATGGACGTTGGGGCGGTGCCCGGAATCGATCACGTGCTCCAGGATGGCCTTGATCGGGGCCAGGCCGGTTCCGCCCGCCACACACAGGATGTCGCGCCCCGATTCGGCGGGCACCATGGTGCCGACCGGAGGGCCCAGCATCACGGTGTCGCCGATCCGGGTGTGCCGGACCAGCGTGGTGGAGACCCAGCCGCCGGTGATCGCGCGGACGTGCAGGCGGACGGTGTTGTCGTCCCGGGGCGCGTTCGCGATGGAGAACGTGCGCCAGACGCGCGGCCAGCGTGCGGTCTGCACGTTGACGTACTGGCCGGGTGTGTAGGGCAGGTCCCGGTCGAGCCGCAGGGTGACCACCGCGATGTCGGGCGTGCGGAGCTCGTGGTCGATCACCTCCGCCAGCCACCAGGCGGGCGACACCCCCGCGTCCGACTCGGCTGAGTCGATCATGAGATTGGCGGCGGCGGTGTACGCGGCCACCCACGCCGCCTCGATCTCGTTGTCCCAGATCTCGGCGGCGAAGCGCCTGATCGTGGCGAGGAGCGCGTTGCCGACCGCGGTGTAGTGCTCGGCGAGCACCCCGTACTTGCGGTGGTCACGGCCGAGCTGACCGAGGAACGAGGCCAGGCTGCCCGGACTGTCCAGGCTCCAGACGATCCTGGTCAGCGCGCTGAACAGACGGTCGCGCTGGACGTCCATCGCCGGAGGGAACATCGCCCGCAGATGCGGGCTCTCGGCGAACAGGCGTCCGTAGAAGTACGCCGCGGCCTTGTCCGCGACGGGTTCGATGACGGCGAAACTTTCCTTGACGAGACGCGGATTCAAAGACATTTAACGAACCCACCCTAATTGATCGGCTTAAAGTCCGATCACGCAGACCCACCTCCTGACGGCTCCGGGTGCGAGCGATCGGGAGCCCCGGCTCGCCTGATCTCTCGAATTTGAGTCTTCCATCACCATGTAGACGTCACAACCGTTTCTCAGCAATATGGTGGGAAATCTAACTATCCGTAATTGGAAAGTTATTTTGTGTGACCAACTAATCCACGATGAACGAGATAGGCGAATAATAATCACGTTCTTTTTGAATGGAGAATTTACCGGTCGTAAGGCTCGCGGTCATGACGGGGTCCCGGCTCGCGGACGCCGGGAACCCCCCTGGCGGTGAGGGTTGCGGACTCCTGGCGAGACGACACTGATACCTCGGATGTGTGACATGACCGAAATGGAGTGCGCCATGATAGAGGAGCTGTTGCAGATGGGATCGGTGCTGTCCGAAACAGGCGGCACCCACCTCGCGCACGCCCCCTGGAGAACGCATGCCCCGACCCTTGATCGGTATCACCGCCTACCTTGAGGCCGCCCGCTGGGGCGACTGGGTCAGGGAGGCCGTCCTGTCACCGCCCTCCTACGCGCGAGCCGTCGAGAAGGCGGGCGGCGCCCCGGTACTGCTGCCCCCGCTCAACCTCGGCGGGATCGACGACTACGTCCGCGGTCTGTCCGGCGTGATCCTCGCCGGAGGCGGCGAGCTCGACCCCTCCCTGTACGGGGCCGCCCGGGAGGAGCGCGTCAGGGACCCCCAGCCGCACCGCGACCGTTTCGAGCTGGCGCTGGCCCGCGCCGCCGTCAAGGCCGACCTGCCGCTGCTCGCCTCGGGGCGGGGCATGCACGTCCTGAACGTCGCCCAGGGCGGGACACTGATCCCCTGGCTCCCCGAGGTGGTCGACCACAACCGCCACTCCGCCTCCCAGGCGCACCGCATCCAGATCAGCGTCTCCAGCAAGCTCGGCAAGACGCTGGGCGACACGGCCGAGGTGACCGCGCCCCATCACCAGGCCGTCAAGCGGCTGGGCACCGGCCTGTTCGCCGTGGCCTGGGCCGACGACCAGATCGTCGAGGGCGTCGAGCTGCAGGGGCACCGGTTCGGCGTCGGCGTGCAGTGGAACCTCGCGCGCGCCGGGGACAACCGGCTCGTCGAGGCCCTGGTCGAGGCCGCCCGGCACTGAACGTACATCCGGAGGGCCGCGCTCATCCTCGTCCCGGACCGGCACTGATACGCGTCCAGGGTCCCGCGCTGCCGATATGGCGGGCGGCGCCAAGGTCATCCCGGATACCCGGAGTCCCGGACCGGCACTGGCACTGGCACGCGTCCGGGTCCTGCGCTGCCGGTATGGCGAACGGCGCCAAGGTCATCCCTGAATCCCCGGGTCCCCGAGTCCCGGACCGGCGCTGACCCGCGTCCAGGGGTCCGCGGTGCCGGGGACCCGGCGGGTAAAGTGCTGATCATGCCGTTGCACCCGCAGGCCGAGGCCTACCTGAAGCTCTTCCAGCCAAACCTCGGTGTCCCTCTCTCCACGCTCACACCCGACATGATCGCTGAGCTGCGGACCTTCGACGGTTTCGCCGAGCAGCGCGGCCCGGTCGTCTCCCTCCCGCTGGTCAGGGACGACGTCGCCGCGGGCGTGCCGGTTCGCGTCTACCGGCCGGAGGAGGGCGACCGTCCCCTCCCCGCGATCGTCTACTTCCACGGCGGAGGCTGGGTCTTCGGAAGCGTCGAGCGCAACGACGCCCTCGGCCGCGATCTCGCGGTGCGCAACGGGGCGGTCGTGATCTCGGTCGACTACCGGCTCGCGCCCCACGACCCCTTCCCCGCGGCGGCCGACGACGCCTGGAGCGTCGTCCAGGACGTCTTCGCCCGTCCCGGCGTCTACGGGGCCGACCCGGAGCGCGTCGCGGTCTGCGGCGACAGCGCCGGGGGCAACGTCGCGGCCGTGGCCGCCTGGCGGGCCAGGGACGCCGGGCTCGGGCTCGCCCACCAGCTGCTCATCTATCCGGTGGCCGACGTGGCCATGGACACCGAGAGCTACCGCACCTACGCCACCGGGTTCGGCCTCGGCGCCGCCGAGATGGCCTGGTTCGTCGAGCAGTACGGCGGCGACCCGGCCGACCCCCGGCTGGCCCCGGCCCGGCTGGCCGACAAGTCCGGCCTGGCCCCGGCGACGGTGATCGTCGCCGAGTGCGACCCGCTCTGTGACGAGGGCGAGGAGTACGCAGCCCAGCTCGCCGCGGCCGGGGTGCCGGTCGAGCTCAGGAGGTACGAGGGGGCCATCCACGGCTTCTTCGACCTGCCGGGCTTCTTCGACCAGGCGACCGAGGCGCGCGAATACGCCGCGGCCCGTCTCACGGAGGCCTTCCGGTAGGCGACGGGGACCCACCGGACTCGGACGGTCAGGTCGCCCGGAGGCGCTCGCGTGGAGAGACCGGGCGCCCGGAAATATCCGGAAATGTCCGGTCAGAAGCTCCTGGGCAGCCCGAGCACCTGGGTGGCCAGATAGTTGAGCAGGAGCTCCTCGGTGACGGGGGCGACCTTGCCGATGCGGGCGTCGGCCAGCAGGCGGGCCACCGGGTACTCCAGCGAGTAGGCCATGCCGCCGTGCGTCTGGAAGGCGTGGTCGGCCGCCTCCCACGCGGCCTGCGAGGCGGTCAGCTTGGCGATGTTGGCCTCGGTGCCGCAGGGCAGCTGCCTGTCGAACAGCCACGCGGCCTTGTAGAGCATCAGCCTGGCCAGCTCGATCTTTGCCTTGACCTGGGCGAGGGGGAAGGCGATCGCCTGGTTGGCGCCGATCGGGCGGCCGAAGACCTCGCGCTCCTTGGCGTACCGCACGGCCACCCGCAGTGCCACCTCGGCGCCGCCGAGAGCGGAGGCGGCGAGCAGGACGCGCTCGGGGTTGAGGATGTCCCACAGCACCAGCGCGCCCTGGTCGACCTCGCCGACGACGTTCCGCTCCGGGACCCGCAGGTCGTCGATGAAGACCATGTTGGACGGGGTGGTGTTGGCGCCCATCTTCGGGATCGGCCGGAAGGACAGCTGCCCGGCGGCGACCGCCTCGGGGACGTTCACCAGCAGGACCGTCAGGCCGTTGGAGCGGGGTTTGGCCTCGGCGGCCGGGATGGTCCTGGTGACCAGGAGCATCCAGGTGGCGCGCTGCACGCCGGTGATCCAGATCTTCTGGCCCTTGACGACGAACTCCGCGCCGTCGCGGCGGGCGAAGGTGGAGATGCCCAGGGCGTTGGAACCGGCGTCGGGCTCGGTCAGCGCGAAGCAGGTCTCCACCTCACCGGTGGCCAGCCCGGGCAGCAGCTCGTCGCGCTGCCACCGGCTGCCGTGCCTGGCCAGGGTCATGGCGCCGAACCCGGGCGTGAGCACGTACGTGAACGCCGAGCCGCCCGCGGAGCCGGAGGCCGACAGGGTCTCCGTGGCCACGGCCAGCTCCAGCAGGCCCTGGCCGCCGCCGCCGTACTCCTCGGGCACCGCCAGGCCGAGCCAGCCGCCCTTGGCCAGGTCCTGCCAGACCTCCTCGGGCCAGCGTTTCTCGTTCTCGCACCGCTGCCAGTAGTCCAGGTCGTAGCGCGCGCAGATGTCGCCGATGCCGCGTTGTACGGCGACGGCGCTCTCGGGGAGGGTGAAGTCCACGATGATCAACTCCATTCTCGTTGCGAGCGCAATCGTAGAACGGAGTTCGGTATCTCCGTGGCTCCGGGGTCAGGCTTCCCCGGCGGGGTCCAGGCGGGGCCTGCGCGCGTGGTAGACGAAGGCCGGGGGCACGTTCCCCCACACCGTCCGGCCCGCGACGACCTCCTCGAAGGTGTCGGCCAGGCGCCTCCTGAAGCGCCGCGCCGGGGGGAGGTGCTTGGCGAAGCTGTACGCGAAGGTGGTGAAGGCCGTGTGCGGCCCCATGATCGCGGTGACCGCGTCCAGCAGGCGGCCCTGTGTCTCCGCGGAGAACGCCGCCCAGGGGAGCCCGCTCACGATCGCGTCGGCCTTGGACAGGCCGCGCTCCTTGAGCAGCTGGGGCAGCCGTGCCGCGTCGTCGACCACGACGTCCACCCCCGGGTGCCCGGCGGCGAGGAACTCGGCCAGCTTCGGATTGATCTCGACGGCCACGTGGTGCCCCCGGCCGTTCAGCCGGCGCTGGATCTCCGCCGTGAACGCGCCCGTGCCGGGGCCCAGCTCGATGATGACCGGATCTCCCCGATGGGGGACCGGCGAGGCCACCGCCTCGGCGAGCCGCCGCGAGCTCGGCGCCACCGCTCCGACGGTGCCCGGCGAGCGGATCCACTGCCCCAGGAAGAGCGCGGTGTCATTGGTCATGGTTTGAAGGGTAGAGGGTGCGAGGGGCCCGGAAGTACGCCGTCCGGAGGAGCCCCTCCCCACCCGTGGGATGACGGGGTCCGGTGCGGGGCCGTACCTCCCGCCCCCTGAGACCCCGCGCCCCGGTCTCCGTACGCGTCCTTCCGCGCGTCTCCTTCCGTACGCCTCCGTCTTCCCGGCCGGGATCCCGCGTCCCGCTGCCTCCGTACGCCTCCGGGTCCAGGTCCCGTGCCGCGAATCCTGTACGTCCTCCGGCGGGGAATCCGCCACGCGGTGGACTCGAAGGTCATTCCCCAGGCTGACGACCCGGACCGTACCCCGCGGCCACGATGTGCTCCGAACCAAGCCTCTTTGGAACCGATCACCTGAGGAAGGACACATCTCATGCAGGAGGTCATCGCCCAGCCCGATCCGACGCGGGGCCGCCCGGTCTCCACGGGCCTGCTGTACGGCGTCCGCGTTCTCGTCGTCGCCCAGGCCGCCGGGCTCGTCGTCGCCGCCTCGTTCGCCGGACAGGCCGTACGGGGCGGGGGAGAACTGGGCGAGACCCACGTCATGGCCGGGATGGTGGTGCACCTGATCGCCCTGCTGCAGATCGTCGCGGCCGTGCTGGTCTGGCGTCCTGGACGGGGCGCGGGCTGGCCCGCCCTGGCCAGTCTCGGCCTGTTCCTGATCGGCATGGGCCAGCACTTCAGCTGGGACGCGCTCGGCACCCACGTGCCCAGCGGCCTCGCCCTGTTCGGCCTGACCGTGGCGGTGCTCATCTGGGCGTGGTCACCCCGCGCCGCCGTACGCCGATCCTGAGGCCGAAGGCACAGGGGGAGGCACGGGAGGGCGACGGCGCGAAGGCGGTGCCCCCTGGCATCGCCTTCGACGGCGTTCCTCCCGTGCCCCCGGAGTCTCAGATACCCTCCACGGGCAGATAGACCCGCCCGCCCTCGCGGGAGAACTCCTCCGACTTCTCCCGCATCCCGGCCTCCAGGGCCTCGGCGCCGGTCAGGCCGCGCTCCTCGGCGAACCTGCGCACATCGTGGCTGATCCTCATCGAGCAGAACTTCGGGCCGCACATCGAGCAGAAGTGCGCGGTCTTGGCTGGGGCGGCGGGCAGCGTCTCGTCATGGAAGGACCGGGCGGTCTCAGGGTCCAGGGAGAGGTCGAACTGGTCCTCCCAGCGGAACTCGAACCGGGCGTCGGACAGGGCGTCGTCCCAGGCCTGCGCGCCCGGATGGCCCTTGGCGAGGTCGGCCGCGTGCGCCGCGATCTTGTAGGTGATCACGCCGGTCTTCACGTCGTCCCTGTCCGGCAGGCCCAGGTGCTCCTTGGGCGTGACGTAGCAGAGCATGGCCGTGCCGTACCAGCCGATCATCGCCGCGCCGATGGCCGAGGTGATGTGGTCGTAGCCGGGCGCGATGTCGGTCGTCAGCGGGCCGAGGGTGTAGAACGGGGCGTCGTCGCACAGCTCGCGCTGCAGGTCGACGTTCTCCTTGATCTTGTGTATGGGGACGTGGCCCGGCCCCTCGATCATCACCTGGACGTCGTGCGCGTGCGCGATCTCGGTAAGCTCGCCCAGCGTCCTGAGCTCGGCGAACTGGGCCTCGTCGTTGGCGTCGGAGATCGACCCCGGGCGCAGGCCGTCGCCCAGCGAGAACGCCACGTCGTACCGGGCCATGATCTCGCAGATGTCGGCGAAGTGCTCGTAGAGGAAGCTCTCGCGGTGGTGCGCCAGGCACCAGGCCGCCATGATCGAGCCGCCCCGGGAGACGATCCCTGTCCTGCGCCGCGCGGTCAGCGGCACGTGGGCCAGGCGCACCCCCGCGTGGACGGTGAAGTAGTCGACGCCCTGCTCGCACTGCTCGATCAGGGTGTCGCGGTAGATCTCCCACGACAGGGCGGCCGCGTCGCCGCCCGCCTTCTCCAGCGCCTGGTAGAGCGGGACGGTCCCGATCGGCACCGGGGAGTTGCGGATGATCCACTCGCGGGTGGTGTGGATGTTGCGCCCGGTGGACAGGTCCATCACCGTGTCGGCGCCCCACCGGATCGCCCAGGTCATCTTGTCCACCTCCTCCTCGATGCTGGAGGCGACGGCCGAGTTGCCGATGTTGGCGTTGACCTTCACGAGGAAGTTGCGGCCGATGATCATCGGCTCGCTCTCCGGGTGGTTGACGTTGGCCGGGATGATCGCCCGCCCGGCGGCCACCTCGGCGCGGACGAACTCCGGCGTCACGCCCTCGCGGACCGCGACGAACTCCATCTCCCTGCTGACCAGGCCGCGCCGGGCGTAGGCGAGCTGGGTCACCGGCGCCCCCGTCGCGCGCAGCGGCCGGTCGCCGCCGCCGGTGAAGACCGCGTCGAGGGAGCGGAGGTCGCGGGCCCAGGCGTCGCGGTCGCGGTAGCCGTCGTCGCCGGGAGCGCCGGGACGGCCGCCGTACCTGGCCGTGTCGCCCCGCCCCAGGATCCACTCCTCGCGCGGGCGCGGCAGGCCGCGGGTGATGTCGACGGTCACGGACGGGTCCGTGTAGGGGCCCGAGGTGTCGTACAGCGTGACCGCGTTCCCGTCGGTCAGGCGCACCTCGCGCATGGGGACGCGCAGGTCGCCGTGGTAGGTCTTGGAGCTGGAAATACGCGCGTCGTTCATCGCGCAAACTCCCTTCGCCGGCATTACCCGGAGCAGGTTCTGGCGGTCGGCGGCCGTCTCAGCCGTCCTCTCAGCCCGGTTCCCCGGGCTCCCGCGTTGGTCGAGCGGAACGATAGCGCGTCTTCCCCGCGCCCACCATCCACCCGGCCGCACCGGACGCAGTAGTGTCACCATCAGGTACGGGGAGGGAGATCAGCCGGTGAGTCCGGAGGCATCGGGGGCCGAAGATCGAATCTTGACGGTCCCCAACGCGTTGAGCCTGGCCAGGCTCCTGGGGGTGCCGGTCTTCCTCTGGCTGGTGCTGGGGCCGAAGGCCGACGGCTGGGCGGTGGCCCTGCTGATGCTGGCCGGGTTCTCCGACTGGCTCGACGGCAAGATCGCCCGGGCCTGGAACCAGACCAGCAGGCTCGGCCGCCTGCTCGACCCGCTGGCCGACCGTCTCTACATCCTGGCCACCCTGTTCGGCCTCGCCATGCGCGAGATCATTCCCTGGTGGCTGGCGCTGGCCATCCCGCTGCGCGACGTGATGCTGCTGGGCATCCCGCTCATCCTGCGCCGCCTCGGGTACGGTCCCGCGCTGCCCGTGCACTTCCTCGGCAAGGCCGCCACCGCCAACCTGCTCTACGCCTTCCCCCTGCTCTTCCTGGCCCACCACCCCTCCTGGTACGCCGAGGCGGCCGGGATCGTCGGCTGGTCCCTGGCCATCTGGGGCACAGGTCTGTACTGGTGGTCCGGAGTGCTGTATTGGGTACAGGTGCGTCAGCTGACAAGCGAGGCCAAACGCCTTAAGAGGTGATCTGTGAAGGCCGTCGTCATGGCGGGCGGGGAAGGGACACGGCTCCGGCCGATGACCGCGAACCAGCCCAAACCTCTCCTGCCCGTGATCAATCGGCCGATCATGGAGCATGTGCTCCGCCTCCTGAAACGGCACGGCTTCACCGAGACGGTGGTCACCGTGCAGTTCCTGGCCGCCCTGGTCCGCAACTACTTCGGCGACGGCGACGAGCTCGGCATGAGCCTGTACTACGCCACCGAGGACACGCCGCTCGGCACCGCGGGCAGCGTCAAGAACGCCGCCGACCGGCTCCGCGACGACCGCTTCCTGGTCATCTCCGGCGACGCGCTCACCGACATCGACCTGACCGACATGATCCGCTTCCACCGCGAGAACGGCGCGATGGTCACGATCGGGCTCAAGCGCGTCCCCAACCCGCTGGAGTTCGGCATCGTCATCGTCGACGACCAGGGCAGGGTGGAGCGCTTCCTGGAGAAGCCGACGTGGGGCCAGGTCTTCTCCGACACCGCCAACACCGGCATCTACGTGATGGAGCCCGAGGTCCTCGACGAGATCGCGGCCGGGGAGTCCGTCGACTGGTCGGGCGACGTGTTCCCGAAACTGCTGGAGCGCGGCGCCCCGCTGTACGGCTACGTGGCCGACGGCTACTGGGAGGACGTCGGCACCCACGAGAGCTACCTCAAGGCCCAGGCCGACGTCCTGTCGGGCCGGGTCAAGGTCGACATCGACGCCTTCGAGGTCTCGCCGGGCGTCTGGGTGGCCGAGGGCGCCTCGGTCGACGCCGACGCCGTCCTCAAGGGCCCCCTCTACGTCGGCGACTACGCCAAGGTCGAGGCGGGGGCCGAGCTGCGCGAGTACACCGTGCTGGGCAGCAACGCGGTGGTCAGGGAGGGCGCCTTCCTGCACCGCGCGGTCGTCCACGACAACGTCTACGTCGGGCCCAGCGCCCACCTGCGCGGCTGCGTGATCGGCAAGAACACCGACCTGATGACCGCCGCCAGGGTCGAGGAGGGCGCCGTCGTCGGCGACGAGTGCATCATCGAGGCCGAGGCGTACATCTCCTCCGGCGTCAAGATCTACCCGTTCAAGACCATCGAGGCCGGGGCGGTGATCAACAACAGCGTCATCTGGGAGCCGCGCGCCCAGCGCAACCTGTTCGGCCCCCGGGGGGTCTCCGGGCTGGTCAACGTGGAGATCACCCCCGAGCTGTGCGTACGGCTGGCCAGCGCCTACGCCACCACCCTGAAGAAGGGCGCCTCGGTCATCACCTCCCGCGACTCCTCCCGCGCCGCGCGGGCGCTGAAGCGGGCCGTGATCAGCGCCCTGAACGCCAGCGCGATCAACGTGCTCGACCTGGAGGCCTCCCCGCTCCCGGTGGCCCGCTTCCACACCGCCAGGGAGAACGCCGTCGGCGGCATCGCGCTGCGCACCACCCCCGGCGACCCGCAGAGCGTCGACATCGTCTTCATGGACGAGCACGGCGCGGACCTGTCACCGGCGGCCCAGCGCAAGCTGGACCGGGTCTTCTCCCGGCAGGAGTTCCGCCGCGCCTTCCCCGGGGAGATCGCCGAGCTGAGCTTCCCCGCCAGGGCGGTGGAGGACTACACGCACGAGCTGCTGCGCCTGGTCGACATCAGCGGGGTGCGCGACGCCGACATGAAGGTCGTGGTCGACTGCGCGGGAGGCACCTCCTCGCTGGTGCTGCCCAGCCTGCTGGGCCGGGTCGGGGTGGACGTGCTGACCGTCAACAACCGGCTGGACGACGCCTCGCCCACCGAGACCCTCGCCGAGCGCCGCCGCGACCTGCAGCGCCTCTCGGAGCTCGTCAGCTCCTCCAGGGCGGCCTTCGGGGTGCGCTTCGACCCGGTGGGGGAGCGGGTCGCGCTGGTGGACGAGATGGGCCAGCTGATCAGCGAGGAGCGCGCCCTGCTGGTGGTGCTCGACCTGGTCGCCGCCGAGCGGCGCGGAGGCCAGGTGGCGCTGCCGGTCACCACCACCCGGGTCGCCGAGCAGGTCTGCAGGTTCCACGGCGTCCAGGCCGAGTGGACCTCCACCGCGATCGACGCGCTCACCGCCGCCGCCAGGGGGCCAGAGATGATCTTCGCGGCCGACGGGCGCGGCGGTTTCATCGTGCCCGAGTTCGGGCCCACGGTGGACGGCCTGGCGGTGTTCCTGCGCCTGCTGGGCCTGGTCGCCAGGACCCGGCTCTCGCTCAGCCAGATCGACGCCAGGATCCCCGAGGCCAAGCTGCTGCGCCGGACCGTGCCGACCCCGTGGGCGGCCAAGGGCGCGGTGATGCGCTCGGTCATCGAGGCCGCCGAGCACTACCGCATCGACACCACCGACGGGGTCCGGGTCGTCGCAGAGGACGGCAGCTGGGCCCTGGTGCTGCCCGACCCGACGGAGGCGGTCACCCACCTGTGGGCCGAGGGGTTCGACGTCGACTCCGCGCAGACCCTGATCGAGCACTGGGCGCGGGTGGTCGAGGAGGCCGCGGGCGGCTGAGACGGCCTCCGTAGAGGCGTCCGGGGCGAGTCGATGCGACAAACACAGCGCGGCGCCATGGACCGGGGACAGTGCCCCACTGTAACTTTGTCACCGACCGTACCCGCGGTTCAGCGTCAGCCTTGACCTTCGCGCCTCATCACTGTATGTTGCGGCATTCGCAGTCCGAGAAAACACTTGAGAAGCGAAGAAGCGAGGCGCGCATCACTGAGCACCGTTGCCGCGTCTTCGCGGTAGGAGGCCGAGCCGATCGATGCCGAGCGTCTACTGCACGCAGTGCGGTCATGCCAATCCTGAGGATGCCCGTTTCTGTTCACGATGCGGGTCGCCGCTTACCAAAGCCGAGACCCCCGGAGACAGCACATCGACGATCTCCCTCTCCGGGATCGAGGCCTACGAGGCGGAGACAGGTGAGACGCTTCTCGCCGAACGGCAGGCCGTCGAGCAGTTGCCCCCGGGCACCGCGCTGCTGGTCGCGATGCGCGGTCCCAACGCCGGCAGCAGGTTCCTGCTCGACAGCGACCTCACCACCGTGGGCCGCCATCCCGAGAGCGACATCTTCCTCGACGACATCACGGTCTCGCGCCGCCACGTGGAGTTCTACCGGCGCGGCGGCGGGGTCTTCACCGTCCGCGACATCGGCAGCCTGAACGGCACGTACGTGAACCGCGAGCGCATCGAGGAGGTCCCGCTGTACGGCGGGGACGAGGTGCAGATCGGCAAGTTCCGCCTCGTCTTCCTCACCCGCGGCGCCGCTGGAGGATGATGAGCTCGCAGGCCGCTCGTGCGCACATGAGCATCGGGGAGGTGCTCGCTCTCCTGCAGGGCGAGTTCCCCGACGTCAGCATCTCCAAGATTCGTTTCCTGGAGGGCGAGGGGTTGATCGAGCCGGAGCGCAGTCCCTCCGGCTACCGCAAGTTCAGCTACGCCGACGTCGAGCGGCTGCGCTACATCCTCAGCGAGCAGCGTGACCGCTACCTGCCGCTGAGGGTGATCAAGGACCATCTGGCGGCGGCCGACCGCGAGGAGCGCCCGGCCGCCCGGCCGCGCGCCGTCCCCGACGACGCGCCCCCCGAGATCCGGCTCACCCGCGAGGAGCTGATCGCCGCCGCCGAGCTGGACGAGGAGACCCTCGCCGAGCTTGAGGACTACGGCCTGCTCGCCGCCGTGGCCCGCTACTACGACGCCGAGGCGCTGGCCGTGGCCCGCAGCGTCGGGGCCCTGGCCGCCTTCGGCCTGCGCGCCCGCCATCTGCGGGCGGTCAAGGCCGCCGCCGAGCGCGAGGCGGGCCTGGTGGAGCAGGCCGTCGCCCCGCTGCTGCGCCGCCGGGGGCCGGGCGCCATCGACCAGGCCGACGAGACGGCGAGGGAGATTTCCGGCCTGCTGCTGGAATTGCACGCCTCGCTGCTGCGTTCCGGCGTTCGTGGGGCCCTGGGCCGGTGAGAACCTGACCAGGCACTCGTACCCTCACGAGTGTTACGTTGAACAAACCGGTCGGAATCCAGCGAAGACGGAGCAGCCCGTGTTGCAGATGGAGGTCGTGGGCGTTCGAGTTGAGATGCCCTCCAACCAGCCGATCGTCTTGCTGAAAGAGACACATGGGGAGCGTTATCTACCTATCTGGATCGGCATGACGGAGGCCACGGCGATCGCCATGGCCCAGGCCGAGGAGCCACCGCCCCGGCCGCTCACCCATGACCTGTTCCGCGACGTGCTCGAAGGGCTCGGGGTCCGGCTGAGCACGGTCAACATCGTCGCCCTGCGCGACGGCATCTTCTTCGCCGATCTCGTGTTCTCCAACGGGGTGGAGGTGAGCGCGCGTCCCTCGGACTCGATCGCCTTGGCACTTCGTACCGGCGCACGTATCTTCGCGAGTGAGGACGTGGTCCGGGAGGCGGGGGTGATCATCCCCGACGACCAGGAGGACGAGGTGGAGAAGTTCAGGGAGTTCCTTGACACGATCACGCCCGAGGACTTCGGCCGCGCGGGGTAGGAATTTCGGTGCATTTACGCTTCACGACGCGCCGGGTGGGGTCGTTGACTGGACTTGGCCCCAGTCCTACGGTGCAAGTGAAACCCGCGGTCGTGCGTAAACCCCCAGATCAGGCCGTGGGATGAGAGAAAGCCGGAGGTCCGCGTGGCGGTCAGCAGCGGCGAGGGTAGAAACGCCGATCAGGATGACCCGGAACGGCGCCAGTCGGCACGTCAGCGCGCGGGTGAAGAGGGTCTGCTGTTCGACGGGCAACCGGTGAAAGTGCCCGCCGACATCGGCTACCGGGGCCCGACGGCCTGTTCGGCGGCCGGCATCACCTACCGGCAACTCGACTACTGGGCGCGCACCGGCCTGGTCGAGCCCACCGTGCGCGCCGCCCACGGCTCCGGCACCCAGCGGCTGTACGGTTTTCGCGACATCCTGGTCCTCAAGGTCGTCAAGCGGCTCCTCGACACCGGCGTCTCCCTCCAGCAGATCCGCATCGCCGTGCAGCACCTGCGCGACAGGGGGGTCAACGACCTGGCCGGGATCACCCTGATGAGCGACGGGGTGAGCGTCTACGAGTGCACCTCGCCCGACGAGGTCATCGACCTCCTCCAGGGCGGTCAGGGAGTCTTCGGCATAGCACTGGGACGGGTGTGGCAGGAGGTGGAGGGCTCCCTCGCGGATCTGCCCGGCGAACGTGCGGAGTCGGGCGAGGGCCCTTTAGGCGATCATCAGGCCGATGAGCTGGCCCGCCGTCGCAGAGCACGACGAACCGGGTAAACTCGGACCTGCCACTGACCCTGTGCGGGAGAGACCCCGACCAAGATCGGGGCGCCGAAGGAGCAACCTCCCCGGAATCTCTCAGGCACCCGGTACCGCACGGACGAGGCAACTCTGGAAAGCAGGCGCGCTCGCCAGGCGCGACTCACCGACGGTGCAAGCCTCCCGGAAAATGGGGCAGGTGAAGCTCTCAGGTCACGACCCGCGAACGACGGTCGTGATGACAGAGGGGGAGACCAGGCATACGCCCGCGCCCAGCGCCGGTCTCCACCCCGTCCCGGGAGGCTTCACCAATGACCGACCTGTCATCGCTCAGCGAGCTCAGCTCCCCGCCGTTCGCGACCCGCCACATAGGGCCGGACGACGCCGCCCAGACCCGCATGCTGGAGGCGGTCGGATTCGCCTCCGTCGCCGACCTGGTCGCGGTGGCCGTGCCCGAGGCGATCCGCTCCTCGGCCAGGCTGAGCCTGCCCCCGGCGGCCGGGGAGTCCGAGGCCCTCGCGGAGCTGCGGGTCCTCGCCGGGCGCAACACCGTGCTCACCTCGATGATCGGCCTGGGCTACCACGACACGATCACCCCGGGCGTCATCCGCCGCAACCTCCTGGAGAACCCGGGCTGGTACACCGCGTACACGCCCTACCAGCCGGAGATCTCCCAGGGCCGCCTGGAGGCCCTGATCAACTTCCAGACCGTCGTCTCCGACCTGACCGCGCTCGACGTCGCCGGGGCCTCCCTGCTGGACGAGGCCACCGCCGCCGCCGAGGCGATGACCCTGGCCCGCCGCGCGGGCCGCGGCCCCTCGAAGGTGTTCGTGGTCGACGCCGACGCGCTGCCGCAGACCAAGGCGGTGCTGCGCACCCGCGCCGAGCCGCTCGGCATCGAGCTGGTCGAGAGCGACTTCACCGCCGAGCTTCCCGAGTGCTTCGGGGTGCTCGTGCAGTACCCCGGCGCCAGCGGCAGGGTCCGCGACTTCCGCGCCGTCGCCGACGCCGCCCACGCGCGCGGCGCCCAGGTGGTCGCCGCGGCCGACCTGCTGGCCCTCACCCTCCTGGCCGCGCCCGGCGAGCTCGGTGCCGACATCGCGGTCGGCTCCTCGCAGCGCTTCGGCGTCCCCCTCGGGTTCGGCGGCCCCCACGCGGCCTACATGGCGGTCCGCGACGGCCTCCAGCGCCAGCTGCCGGGCCGCCTGGTGGGCGTCTCCCAGGACGCCGACAAGCGTCCCGCGTACCGGCTCGCGCTGCAGACCCGCGAGCAGCACATCCGCCGCGAGAAGGCCACCAGCAACATCTGCACCGCGCAGGTGCTGCTCGCCGTGATCGCCGGCATGTACGCCGTCTACCACGGCCCCGAGGGGCTGCGCAGGATCGGCAGGCGCACCCACCGGCACGCCGTCGTGCTCGCCGAGGCCCTGCGCCAGGGGGGTGTCGAGGTCGTGCACGACACCTTCTTCGACACCGTGCTCGCCAGGGTGCCCGGCCGCGCCGAGGGGGTCGTCGCCGCGGCCCGCGACAACGGGGTCAACCTGCGCCTGGTCGACGCCGACCACGTGGGCGTCACCTGCGACGAGAGGACCGAGCCCCTCCACCTGGAGCAGGTCCTGGCCGCCTTCGAGATCAGCGGCACCGTGCTGGCCGACCTGGACGCCGCCGCGCACGACGCGCTGCCCGCCACGCTGGCGCGGACCGGCGACTACCTGACCCACCCGGTCTTCCACAGCCACCGCTCAGAGACGGCCATGCTGCGCTACCTGCGCAGGCTCCAGGACAAGGACATCGCGCTCGACCGGTCGATGATCCCGCTGGGCTCCTGCACCATGAAGCTCAACGCGACCACCGAGATGGAGCCGATCACCTGGCCGGAGTTCGCCGGGCTGCACCCCTACGCGCCCGAGGACCAGGCCGCGGGCTACCTCGAGCTGATCGGGGAGCTGGAGCACTGGCTGGCCGAGGTCACCGGCTACGACGCCGTGTCGCTCCAGCCGAACGCGGGTTCCCAGGGCGAGTTCGCCGGGCTCCTGGCGATCCGCGCCTACCACACCGCGCGCGGCGAGTCGGGCCGCGACGTCTGCCTGATCCCCTCGTCCGCGCACGGCACCAACGCCGCGAGCGCCGTCATGGCGGGCATGCGCGTGGCCGTGGTCGCCTGCGACGACGAGGGCAACGTCGACCTCGACGACCTCGTCGCGAAGATCGGCAAGCACCGCGAGCAGCTTGCCGCGATCATGGTGACCTACCCGTCCACGCACGGCGTGTACGAGGAGACGATCGTCCGGATCTGCGAGCTGGTGCACGAGGCCGGTGGCCAGGTCTACGTCGACGGCGCCAACCTCAACGCGCTGGTCGGCCTGGCCAGGCCGGGGGAGTTCGGGGCGGACGTCTCCCACCTCAACCTGCACAAGACCTTCTGCATCCCGCACGGCGGCGGCGGCCCCGGCGTCGGCCCGGTCGCGGTCCGCGCGCACCTGGCCGGATACCTGCCCGGCCACCCGCTGCGCGAGGGCGGCCCGGTGGGCCCGGTCTCGGCCGCCCCGTACGGCTCGGCGGGCATCCTGCCCATCTCCTGGGCCTACATCCGGATGATGGGCGCCGACGGCCTGAAGGCGGCCACCGAGCAGGCCATCCTGTCGGCCAACTACCTGGCCCGCAGGCTCAGCCCCCACTACCCGGTCCTCTACACCGGCCGCGGCGGCCTCGTCGCCCACGAGTGCATCGTCGATTTGCGCCAGATCACCAAGGAGACCGGGGTGACGGTCGACGACGTGGCCAAGCGCCTCATCGACTACGGCTTCCACGCCCCGACCATGTCCTTCCCGGTGGCCGGCACGCTGATGATCGAGCCGACCGAGAGCGAGGACCTGGCCGAGCTCGACCGGTTCTGCGAGGCGATGATCGCGATCCGCGAGGAGATCGCGAAGGTCGCCTCCGGCGCGTACGACAGGACCGACAACCCGCTGCGCAACGCCCCGCACACGGCCGACAGCCTCGTCGCCGACGAGTGGGGCCACCCCTACGGCCGCACCGAGGCGGCCTACCCGCTGCCGTCGGTGCGCGAGGGCAAGTACTGGTCGCCGGTCCGCCGCATCGACCAGGCCTACGGTGACCGCAACCTGGTCTGCTCCTGCCCTCCCCTTGAGGCGTACGAGGACTGACCTCCGCGAGGGCGGAAACCCCGCGCCGAGCGCGATATTCGCCGGGAATGCGACAGGACGGAGGGCGCCCCGAGTCGTTAGGCTCGGGGCGTCTCCGTATCCGGAAGGATCCCGCATGCCTGAGGTGGACACCCGTCCCTTGGACACCGCGCGAAGACTGGCCGAGTCCGGCGATCTCGACGGCGCCGCCACGATCTTCGCCGAGCTGGTCGCCGATCCCGCCGAGCCCGACCGGGCCCAGGCGGCGGTGGGTCTCGCGGTGGTGCTGGAGCAGGGCGGGGACGTTCCGGGCTCCCGCTCGGCCGCGCGCACCGCGCTGGCGACCGGGCACCCGGAGTTCGCCGCCCAGGCCGCCTGCCTGCTCGCGGCGAGCTTCGAGCGGGAGGGCCTGGCCGACCAGGCCCGCGCCGCCTGGCAGGCCGCGCTGGGCGTCGGCCATCTCGCCTACGTCCCGCTGGCGCACATGGCCCTCGCCAGGCTCGCCACGGGCGAGGAGGAGGCCGAGCGGTCGCTGCGTGACGCGCTGGCCACCGCCGACCCGGAGATCGCTCCCCGTGCCGCTCAGCGGCTGGCGGAGGCGTTCCTTGAGGAGGGGGAGCCGGGGGAGGCCGCCCAGGTGCTCCTGGAGGCGCTCTCGGTGCCCGACGCGGCCGAGGTGCCGAGACTGCGGGTGATGCTCGGCATCGCCCATCTGGAGCTGGCCTGCGCCGAGTTCTCCGGCGCGATCGAGGAGGGCGGCGACGTCGAGACCGGCGCGCTGGCGATCGAGCTCCTGGCCCGCACGCTGCCGCTCAGGGGGCGCGACGAGGACGCCGAGCGCGTGTGGCGCTACGGTCTGGAAAGCGCCGACGAGGATCTCGCCGGTGAGGTCCGCCTGCGCCTCGACCGGGACCTCTGAGGCCGGGACTCCTGGCCGGGACCTCTGAGGGGCCGGGGCCTCTGAGGGGCCGGGGCCTCCGAGGGGTCCCGCGGGGGTCAGTCGCGCTCCCGCCAGCGGCTCAGGGCGTGGGCGAAGTTGATCGCGACGATCCCGCCCCAGGCCAGCAGCAGCCCGGCGGTGCCGGCGTTCTGCACGGCGATGGCGGTCAGCGGGATCCCGATGCCCATCGAGCCGAGGGCGATCGGGATCGAGGAGTTGCCGCCTTTGCGTGGCCTGGCCCTCGGCGCCCCGGCGGCGTGCATCTCGGCGCGCACCCGGTGGGCGATGGTCGCGTCGAGGCGCGACACGAACGACTCGATGAGCGCGGTCTCGTACTCCGGGCCGAGGTCGCGGCGGGCCTCGACGGTGGCGCGCATGTCCTGGCGGATATCTTGATAGTCCTGCACGCTTCGATTGTTTCCTCCGCCCCTGCCGCCAGGCATCAGTCATTAGGACGAGATCCGTGTCCACCTCCGAGCCAACCTCCGCCGCACGGCCCTCCGCCCCGGGGACCACACCGGCGTCCCGGCCCGCGCCCCTGGAGATCGCGACCCCGCACGGCCCGGCCCTGGTGGAGATCGACGAGGTGGCCGCCCCGCGCTTCCTGCTGGTGCTCACCCACGGCTCGGCGGGGGGAGTGGACGCCCCCGACCTGCTGGCCGTACGGGACGCCGTGACGGCGATCGGCGGGACGGTCGCGCGGGTGCTCCAGCCGTTCCGGGTACGCGGCGCCCGCGCGCCGGGATCGGCGGTCAGGCAGGACGAGGCGTGGGAGACGCTGGTGGCCGGGCTGCGCGGGCGCTATCCGGGGCTGCCGCTGGCGCAGGGCGGGCGGAGCAACGGGGCCAGGGTCGCATGCCGTACGGCCGGGAGGGTCGGGGCCCGCGCGGTCGTCGCGCTGGCCTTCCCGCTGCACCCGCCGAGGAAACCGGAGCGGTCACGGGCCGGGGAGCTGCGCGCGGCGGGGGTGGACGTGCTGGTGGTGAACGGAGACCGTGACCCGTTCGGCGTGCCCGAGGCGGCGGACGCCGCGCGCCTGGTGGTGCTGCCGGGAGAGGGTCACGACCTCGGGAGGAATCCCGCCGGGGTGGGCGAGGTGGTCGCCGAGTGGCTCGACGCGAGGATGCGGCCGGACTCGGCGGACCCGCTCAGCGTGACCGGCCAGAGGTGACGGGTTTCAGGCGACGCCGGCCAGTGGCCGGTGCGGCTCGATGACGGCACCGTCCGGGAGGAGCTCGCCGGTGTCGTCGAACAGCACCACACCGTTGCAGAGCAGGCTCCAGCCCTGCTCGGGGTGGGCCGCCATGGTGCGGGCGGCTTCGCGGTCCAGCGCGTCGGCGGACGGACAGGACGGCTCGTGCGGGCACATCGGCGTGCCTCCGGATCTCTCGTGTCGGCTCGCCCGGGTCACACCGGGCACGGGTGGGCATCGGACATCCGGCGGCACCGTCACCGATGGGTCTCCGTTCCCACGTATGACGGGGACGAGCATCTGAATGTTGACATATGGCCGTGCGACCCCCTAACAGAACGAGGACCGCACATCAAGCAGATCAAGTGTGCGATCGATCGCACCTCGGCGACATAGCCCGTTAGGACTGTTTGAGAACTGGTAGAGGGTCAGTCCGTCAGGGCTTTATCAGGGGATGTGACCTATAACACAGCATGCCTTATATAAGGATATTCGACCAAGTGCGACACGCCGCCAGGTAGGTAAACGATCGGTTACAAGTTTCTGACGTGCGCCGATACGGGTTTCCCCGGCCCTCTGACCGGCCCTGACCGAAACCCCGTGCTCACCGCGCGCCCAGGCCGGCCAGGAGCGCGTCCAGCCCGTACTCGAAGTCGGTGTCCGCCCCCGGGCTGCCGCCTCCCCTCGACGGGGGACGCCAGGGCTCGTCCCCGTCGTCCGGGGGCTCGGCCCAGCCCGACTGCTGCACCTCCACCGCCACCGCGCCGAAGACGTAGGCCCGCAGGGCTCGTACCGCCCCCGCCGGGTCGGCCAGGCCCGCGTCGGCCAGCTGGTCGGTCTGCTCCCTGATCGCGATCGCGGCCCTGCCCCTGGGGGGCTTGGTCAGGGCGAGGGCCAGCACCCCGGGGTGCTCCCTCAGCGCGGCCCGGCTCGCCCGGCACCAGGCCCTCGCGCTCTCCTGCCAGCTCTCGCCGGGCTCGGCGTGGACGGTGGTGACGTGCTCGGCCAGCGCGTCCATGAGGGCGTCCTTGCCGCGCGGCAGGTGGTGGTAGATGGCCATCGCCTCCACCTGGAGCGCGTCGCCCAGCCGCCGCATCGTCAGGCGCCGGAGCCCCTGGCCGTCGGCGATGTGGAGGGCGGCGTCGATGATCCGTTCCCTGGAGAGCGGGACGGGTGGTCGTTTGGCAGGCATGGGAGGCATCCTGCCACCGTCCACCTTACTGCGTAAAGGACGGCGCGCCGGACAGAACGGACGTTCACTGGGCCCCCGCGGGGGAGGTCCGCTCCCTGAGTACGTGGGCCGGCGGCGGACCGCGTAGGCTACGAGCGATGATCCGCCGGAGGAGACCCGGCGACCGGCGAGAGAGGGAAGAAGATGGCGTTTTTCCGACCGCGCGTGAGCCGGGAGGCGGAGGTTCGTCACCACGCTGACCAGGAGGTCGGGAAGAGCTTCCCCGAGCTTCTGGAGAGGGCGCGCGAGGCCGAGGCCGAGGTGCGCCGGGCGCAGGCCGCCGCGGCCCCCGTGGGGGAGCTGCGAGCCGCCGGGCTCGCCTTCGACGGCGCGCTCACCGAGGCCCTGCGCGCGGCCGAGGCCAACCAGCGCGCGACGTTCGGGATCAAGTCGTACGACGACCGGATCCGCCGCCGCAAGGGCAGGGCGACCCCCCGGGGCGCCGAGTGGACCGCCGAGGTCAACCGCCTGCGTACCCTTCGCGAGCAGAACCGGCTGACCGGCATCCCCCGGGTCCCGCGCCCGGTCACCGCCTCCGCCCGCTGACCCCCGCGCCCGGCGTCCCCGGCACCCCTGGTCCTCGACCCGCGGGGGCTTTCCCCCGCGGGCTCGGTCCGGGCGGCCGGGACCGGGCCGCCGGGCTCAGTGGGTGACGCGGGCGGCCGAGGCGGCGAGCAGCCGCCGGACGCGGGCGGCGGGCAGGACCGCCGCGCACCGCTCGGCCGCGTAGGTCTGGGCCATCCGGTGGTGCTCGGCGGAGAAGTCGGCCACCCCGTCGGCGACGAAGAACACCTCCACGTCCCCCATGAAGGCGTCGCAGGCCGTCATCAGGCAGCCGATGTGGGCGTAGATGCCGGTGACGATGAGCTGGTCGCGGCCCTGTTCGGCGAGCAGGGTGCGCAGCGGGGTGCGGTGGAAGGCGCTGTAGCGCCACTTGGTCAGCCGGATGTCGCCGGGCCCCGGGGTGAGCGCGGCGACGATCTCCTGGGCGCTCGGGTCGGTGCCGACCCCGGCCCCCCAGAAGTCCTCCAGCAGGCCGCGCTGGGCCGAGGTCTGGCCGCCGGGCTGGGCCGAGTACACCACGGGGACGCCGAGCTCCCAGGCCGTCTCGCGGAGGCCGGTGATCGCCGAGACCAGCTCCACGATCGGCGAGGTTCCCGGCGCGAACGCGTTCACGAAGTAGTTCTGCATGTCGTGGACGAGCAGCACCGCCCGGCGGGCGTCCGGTGTCCAGGAGACGCGGTTGACGGGCATCTCGTCCTCGCGGGGCATCGGATAGGGGGTGATTGCGGGTATGGCCACGACTGTCTCTCCTTCTGCTGTGTCTCGGCGTCTCGACGTGCTGGGGGTCACACCTGTCCTGTCCCGGTCTTCTCCCCGGTGACGGTGACGGCCTCCCTGCCGGAGACCGCGTCCGCGTCCGGGTCCAGGTCCACATCGAGGTCCGGGGCCAGGCCGAGGGCCTGCAGGAGGGTCCGGAACTTCGCGGAGGTCTCGGCCAGCTCCTCCTCGGGGACCGAGCCCGTGACGATCCCGCCGCCTGCGAACAGCCGGACGCCTCCGGCGGTCACCTCGGCGCAGCGGATCGCCACCGCCCACTCGCCGTCCCCCGAGGCGTCGCACCAGCCGACCATGCCGGTGTAGAAGCCCCGGTCGAAGGGTTCGATGCGGGCGATCGCGGCGCGCGCCGCGGGGGTGGGCGTCCCGCAGACCGCGGGGGTCGGGTGCAGGGCGACGGCCAGGTCGAGCGCGGTGGTACGGGGGTCGGCGAGCCGCCCGGTGATCCTGCTGGACAGGTGCCACATGGTCGAGGTGCAGATCAGTGACGGCTCGGCCGGGACGCTCAGTGTCCGGCAGTGCGGGGCGAGCGCGGCGGCCACGGCCTGGACCACGACCGCGTGCTCGTGCTGCTCCTTGGCCGAGCAGAGCAGCGCCGCCGCGCGGCGGCGGTCCTCCACGGGGTCGCCGCTGCGCGCGGCGGAGCCGGCCAGCGGGTTGGCGACGACGGCGGGCCCGTCCCTGGAGACCAGGAGTTCGGGGCTGGCGCCCACCAGGGTCCGGCCGCCGGGCAGGTCGACGGCGAAGACGTGGCCGTGCGGGTCGCGGACCGCCAGGCGCCGGACCATCGCGGCGATGTCGACCGGTTCCGGCCTCGTCAGTTCCAGGGATCTGGCCAGCACCACCTTCTCCACCGCGCCGGTGCCGAGGAGTTCCAGCACCCGGCGTACGCCCTCCAGGTGGCCGGAGGGGGTGGGGACGGGGGTGATCCGCCACGGTGGCGCGCTCTCGCGGGGTGGTGGCTCGCCGGGGACGAAGGGGTCGGCCCAGCGGGCGCGCACCGGGGTGATCAGCCGTGCCGAGGCGGGGTCGTCGAAGGGGATCGCGCCGAGGACCAGGTCGCGGTGTTCGCGTACGCGTTCGGCCAGCTCCCGCATGGTCCAGGCGGGCGCCACCACGTCGGCGACGCCTCCGGCGAGAAGGGTGTGCCGGGGAGAGGAGAAGATCGATGAGGAGCCCGGCCGGTACTCGTCGAGAAGCTCGGCGGCGCTGACCGCCTCGTATGCGATAGTCAAGGCTGACCTTTCGGGGGTTCTCAGGCCCTGAGCGTGGCGCCGCCGTCCACGTACAGGTCTTGCATGGTGATGTGCCGGGCACGGTCCGAGGCCAGGAAGATCACGGCTTCGGCGACGTCCTGGGGGTCGGCCAGCCGGCCCAGCGGGATGCCCACGCGGTAGGAGGAGGGGTCTCCCATGAGCACCGCGCCGGGATCGAGTCCCGCCTGCATGGCGGTGTCGGTCGATCCGGGCGAGACCACGTTGCAGCGGATGCCGTGGCGGGCGAGCTCCAGCCCGGCACACCGGGTGAACATGACCGCGGCGGCCTTGGACGCCGCGTACGCCGCCATGCCGACGCGCGGCACGCCCGCGGCGTTGGAGGCCACGGTGACGATCGTCCCGCGGCCTCGGGGGATCATGCGGCGGGCGACGGCGCGGACGGTGTGGAAGACCCCGCCGGCGTTCACCGCGAACACGTGGGCCCAGTCGTCGAGGCCCGTCTCCGTCATCGCGCCGACGTGCAGCACGCCCGCGACGTTGACCAGGACCCCGATCGGTCCCAGCTCGTCCTCGATCCTTCCGACGACCGCGTCCACCTGTCCGGGGTCGGTGACGTCGGTGTGGTGGCGGGCCACCGGCTCCCCGAGGTCCTCCCAGGGCCCGTCGCGCACGTCGACTCCGGCCACGACCGCCCCGGCGCGGGCGAGGGTCGCCGCGACGGCGGCTCCGATGCCCCCGGCGGCGCCCGTGACGAGAGCCACCGTCCCGGGAAGCCCGGGATGGTCCTGCCTATCGATCACACGCACCTCACCATTAAAATTAGGTTAGCCTTACCTCACTTACCCTGACTGTCGACGGTGCGACGGGTAAGAGTCAAAGGTGATCTAGTCCCTGATGATCAGGCATCTTGACATTGCCGTCAATGGGGTGGATCTTAGGCTAGGCTTACCTAATAAGACGCCCTGTCCCAGTGGTCCCTCAGGCCACTCCCACAACGCCGTGACCAGGCACTTCATCGAGGTGCACGCAGTTATGCCATTTTCATCTGCCTTATTCCATGCCCGGATCTGTGGGAAAGCGACGCCCCCGCGCGCCGGTGGGAGAGCCCGTGCCGACCGTCGGAATCCATCGACCCGGGTCCGCCGCCCGGTCCACCCATGCTGGAGGTAACCGATGACCAACCCCTTCGACGACGAGGACGCGTCCTTCCTGGTGCTGGTGAACGCCGAGGGGCAGCACTCGCTGTGGCCCGCGTTCGCCGACGTCCCCGCGGGCTGGGAGACCGTCCACGGTGAGGACTCCCGCGCCGGTTGCCTGGCCTACGTCGAGAGCTCCTGGACCGACATGCGCCCCGGAAGCCTCGTCGCCGGGATGGGCGGCTGACCGCCCTTCCCCGGGCTTCTACGGGCCTTCTCAGGCCTTCTCAGACCTTCGAGGGCCGGTACGGGGCCGTCTCGCCCCGGTTCCCGTACCGGGGCCCTCGGGGAGGGGCGCTCCGCGCTCCTGCCGGTCCCTCCGGGGGGCACTCCCCGCCGGGGCCGGAACACGGCGAAGGGCGCCGTCGCGGACCGGGAGGTCTCGCGGCGGCGCCCTTCGAAGCCCTTCGAACGGGCCGGGACGAAGGTCAGCTGGCCCAGTCGAGCAGCGGACGGGTGTTGCTGGGGTGGCGGAGCTTGGAGAGCGACTCCTTCTCCAGCTGGCGGATGCGCTCGCGCGTCAGGCCGAGGTGCTTGCCGATCTCGTCGAGGGTGTGGGGCTTGCCGTCGACGAGGCCGAAGCGCAGGGCCATGATCTTGGCCTCCCTGGGGGAGAGGTTGCCGAGCACGCCGCGCAGCTGCTCGCCGAGCAGCTGGCGGTCGACGACCTCCGACGCCTCGGGCGAGTCGACGTCCTCGATGAGGTCGCCGATGGTGGTCTCGCCGTCCTCGCCGATGGTGGCGTTGAGGCTGATCGGCTGGCGGCTGGTGCGCAGCAGCTCCTCGATCTGGTCGGGGGTCTTGTCCAGCTCGACGCCCAGCTCCTCCGGCGTGGGCTCGCGGCCCAGGCGCTGGTGCATGTCACGCTCGACGCGCGACAGCTTGGAGAGCATCTCCAGCACGTGCACCGGCAGCCTGATCGTGCGGGCCGAGTCGGCGAAGCCACGCTGGATGGCCTGGCGGATCCACCACATGGCGTAGGTGGAGAACTTGTAGCCCTTGGTGTAGTCGAACTTCTCCACCGCGCGGATCAGGCCCAGGTTGCCCTCCTGGACCACGTCGAGCAGGGCCATGCCCCGGTCGGTGTACTTCTTCGCCACGGAGACGACCAGGCGGAGGTTGGCCTCCAGCATGTGGTCCTTGGCCCGGCGGCCGTCCTCGGCGATCCACTCCAGGTCGTCGCGCGCGACCGCGGACAGGCCGGGACCGGCCTCCAGCTTGGACTCGGCGTACAGACCGGCCTCGATGCGCTTGGCCAGCTCGACCTCCTGCGCGGCGGTGAGCAGGGTGCGGCGGCCGATCGACTTCAGGTAGGTGTGCACCGAGTCGCCCATGACGGAGGACTGGTCGTCGAGGTCGAGGGTCGGCTCGGCCTCCACCTCGGGCTCCTCCGGCGGGTTCCACTCGTCGTCGAGCTCGGCCGCGGCGTCCTTCGCGTCCTTCGCGGTGGTCTTGGCGGCGGCCTTGGTGGTCTTGGTGGTCCCGACGGTCTTGGCGGTCTTGAGGCCGCCCGGGGACTCCTCCCCGGTCGCGGCGGGCTCGGTCCTCGTCGTGGTCTTCCTCGCGGGGGTGGCCTTCGCCTTGCGCGCGGGGGTCTTGCGGGTGCTCTTGGCGCCGGACGCGGAGAGCGCGGGCTCGTTCTCGGCCGCCAGGCTGACACCGGCCTCGGTGAGCTCGCGCAGGATCGACCGGCCCTCGGCGGGGCTGATGCCCGTCTCGGCGAAGGCGTGGCGCAGCTCCGCGAGTGAAAGGTGGCCCTGGACTCGCCCTCGGTCAAGGAGCTGGTCGAGGGTCGTCGGGGCCTCAGATGAGGTCGCCACGGCGGTTGGGGGCATGAGGACACCTCCTCCATCACGGAGTCGTCTGAATTCACGGTCTGCTGGTCTTGGGGTGGGGCGGTCTGGGGGCCGCTCAGCGCACCAGTACCAATAACCCCGGTCAAGAACTTTCTGTTCCCGACTTGACTCGGAAAATATGATGGGTGGATCGCCGTCTCGGCGATCCACCCATCACGCGGGCGCCCGAGAGGGCCTATTCGATCACTTCCACGGGGCCCTCTTCCGGGTCCCCCTGCGCCGGGCCCGAGGAGCCGTCGAGCGGGCCGTCGACCACGGGCATCGGGTAGGGCTCGGCCTCTTCCAGCCGGTTCTTGCTCCAGTATTCGAGGACCTCGCCGGGGTCGGGGTTGACGTCCCTGGAGACCACGTAGTCCTCCGCGGGGGGAGCGGACGCGGTCGGCGACGGCTCCTGCGAGGATCGTCCGGGCTCGTGCGGGGCCACCGGCACCGGCTCGCCCGACGGTTTTTCCGCCCTCCCGATCCCGCCCGACGCGGCGGCCGCCGTGACGGAGATGCCGCCGGCGAGGACCAGGCTCACGATTCCGGCCGAGACCCATGTCTTCCGGGTGACGTTCATCGGGCTTGTCCTTCCTGCTTCGGCTATCTGTTGGACGTGTGGGAGCGCCTTCACGGTTCCCGGTCACGACCATAACGGAGAGCTTCGAGGTCCGGCTTGCCATTGGCCAAAAGCGGTATTTCGGTCACAACGATCAGCTCGGCGGGGGCCGCGTAGGCGGGCAGCCGCTCCTTGGCGAAGGCGCGCACCTCGGCCAGGGACGGCGGGGAGGGCGAGACGACGAAGGCCACCACCCGCTCGCCCCACTCGGGGTCGGGACGGCCGACCACCGCGGCGTCGGTGATCGCGGGATGCTCGGCCACCACGGCGGCCACCGCCGCGGCGACGACCTTCTCGCCCCCGGTGTTGATGACGTCGTCGGCCCGCCCCAGCACGCGCAGCCGCCCGCCCTCCAGGGCGCCCAGGTCCGAGGTGAGGAACCAGCCGCCGTCGCGGACCGCCTCGGTGAGGTCGGGACGGAGCCGGTAGCCGGAGAACAATACGGGCCCGCTCAGGCGGATCCGGCAGTCGTCGCCGACGGCGAGCCCCACCCCGTCGAGGGGCTCGCCGTCGTAGACGCACCCGCCGCAGGTCTCGCTCATGCCGTACGTGGTGACCACCCGGGCCCCGGCCGCGCGGGCCGCGGCGAGCAGCGCGGGGGGAGCGGCGGCACCGCCGAGCAGGATCGTCCCGAACATCGATAGGCGCGGCAGATCCCCCCGATCCACCTGGAGCAGGCGGCGCAGCTGGGTCGGCACCAGCGAGACGTGGTCGGCGCCGGCGGAGAGCACGGCCTCGGGGGAGAACCCGTCGTGCACGATCGGCTCGGTCCCGCCCAGCAGCGACCTGACCAGGACCTGCAGGCCGGACACGTGGGAGGGCGGCAGGCAGCACAGCCAGCGCTCGCCCGCCCCGGCCCCCAGGCGCCGCAGCGAGGCCGACGCGGAGGCGAGCAGCGCCCCGGCGGACAGCTGCGCGCCCTTCGGGGCGCCGGTCGAGCCGCTGGTGGCGATGACCACCGCCACCTCGGCGGGCACCCCGACGCCACCCTCGCGGCGTACCCCGTTCACGTGGGTCGGGCGCAGCGCGTCGAGCGTCGCCCGCAGCGCGGCGGCGGGCAGCGCGGGGGAGAGGGGCAGCACGGCGGGACCGCTGCCGTCCAGTGCCGCGGCCACGGCCCGGAACAGCTCCGGGCCCGCCGGAGACACCACTGCGTGCAATTCCCGTTGCACGGAAAGCCATACCTCGTGCACAGGAATGGTCATCACGGTCGTAAGGTTAGTGCCGGAAGCCGGACAACGGCCGGGGCGGCCCCGGCGCAGCGGAGAGGGTGAAGCCATCGTGGGCACGGAGCGGGTCGAGCCGGGCGTGGACGAGCGGGCGGCGGAGAAGTCCCCCGAGCGCGACGGCGCGGTCGACTGGAAGAGGTCCGGGCAGTACGAGGACATCATCTACGAGACGGGCGACGGCATCGCCAAGATCACGATCAACCGTCCCGAGCGGCACAACGCGTTCCGCCCGACGACGCTCTTCGAGCTCAAGGACGCCTTCAACGTCGCCCAGGAGGACGCGGAGGTCGGTGTGATCATCTTCACCGGCGCGGGCGAGCGGGCCTTCTGCTCCGGCGGTGACCAGAAGATCCGCGGCGACGACGGCTACGTCGACAAGTCCACCCCGCACGTCGGCCGGCTCAACGTGCTCGACCTGCAGGTCCAGATCCGCCGCTGCCCCAAGCCGGTCATCGCGATGATCGCCGGTTACGCCATCGGCGGCGGCCACGTGCTGCACGTGTGCTGCGACCTGTCCATCGCCGCCGACAACGCGGTCTTCGGCCAGACCGGCCCCAAGGTCGGCTCCTTCGACGGCGGCTACGGCTCCTGGCTGCTGGCCGAGACCGTCGGCCTGAAGCGGGCCCGCGAGATCTGGTACCTCTGCCGTCAGTACGACGCGCAGAAGGCCCTCGACTGGGGTCTGGTCAACGCGGTCGTGCCGCTCGCCGAGCTTGAGACCGAAACGGTCAAATGGGCCAGGGAGATGCTGGAGAAGTCGCCGCTGGCGCTGCGCATGCTCAAGGGCGCGCTGAACGCGGTGACCGACGGCGCCGCGGGGATGCAGCAGTTCGCCGGTGACGCCACCCTGCTCTACTACATGAGCGAGGAGGCGCAGGAGGGCCGCGACGCGTTCAAGGAGAAGCGCGCCCCCGACTTCGGCAGGTTCCCGCGCCGTCCCTAGGGACGGCGGAAGGCCTGCTCCAGCGCGGCCCCGGGCGGCGAGGACAGGTTCCCCCGCCGCCCCCACGGGCAGCGAGGATCCGAACGGGTTCGGTCCCGAGGCGTGCCGTCCCGCGTAGACGAGGTCGTTCTCGCGCGCCTCACGACGAACTCACCCCCGGGTGCGGAGTTAAGGAGGCGGTGCGGTGAACCCCGCGACCGCGCTCGCGACGGTGCTGGTCGACGAGCTCGCCCGCTGCGGTCTCACGGACGTGGTGCTCGCGCCCGGGTCGCGCTCGGCGCCGCTCGCCCTCGCCGTGCACGCCGACAGCCGCATCCGGCTGCACGTGCGGGTGGACGAGCGCTCGGCCTCCTTCCTGGCGGTGGGCCTCGCCCGCCGCAGCGGGCGCCCGGTCGTCCTGATCTGCACCTCCGGCACCGCGGCGGCCAACTTCCACCCGGCCGTCATCGAGGCGCACGAGTCGGGGGTGCCGCTGCTGGTGCTCACCGCCGACCGCCCGCCCGAGCTGCGCGACACCGGCGCCAGCCAGACCGTCGACCAGGTCAAGCTGTACGGCACGGCCGTCCGCTGGTTCAGCGAGGTCGGCGTGCCCGAGGACCGCCCCGGCCAGGTCGCCTACTGGCGGTCGACGGTCTGCCGGGCCTACCAGCGCGCGCTGGGCCCGTACGACCCCGGTCCCGTCCACCTCAACGTGGCCTTCCGCGAGCCGCTGATCCCGGACGGCGACCCGTCCTGGTGCGAGTCCCTGGAGGGCGACGCCGGAGGCCCGTGGGTCCGTGCCAGGGTGGCCTCCCCGCCGGTGGCGCTGCACCTGCCGCCGACCCGGCGGGGCGTGCTGGTCGTCGGCGACGGCGCGACCAACACGCGCAGATACGTGGCGGCGGCGGGCATGGCCGGGTGGCCGGTGTTGTCGGAGCCCAACGGGGGCGCCCGCTACGGCGACCACGCGATGTCGGCCTACCACTTCCTCCTCGGCACCCCCGAGTTCGCCGACCGGCACCGACCCGACGTCGTGGTCACCCTGGGCCGCCCCGGCCTGTCCCGGCCGCTGCTCAACTGGCTGAGGCACGCGGGCGAGCACATCGTGGTCGCCGCCGACATGACCCGCTGGCCCGACCCGACCCGCTCGGCCACCCAGGTCGCCCAGGTGGTGGAGATCCCGGTCGCGGCGGGCGACGACGCGTGGCTGCACTCCTGGCGCCGCGCCGAGACGGCGGCCAGGACCGCGATCGACGAGGTGCTGGACGGGACGGGGCTGAGCGAGCCGCGCCTGGCCCGCGACCTGGTGGACGCGCTGCCCAACGGGTCGCTGCTGTTCTCCGGCTCCTCCATGCCGATCCGCGACCTGGACCAGGCGATGCGTCCCCGGCGGGGCCTGCGGATCCTGGCCAACCGGGGAGCGGCGGGGATCGACGGCGTGGTGTCGTCCGCGATGGGCGCAGCCCTCGCCCACAACGGCCCCTCCTACGCCCTGATGGGCGACCTGACCTTCCTGCACGACCAGAACGGGTTGCTCCTCGGCTCCCGCGAGCCCCGCCCCGACCTCTGCCTGGTCGTGGTGAACAACGACGGCGGCGGGATCTTCTCGCTGCTTCCCCAGGCCGCGCTGCGCGACCCCTTCGAGCGGGTCTTCGGCACCTCGCACGGGGTGGACCTGGGCTACGTGGCCGCCGCCACCGGCACGCCGTACACCTTCGTGGACGAGCCCGGCCAGCTGGTCAAGGCGCTGCGCGGCGACGGGCTGCGCATGGTCGAGGTGCGAAGCGACCGGGAGTCCAACGCGATGCTGCACTCCATGATGCGCGACGCCGCCCACGCCGCCGTCCGCGACGCCATGGCGTGACGCGCCCCCACGGGGTCACGTCATGGCGTGCGAATCCGGGACCTCGCCGTACGACGCCGCCGTGACGTGACGTGGTTCGTACGGGTTCGTACTGATTCGTACGGAGAGGTCAGGTGATGTCGCGGCGGAGCGTCAGCGCGCGGGCGGTGAGCACGGTCGCCGCGACGTAGGCCGCGAACAGCAGTCCGCCCGCCCAGACGGGTAGCAGCTCGCCGCCCAGGGGCATGCCGCTCAGCGAGCGGGCCGCCCCGGTCGGCAGCCATCTGCCCAGGTCGGGCAGGAAACTGACGAGCAGGTAGTCGGCGTACATGAACCAGACCAGGGCCACCGCCACCGCCGCGACCTGGTTGCGGATCAGGGCCCCCAGCCCCACCCCGAGCAGGCCGTACAGGGCGACCGCGAGCGCCGAGCCGAGCAGGACCCCGGGCACCGCGGGGGTCCAGGCGGGGTAGCCGGCCAGGCCGAGCATGACCAGGCCCGCCACCAGCGTGACCAGCGCCGAGACCGCCGCGATCAGCAGGCCGACGATCCCGTACGCGGCGAGTTTGGCCGTCACCACCCGGCTCCGCCTCGGGCTGACCAGGAACTGCCAGGTGATCGTCTGGTGGCGGTTCTCCCCGGCCATGCCGAGCACGCCGAGCAGCAGGGTGAAGATGTAGGCCTGCTGGGTCATGCTGTAGACGTTCTCGATCTGCGGGCCGAGCGGCATCTCACCGCCCTGTCCCATCAGGAAGACCATCAGCCCCGCCCAGGCCACGCACAGCGGGGGCGCCAGGGCGGCCAGGATCCAGGTGGTGCGGTTCGCGCGTGCCTTGAGCAGTTCGGCGCGGATCAGGTTGTTCACGTGGTCACCTCCATGTAGAGGTCCTCCACGTCGGTCTCCGGGGTGAGCGGGCCCTGCCAGGCGAGGCGCCCGGCCCGCAGGACGACCATGTGGTCGGCGTGCCGGATCTCGGCGAGCACGTGGGTGGAGACCAGGACCGTGCGCCCCTGGTGGGTGTAGGCCCGCAGGAAGCCCCGCAGCCAGCGCATGCCCTCCGGGTCCAGGCCGTTGGCGGGCTCGTCGAGGATGAGGATCTCCGGGTCCCCCAGGAGGGCGGAGGCCAGGGCGAGCCGCTGGCGCATGCCCAGGGAGAAGCCGCCCACCTTGCGGCCGGCCGAGGCGGTGAGGTCGACCTGTTCCAGCACGTGCTCCACGCGCCCGGGATCCAGCCCGGCGGCGAGGCGGAGCGCCTCCAGGTGCGTGCGGGCGCTCAGGCCCGGGTGGAAGGCCGTGGCCTCCAGGATCGCGCCGACCGTGGAGACGGGGTTCTTCAGGTCACGGTAGGGCTCGCCGCCGATCGTCGCGGTGCCCTCGGTGGGCGTGACCAGGCCGAGGATCATGCGCAGGGTGGTGGTCTTGCCCGCGCCGTTGGGCCCGATGAAGGCCGTGAGTGTTCCCCGTTCCACGGTGAACGACAGGTCGTCGACGGCTCGTACCCCGCCGAACGACTTGCCGAGGTGGGTGACGCTGATTGCTGACATGGCCTCGACGATGCCCCCCGGGCGGGTGGGAGCGCACGGTCCCGGGGGTGGAGTCCGCGGGTTCCACCCGGAGAGGAGGCCGAGGCGGCCCGGGGTGGAGGCGATCTCCACCTCTGGGCCCATGGCTCGCCGCCGGGGGGTACGGATAGCTTGGCGTCGTGACGTTCCTCCGCCACCCCCTGGTACGCCGGTTACTCACCGTCGTGCTGGTGGGCTACCTCGTCTCCGGCCCGGTGATCGGCGCGGTCGAGATGGGCTGGCCCGGGCTGCTGGGGCTGATCCCGTTCGGCGCCGTCGCCGTCGGCTGCTGCCTGTGGGTCCTGCTGGGCCGGGACAGGCGGCACGACACCCGGCTGCTCGCGGCCACCCTGGCCGGGGGACTGGCCCTGCACGCGATCAGCCCCTACAGCGGCATGGGCTTCCTGTACGTCGTGATCTTCGTCGCGCCGTTCAAGACCCGCCTCTGGCCCGCGGTCTACCTGGTCGCGGCGGACATCGTCGGCACGACGGCCCTGTCCTTCCTGCTCGGGCGGCCGGTCGCGGAGGTGCTGGGCAACACCTCCGGCCTCACCTACGTCGCCGTCTTCACCTTCCTGATGCGGCACGTGAGGACGACCAGGGAACAGGCCGTGGCGCTCGCCGAGGCGCGGGCGGGCGAGGCCGTGCTGGCCGAGCGGGCGCGGCTGGCCAGGGAGATCCACGACATCCTGGCGCACTCGCAGTCGGCGCAGATCGTCCACCTGGAGGGCGCGCGGCTGCTGCTCGAACGGGGCGAGGACCCGGCGGCGGCCCTCGACAGGGTCAACCGCGCCGTGCGGCTGGCGCGGGCGGGGCTGGAGGAGACCCGCAGGGCGCTCGACGCGCTGCGCGGGGAGGAGCTTCCGCTGGCCGAGCGGCTGGAGCGGCTGGCGGTGGAGTTCCGGTCGGTGACCGGCTCGCCCTGCGCGGTCTCGGTGGCGGGGAACCTCGACTCGCTGAAGGCGGGGGCCAGGCTGGCGGTCGCCAGGACCGCCCAGGAGGCGCTGACGAACGCGCGCAAGCACGCGCCGGGCGCCGCGGTGTCGGTGGCGCTGCGCCGCGTCGGCCGCTGGTGCGAGCTGGAGGTACGCGACACCGGCGGCCCGCCGGGCCTGCTGGCGTCGTCGGGAGGGGGATACGGGCTGGTGGGGATGCGCGAGCGGGCCGAGCTGATCGGCGGGTCGCTCGCGGTGCGGCCGGGCACGGAGGGCTTCGAGGTCCTCCTGCGGGTCCCGGCGTGAGCCGCCCGCGGCGCGGCGCCGGCGCGGGGGTGGGCGCCGCGCCGCGGACGGTTCACACCGGTGCCGTACGGTGTCTGCGGTGTCTGCGGTGCCGTATGGTGTCGCCGCACGGGGGAGCGGGCGGGGGTGGGTCCGAGGGACGCGGGAGACAGTGGTGACCGTACGGGTGCTGGTGGTCGACGACCAGACGGTGGTGCGCGAGGGGCTGGTGCTGCTGCTGGGACTGCTGCCCGGCATCGAGGTGGTCGGGGCGGCGGCCGACGGGCGGGAGGCGGTCGGGCTCGCCGACTCCCTCAGACCCGACGTGGTCCTGATGGACCTGCGGATGCCCCGCATGGACGGGGTGGAGGCGACCCGCAGGATCAGGGCGGCCCACCCGGAGATCCACGTGGTGGTCCTGACCACGTACTCCGACGACGAGTCGGTCTTCGCCGCGCTGGCCGCGGGGGCGCGGGGCTACCTGACCAAGGACACCGACGCCGAGTCCCTGGCCTCGGCCATCGCCACCGTCGTCGAGGGCGAGGCCCAGTTCGACCCCGGTGTCCAGCGGCGGCTGGCCGAGGCGGTGACCGGGAGCCGCCGCGCGCCCGAGCCGCCCGACGGGCTCACCCGCCGCGAGAGCGAGGTGCTGCGGCTGATAGCGGCGGGCCACTCCAACGCGGAGATCGCCGGGGCGCTGTTCATCTCCGAGGCGACGGTCAAGACGCACATCAACAACCTCTTCGCCAAGGCGGGACTGCGCGACCGGGCCCAGGCGGTGACGTACGCCTTCCGGCACGGCCTGGTCCCCGACTGACCGGACGGCCCGGCGGCGAGGACTGTCAGGTCTGGGGATGTGGGGAGGTCGTCCCGGGGCGAGGGTGGGTCGGGTACGGATTCATCTCGCGGGTGCCCGTCGAAGGGAAGTGCCATGCGACCTGACGTCAGTTTGACCGGTCACGAGACGGTGGCGAGTTTCGGCAACTACGCCGAGGCCCAGCGTGCCGTGGACCGGTTGTCGGACCAGAAGTTCCCGGTCGAGCACACGATGATCGTCGGAGTCGGTCTCCGGCTCGTCGAGCAGGTGCTCGGGCGGCTGACCTATCTTCGCGCCGCGGGGATGGGTGCGGCGACCGGAGCCTGGTTCGGACTGCTGATCGGCCTGTTCTTCGCGATCTTCACCCCCGGACGCTTCCCCTTCGTCCTGGTCCTGTGGGGCCTGATCTGGGGTGCCATCGCCGGAGCGATCTTCGGACTGGTCGGCCACGCGCTCACCGGGGGCAAGCGCGACTTCCTCTCGTCGAGCGCGATCGTCGCCGACCGCTACGAGGTGCTGGCCGCGACCCCGCACGCCGCCGAGGCGCGCAGGCTGCTCAACGTGGGCACGTCCCAGCAGATGCACCAACAGATCTGACCGCTCCCCCAGACAGAGCCCGCACTGACGGCGGCGCGGGTGGAATCGCCCGCGCCGCCGTCCCGCGCCCGCCGCCGGGGCCGCCCGGATCCACCCGGCCTGTTCGAGACGCCGGGCCTGTTCGAGACGCGGGGTTTTGACGCCGGGCTTGTTCGGAACGCGGGGTTTTTGTCGAGACGCGGAACCACCGGGCCGGGGGCGCCGGGAGGTCGCGGGTGGGACGGCGGTGCCGTCCGGCGAGCGCCGGTGCCACAGCGCATAGGAGGGCAGCATGGCTAAAGCAGTCGGAATCGACCTGGGCACCACCAACTCGGTGATCGCCACCATGGAGGGCGACAAGCCCACGGTGATCCCCAACGCCGAGGGGGCGCGAACGACGCCGTCGGTCGTGGCGTTCACCGACACCGGTGAGCGCCTGGTCGGGCAGCTGGCCCGCCGCCAGGCGATCCTGAACCCCAAAGGGACGATCTACTCGGCCAAGCGCTTCATCGGCCGCCGCCACGAGGAGGTCTCCAGCGAGCTGACCGCCGTCTCGTTCGACGTCGTCCCCGGCCCCGACGGAGCCGTCCGCTTCAAGATCAACGAGAAGCTGTACGCGCCCGAGGAGATCGCCGCGGCCGTCCTGCGCAAGCTCGTGGACGACGCCTCGAAGTTCCTGGGGGAGAAGGTCACCGAGGCGGTCATCACCGTGCCCGCGTACTTCAACGACTCCCAGCGCCAGGCCACCAAGGACGCCGGGAAGATCGCCGGTCTGGAGGTCCTGCGGATCATCAACGAGCCGACCGCGGCGGCCCTGGCCTACGGGCTCGACCGTCAGGAGAGCGAGACGGTGCTCGTCTTCGACCTGGGCGGCGGCACCTTCGACGTCAGCGTCCTCGCCATCGGGGACGGCGTCGTGGAGGTCCGGGCGACCGCGGGCGACTCCCACCTGGGTGGCGACGACTTCGACCGGCGCGTCGTCGACCATCTCGCCGACGAGTTCCAGCGGGACAACGGCATCGACCTGCGCCAGGACCCGCAGGCCCTGCAGCGGCTGTTCGAGGCCGCGGAGAAGGCCAAGGTCGAGCTGTCGGCGGTCACCCAGACGCAGATCAGCCTGCCCTTCATCACCGCCGACGCCTCGGGCCCCAAGCACCTGAACACCACGCTCAGGCGCTCGACCTTCGAGGAGATCACCGCCGACCTGCTCGAACGCTGCAGGGGGCCCGTACAGCAGGCCATGGCCGACGCCAAGCTCACCGCCGACGACATCGACGAGGTGATCCTGGTGGGCGGTTCGACCAGGATGCCCGCCGTGCAGAACCTGGTACGCCGCATGACGGGCGGCAAGGAACCGAACATGACGGTCAATCCGGACGAGGTCGTGGCGCTGGGCGCCGCGATCCAGGCCGCCGTCATCAAGGGCGAGCTGAAGGACGTCGTACTGCTCGACGTGACCCCGCTCTCCCTCGGCATCGAGACGCTCGGCGGGGTGATGACGAAGGTCATCGAGCGGAACACCACCATTCCGGCCCGCCGTTCCGAGACGTTCAGCACCGCCGAGGACAACCAGAGCGCCGTGGACGTCGTCGTGCTGCAGGGCGAGCGCGAGCGCGCCGCCGACAACCGCTCCCTGGGCCGGTTCCGGCTGGAGAACATCCGGCCCGCCCCGCGCGGCGTGCCGCAGGTCGACGTGACCTTCGACGTCGACGCCAACGGGATCCTGAACGTCTCCGCCAAGGACAAGGACACCGGCGCCGAGCAGCGCATCACGATCAGCGAGAGCTCGAACCTGGACATGAGCGAGGTCGAGCGGATGGTCGCCGACTCCGAGCGGCACCGCGAGGAGGACCAGCGGATGCGGCAGGTGGTGGACGCGCGCAACGAGCTCGACAGCGCCGCCTACCAGGTGGAGCGCCGCCTGGCGGAGCTGGGCGAGTCGGTACCCGTCCACGAGAAGGCGCGGGCCGAGATGCTGGTGAACGACGCCCGCGACGCGATCAAGCAGGAGGCCCCGCTCGACCGGGTCCGCTCGCTCACCTCCGAGCTCCAGCAGGTCCACCAGGGCCTCGGCGCGACGGGCTCCGGCGTCCCGGGCGGCGGCGCCCCGGGGGCCGAGGGTGGTCCGGGAGGCGCGGGGGCGTCCGGCTCGCGGGGCGGCCGGGACGACGACGTCATCGACGCGGAGTTCACGACCGATGAATGAGACACCCGGGCGCGACCGGCACTCCCCGCCCACCGGCAGGGATCCGCGCGGCGGCCACACCCCGCCGGACCGGGAGCCGTACGACCACCCGGAGCCGTACGACCGGGAGCGGGAGACCGGCAGGGGGGCGCGAGCCCGGCCCCAAAACCGGCACGGAACCCAGGGAACCCAGGGCTCCGGGGACCGGCACGGAGCCCACGGAGTCCAGGGGCCCCAAGGAGCTCAAGAAGCCCAGGGAACCCAGGGACCTCAGGGGGCTGAGACGCGGCGCGGTGGCCAGAGTGGACAGGGGGAGGCGCGTGACCGGGGGCCGGACGAGGACATCCAGGACGTTCAGGGCGCCCAGGACGCTCCGGGCGGTCTCCAGGAGCGTGTCGTGGAACTCCAGGCCCTGGTGACCGACCTCCAGGACCGCAGGCGGCGCGCTCTCGCCGACCTCGACAACCTGCGCAAGCGCGTCAGCAGGGACGCCGTGCGGACCCAGTCCGAGGAGCGGGCCCGTGCCGCCAGGGAGTGGCTGCCCGTGCTGGACAACCTGGACCGCGCGCTGGAGCACGCGGAGACCGATCCCGCCTCCGTCGCCGACGGGCTGCGGGTGATCCGCGACCAGGCACAGGAGGTGCTCTCCCGCCTCGGCTACGCGCGCCGCGACGACACCGGGACCGTGTTCGACCCGGCCAGGCACGAGGCGGTGGGTGTGCTCCCGCAGGAGGGCGTACCCGACGGCACGGTCGTGAAGGTGGTGCGGCCCGGCTACGGGGACGGCGAACAGCAGCTGCGGCCCGCGCTGGTCGTGGTGGCCAAGGGGGCATGATGCCCCCCGACCGGGACTTCTACGAGATCCTCGGCGTGCGGAGGGGCGCGAGCCAGGACGACATCCAGCGCGCCTACCGCAAGCTGGCGCGGGCCAACCACCCCGACGTCAACAAGGACCCGTCCGCCGAGGACCGCTTCAAGGACGTCTCCGAGGCCTACAGCGTGCTGTCCGACCCCGACACCCGGCGCCGCTACGACGCGTTCGGGCCGGAGTTCCGCCAGGTGCCCGAGGACGTGGACCCCGAGACGTGGGCCCGCGCCAGGAGCCGTGGGGCCGGTCCCCGCAGCGGAGGCGGAGGCGGGGGCTTCGGAGGCTTCGAGGAGGGGGTCGATCTCGGCGACCTCTTCGAAGGGCTGTTCTCCGGCAGGAGGGGCCGGTCCGGCGCGAGCTGGGGGCCGATCCCCGGTGCCGACCAGGAGGCCGAGATCGTCCTGACCGTCGAGGAGGCCTACCGGGGCGGGCGCCGCTCCATCACGGTCGGGTCGCGCGGGCTGCAGGTCGACATCCCGCCGGGCGTCATCGACGGGCAGCGCGTCAGGCTGGCCGGGCAGGGCGGCAGGGGCGGCGACGGGGCCGCCGCTGGCGACCTCTACCTGATCGTCAGGATCGCCCCGCACCCCCGCTACCGGCTCGACGGGCGCGACGTCCACGTCCTGCTCCCGGTCACCCCGTGGGAGGCGGCGCTCGGCGCCTCCGTCGCGGTCGACACCCCCGGGGGCGAGACCAAGGTCAAGGTGCCGCAGGGAACGTCCGGCGGCAGGCGGCTGCGGCTGCGCGGCCGGGGAATGCCCAGTCGCCGCGACACGCCGGGCGACCTGTACGCCGAGGTGCGGATCATGGTCCCGGAGCGGCTGTCTGAGGAGGAGCGGCGGCTGTTCGAGCAGCTCGCCGCGGTCTCCACGTTCGACCCGAGGAGGCGGTGATGATCCACCCGTTCCCGGAGCGCGGGCCGTCCCATCCGGGCCCGCGCCCCGCCCAGCCGCGGGAGACCCGGCAGGAGGCCCCGCGACAGCCCTCGGGACAGACCCCGCGGCAGACCGCGCGGGAGGCGGGGAAGGCCTTTCAGCTGACCAGGCCCGCGCGCCTGGACCTGGAGACGTTCGCCAGGGCGACGGGAACCCACCCCGAGCTGGTGCGGCGCCTGGTCGCGCTGGGCGTGCTCGACGCCTGGGCCGACGCCGCCGGGCACCTGTGGTTCCCGCCCTCCCAGCTGCTCACCATGGCGCGGATCCGGCGGCTGCGGGCCGGGCTCTCGATCAACTACGCGGCGCTCGGCCTCGTCATGGACCTGCTGGACCGCATCGCCGACCTGGAGGCCGCCCAGCGCGGCCGTTCCCGACCCACCGGAGGCCCGCCGTGGACATGAACCTGCTGACGCAGAAGTCACAGGAGGCGCTGCACGACGCGCAGACCAAGGCCCTGCGCTTCGGGCACACCGAGGTGGACGGCGAGCACCTGCTGCTGGCGCTGCTCGACCAGCCCGAGGGGCTCATCCCCCGCCTGCTCTCGTACGCGAACGCCGACACCGACCGGCTCAGGGCCGAGCTGGAGGCCGAGCTGGGCCGCCGCCCCCGGGTGGGCGGCCCCGGTGCCGCGCCCGGCCAGGTCTACGTGACGCAGCGGCTCTCCCGCCTGCTGGACACGGCCAAGCGGGAGGCCGACCGGCTCAGGGACGAGTACGTGTCGGTGGAGCACCTGCTCATCGCCCTGCTGGAGGAGGGCAGCTCGACCGCCTCCGGGCGGCTGCTGCACGAGCAGGGGCTGACCAGGGACGGCTTCCTCAAGGCGCTCACCGCGATCCGAGGCAACCAGCGGGTGACGTCCGCGATGCCCGAGGTGGCGTACGAGGCGCTGGAGAAGTACGGCCGCGACCTGGTGGCGGACGCCGTGTCCGGCAAGCTCGACCCGGTCGTCGGGCGAGACGCCGAGATCCGCCGCGTCATCCAGATCCTGTCCCGCAAGACGAAGAACAACCCCGTCCTCGTCGGGGACCCCGGTGTGGGCAAGACCGCCATCGTGGAGGGACTCGCCCTGCGGATCAGCCACGGGGACGTGCCGGAGGGGCTCAAGGGCAAGACGGTCTTCAGCCTCGACATGGGCTCGCTGGTGGCCGGGGCCAAGTACCGGGGCGAGTTCGAGGAGCGGCTCAAGGCGGTGCTCAACGAGGTCAAGGCCGCCGAGGGGCGGATCCTGCTCTTCGTCGACGAGATGCACACCGTGGTGGGCGCCGGAGCCGCCGAGGGCGCCATGGACGCGGGCAACATGCTCAAGCCCATGCTGGCCCGCGGCGAGCTGCACATGATCGGGGCGACGACCCTCGTCGAGTACCGCAAACACGTCGAGAAGGACGCCGCCCTGGAGCGACGGTTCCAGCCGGTGATGGTCGACGAGCCCTCGGTCGAGGACGCCGTGTCGATCCTGCGCGGCCTGCGCGAACGCCTGGAGATCTTCCACGGGGTGAAGATCCAGGACAGCGCGCTGGTGGCGGCCGTCGTGCTGAGCCACCGCTACATCTCCGACCGCTTCCTGCCGGACAAGGCCATCGACCTGGTGGACGAGGCGTGCGCGATGCTGCGTACGGAGATCGACTCGATGCCCGCCGAGCTCGACGAGCTCACCCGCAGGGTGACGCGCCTGGAGATCGAGGAGGCCGCGCTCGCCAAGGAGGAGGACTCCGCGAGCGGGGCCCGGCTGGAGGAGCTGCGCAGGGAGCTCGCCGACCTGCGCGCCCAGGCCGACGCCATGCGGGCGCAGTGGGAGGCCGAGCGGCACGCCCTGCGCGCCGTCCAGGCCCTGCGCGTGGAGATCGAGCAGGTACGCGCGGAGGCCGAGCGGGCCGAACGCGACTACGACCTCAACCGCGCCGCGGAGCTGCGGCACGGCAGGCTGCCCGAGCTGCTGCGGCGGCTGGAGGCCGAGGAGGAGCGGCTGTACTCCAAGCAGGGGACGTCACGCCTGCTGCGCGAGGTCGTCACCGACGAGGAGATCTCGATGATCGTCTCCCGGTGGACGGGCATCCCGGTGAGCCGGCTGCGCGAGGGCGAGCGCGAGAAGCTCCTGCGGCTCGACCAGATCCTGCACGAGCGGGTGATCGGCCAGGACGAGGCGGTACGGCTGGTGGCCGACGCCGTCATCCGGGCCCGCTCCGGCATCAAGGACCCGCGCCGCCCGATCGGGTCGTTCGTCTTCCTGGGGCCGACGGGCGTCGGCAAGACGGAACTGGCCAAGGCGCTCGCGGAGGCGCTCTTCGACACCGAGGACAACATGATCCGCATCGACATGAGCGAGTACCAGGAGCGGCACACGGTCAGCCGCCTCGTCGGCGCGCCCCCCGGCTACGTCGGGTACGAGGAGGGCGGCCAGCTGACCGAGGCCGTGCGGCGCAAGCCGTACTCCGTGGTGCTCTTCGACGAGGTGGAGAAGGCGCACGCCGACGTCTTCAACACGCTGCTGCAGGTGCTCGACGACGGGCGGCTCACCGACGCGCAGGGCCGGACCGTCGACTTCCGCAACACCGTTTTGATCATGACCTCCAACCTCGGCTCCGTCTACCTCCTCGACGGTGTCACGTCGACCGGGGAGATCAAGCCCGAGGCCCAGCAGCGGATCATGGCCGAGCTGCGCTCCCACTTCCGCCCCGAGTTCCTCAACCGCGTCGACGACATCGTGATCTTCAAGCCGCTCACCCCCGAGGAGATCGAGCGCATCGTCGGCCTGATGTTCGTCGAGCTACGCGACCGCCTCGACCAGCGGGGCATCCGGCTGGAGGTCACCGAGGCGGCGCTGCGGCACATCGCCGAGCGGGGCTACGACCCCGTGTACGGCGCCCGCCCGCTGCGCCGGTTCATCGCCAGGGAGGTCGAGACGCGCATCGGCCGCGCGCTCCTGTCGGGGGAGGCGGACGAGGGAGCCGTGGTCCGGGTTGACCTCGCCGGGGACGAGCTCGCCGTGACCTGCGGGTGAGCCGTCATCGATGTGAGACGGCCTGTTCCAGGCATCGGCGAGACTTGGTCCCGGGCTTGTTTCAGGCCCAGGGGGCGGCCTCGTCCCTGGTTTCGGGCTCGGGCCCGGGTTCAGCCCCAGCCTCGGTTTTGGCCCGGGCCCCTGGCTGTACTGCCCACACTGGTTGGGGACGTGGCGACACGGATCGATGATCTTGTAATAGGTGAGGGCCTTCGGGCTCGGGCTCGTTTACGGACTCGGTTTTGGACTTGGGCTCGGGGTCGGGCTCGTTTCCGTTCCCGTGCTCGGCCCCAGACTCGTCTGCGGTCCCGGCTTCGAGCTTGGCCCCGGCCCAGGATCGGCCTCGTCTACGGCCCCGGCTCCGGGCTCGGGCTCGTTTCCGTGCTTGGCCCCGGCCTCGTCCGCAGGCTCGGTTCCGGGCTCGGTTTCGGCCCAGGCCGCAGGCTCGGGGCCGGTGAGCCTCAGAGGGAATGCCGGTGGCCGTGTTCCTCGGCCGCGAGCCTGGCCAGTTCGACCCGCGAGTGGATGCCCAGCTTGCGGAAGACCTGCCGCAGGTGGAAGGCGACGGTGTGCTCGCTGATGAACATCTGCTCGGCGGTGTGCCGGTTCGTCAGCCCCTGGGAGACCAGGTCGCAGACGGCCTGCTCGGTACCGGTCAGGCTGGCCCATCCCGACACGGGATGGTCGGTCCTGACCCAGTGGCGGCACCGCTCGCCCAGCAGCCGCAGCCTGCCCCGTACCCGTGCCGCGTCCCGGACGGCTCCCACGGACCCGTAGCAGGCCAGGGCGGTCTTCAGGTTCTCCACGGCCAGGTCCCTGCGCCCGCCGCCCGCGCCGAGCAGTACGCCGAGATCCTCCGCCGCCGAGGCCCTGGCCCAGGGGTCGGTGTGCCCGGCCACCGCGCGGACCAGTGCCTCGGCGTCGCGTTCCCGCAGGCCGCGCGCGTGGTCGGCGGACACCGACGGACTGGGCAGGCCCGGATTGCGCCGGGCGATGTCCTCGGCCGCGCCGACCACGGTGTCGGCCCTGCGCCGGTCGTCCACCGCCATCGCCACCCGTACCAGCCACGCGGCGGCGGTGGGTTCACCGGCCAGTGCCCCGATGTGGCGGGGCAGCGCGTCGTAGACGCCGCCGAGCGAGCTCATGCCGCCCGCCGCGCCGTCGCGCGCCTCGCTGATCCGCCCGGCCGCCAGCTCCGACCGCAGCCGCGTGCACGGCGGCATGCCCGGTGCCGACCTGACCAGGTCCCTCTTCATGTACCTGATGGCCCCCGGCAGGTCGCCGGAGCGCAGCGACGCGGTACCGAGGACCGACAGGGCGGAGGAGGCCAGGAGCGGGGCGTCCAGGGTCCCGGCGGCGGCCAGACCGGCCTCCGCGTGCTCGATCGCGCCGCCGAGCCGTCCCGCGGCCAGGTCCAGCCGGGCGCGCAGGACGGGGATCTCGGCGGCCCAGGCGTGATCCCCCTCGGCGTCGGCCTCCTCGGCGGCGCTCTCCGTCGCCAGTCCCGCCTCGTCCAGCAGCCAGAGGTCGATGAGCATCGAGGCCAGTACCGCCCGAGGCTGCCGGTGCGGGCCGCGGGCCGGTCGCTCCACGGCCTCCCGCGCCAGGTCCAGCCCGCGCGCGAGGCCGCCCTCGTCCCACGCGCGCAGGGCCAGGTCAACGAGCCTCCCGTCCCCGTCCTCACCATGCCGGAATGAGGAAGAGCGCGAGAAGTGAAGGTCAACGAGCCTCCCGTCCCCGCCCCCGGGCAGGTCGGCCCAGGCTCGCGGCGGCGCGGCCCTCCCGGCCCCGCCGTCGTCCCGGGGGGTTCCGGCGGAGCGCTCGACCTGCTCCCGCAGGGCCCGCCGCACCGGTGACGGCACCCCGTCGACGACCGACCGCCACACCAGTTCGTGACGGAACGCCAGCTCGTCGCGGGTGGCCACGAGCACCCCGGCCGCCAGCGCCTCCTTCAGCGGGGGAAGCAGCGCGGCCGGGGTCTCACCGAGCATCTCGGCCGCGTACGCCGGTGTGACCGAGCGTCCGAGCACCGCGATGGCCTCCAGCAGGTAGCGGGTCCTGGTGCCCAGCTCGTCCAGGCGCCGACGGACGGCGGCGTGCAGGCGCGGGGGCAGCACCGCCCCGGCGGGGGTGAGCCCGGCCAGCCGGGCGACGCCGTCCTCGACCAGGACGGCGTCCTCCTCGCGCAGCCCGGTGAGAAGCTCGCAGAGCAGGAGCGGGTTGCCGCCCGCCTGGGCGGCCAGCGCCGCCAGCTCCTCCCCGGGGGCCGCGCCCAGGATGTCGGCGGAGACCTCGGCCACCGCGTCCTCGCCGAGGGGGCGCAGGACGATCCGGGTGGCCCCCTCCTCCTCCAGCAGGTCGAACAGCCGTCCCGCGTCGCCGCGCGCCGGGGTGCTACGGCGGGCCAGCAGCCACGCCACCGGGTACGAGGCCAGCCGCGAGGGCATCGTCCGCAGGGCCATGACCGTGGCGGGGTCGGCCCACTGGAGATCGTCCAGCACCACCAGCAGCGGTCCCGAGGTGAGTCTTCTCTCCAGCGAGGTACGGACCTGCTCGGCCAGCCACAGCAGCAGTTCCGGCCCGTCGGGGGAGGAGTTCCTGGCCATGAGCGTCGGGGCCGTCGGCGCAGGCGACTCCTCAAGCGCGGACAGCAGCGGCCCCAGCGGGGTCAGCCGCCCCAGCTCGTCGGCCCGGCCGCTCGCCACCGGCGTCCCCCGCGCGGTCGCGGCCTTCGCGGCCTCGGCGAGCAGCAGCGACCTGCCTGTCCCCGGTTCGCCCTCGACGAGCATGACGTTCCCGGTCGTGGACGCGACGCCGCCCAGCAGGGCGAGGACCGCCGCCCACTCATCTCTCCGGCCGCGCATAGTCTTGTCTCGGATCTGGGGTCATACGGCGGGCTTCCTGAGCGGTGATTACGCATAGGACATCCCCAGGGGACGAATCATCACGCGTCGGGCACCCTCGTACGCGGGCGGTTTGGCCCAGATTTGACCTCGCAGACCCCCATCGCCCTCTGTTGTCCTTTGTCGCCCGGTCAGCGCTCGATGAGCGTGACCTCCAGGGAGTAGTGCGAGGCCCGGTAGACGTGGGAGCCGTGCTCGACGGCCCTGCCCTGGTCGTCGTAGGTGGTGCGGATCATCGTGAGCAGCGGTGCCCCGCGCCGCTCGCCGAGCAGCCTGGCCTCGGCCGCGGTGGCCGCCCGCGCCCCCATGCGCTGGTTCGCCACGCGCATCCGCACCCCGGAGGCGCGGAGCACCTCGTACAGCCCGCGTTCCTGGAGGTCCTCGGCGGTCAGCGGGGCGAGGCCGGAGGGCAGCCAGTTGTGCAGCAGGGCCAGCGGCTCCCCGGCGGCGTAGCGGATCCGCTCCAGGCGGAGCATCTCGGTGCCGGGCGCGACGCCGAGGACCCCGGCGACCTCCTCCCCCACCGGGGCCGGGGCCAGGAGCAGCACCCTGGTGGCCGGTTCCTGGCCGGCCCTGCGCAGGTCGTCGTAGAGGCTGGTCAGCTCGACGGAGCGCTTGACCTGGCCGTGTACCACCTGGGTGCCGACGCCTCGCTTGCGCACCAGCAGGCCCTTGTCGACCAAATACTGGATCGCCTGACGGACGGTCGGCCGCGACAGGCCCAGCCGGTCGGCGAGCAGGATCTCGTTGTCGAGACGCGACCCCGGGGGCAGGTCACCCCGGCGGATGGCCTCGGAGATCTGCTCGGCCACCTGGAAGTAGAGCGGGACCGGGCTGGACCGGTCGAGATCGATGGCGAACCGCGCCGTCATTCGACCTCCCGGTTGACACGCCGCGCCGTCAGGCTAGCGGACATCAGAATGTCCTGACAAAAACCGGCCAGGGCCGATGGGGGCCCGGTGCGCGCGTACGGGGCCGGTGTCCTCGTACAGGATGGGAGGGGGAGCGGGGGCGTCGCGGGCCCGCCTTCCGGCGACCGGAGCCACCTCGGCGCAGCCCGGACGCCGTCGGCGACCGGCGCTGTCGGATTCGGGCCGCCGAGGCTTGTGCCGCCGGGTTCGGGTCACTGTTCGCGCCACTGGAGGAAAGATGGATCAGAGCACCGCAGCAGAGCTCTCCGCCGTCGCGGTCGAGGCCGCCCGCGCGGTGGGCGACCGGCTCCGCGAGGCGTTCAGGTCGCGTCCCGTGGTCGAGACCAAGAGTGACTTCCACGATCCGGTGACCGAGCACGACCGCGCCGCGGAGGAGACCATCCGGGAGGTCATCGGCAGGCGCGTACCGGAGAGCACGATCATCGGCGAGGAGGGCGGCAGCACGGGCTCCGGCGAGATCCGCTGGTACGTCGACCCGATCGACGGGACCGCGAACTTCGCCGCCGGGCTGCCGTTCTTCTGCGTGTCGATCGCCGCCGCCGTCGGGGACGAGGTGGTCGCCGGGGTGGTGTACGACCCGGTGCGCGACGACGAGTTCCGGGCCGACCTGGGCGGATCCTGGTGCAACGGCGTGCGGCTGCGCAGCGCCGGTGCCGCGCGCGACCGGGAGGGGGTGCTGCTGACCAGCTATCCCACCCCCTGGGAGCTGGCCGAGGTCGGGGAGGAGGCGCTGCGCCGGTTCGGCAGGATGGTGGAGGCGTTCGCCTCCACGCGCCGTCCCGGCAGCACCGCGCTCAAGCTGGCACACGTCGCGGGCGGGTGGGCGGACGTCGCCTACGGCAGTAGGGTCAGTCCGTGGGACATGGCGGCGGGGTCGCTGCTGATCCGTCAGGCGGGAGGCGTCTTCATCCCGCTGGACGGATCGATCTTCGAGGCCGGCGGCTATCTCGCCCACGTCGGAGGCTTCGACCTCGCGGGGTCGGTCATGAGCGACCTCCTCCTCCGCGACCGCCCGGCCTGAGGGCCGGTGATCCAGGTGGGAGCGGTGGAAAAGCTCGCATGGAAGACCCTCTTCGCGGGCAGGTCCCGCGTGTCGGTCACCGCATTACCTATTGATCCTGTAGGAAATATAGGTAAAATGATTGTCTCGCCGTACGAAGGAGCCGCCATGAGCCTGGAGCCGGAGGCCGAGAGCCCGCTGGCCGCCGCGGTCGGGGCCGCGCGCTGGATCCGTTCCGCGGCCGTGGACGACGAGCGGGGGCGGCACTGGCTGGCCAACCCCGACCCCCGGGGCCGGGCCGCGATGCCCGACCACCCCCTGTCGCTGTACTCGGGGGCGGCCGGGATCATCCTGTTCTTCCTGGAGCTCGCCGCCGCCACCGGTGACGACGGCTACCTGGAGGACGCCGCGGGCGGGGCCCGCTACCTCGCCGCCACCTGGCGGGAGCAGGCCGACCTCTCCCTCCATCACGGGCTGTCCGGGGTGATGTTCGCCCTCGCCGAGGCCGGATGGGCCACCGGCGAGGGGGACTTCGAGGTCGAGGCCGCCGCCGTCGCCGACCGCGTCGTGCGCAGCGCCCGTCTCATCGACGGCGGCCTGGGCTGGACCGGAGACCCGGCGCAGCGAGGCGACGGCGGGATCATCCTCGGCCTGCTGCACGCCGCGGGCATCCTGGGGGTGCCCGCCTACCAGGAGGTCGCCGTCGAGGCGGGCGCCCGCATCGCCACGCTCGTCGTCCCCGGCCACCGCTTCGGCGAGGGCGCCTGCGCCGACCTGCCGCTGGACGCCGTCACCCCGGGCTTCCTGTCCGGCACCGCAGGGACCGCCTTCCTGCTCGCCCGCCTGTACGGCGTGACCGGCGAGAACGACTTCCTGGGCGCCTCCCGCAGGGGGGCCGACTTCGTCCGCGCGGTCAGCGCCGTGACCGAGCGGTGCGCGCTGGTACCGCATCACATCCCGCAGGGCCGCGACCTGCACTACCTGGGCTTCTGCTCAGGCTCCGCCGGGGTCGCCCGGATGTTCTACGAGCTGCACCGGGTGTCGGGCGACGCCGGGGACCTCGACTGGGCCGAGCGGCTGGCCAGGGGGATCGTCCGCAGCGGCGCCCCCGCCAACCAGAGCGGCGGCTCCTGGAACTCGGCCTGCCAGTGCTGCGGCACCGCCGGTCTGGTGGAGCTGTTCGTCGGGCTCTGGGCGGCGACCGGCCACGGCAGACACCTGGAGTTCGCCCGCACGCTGGGACAGAACCTGGTCGGCCGGGCCACCGGCCACGACGGCAAGGGCACCCGCTGGTACCAGGCCTACCGGCGGCTGCGCCCCTGGGAGGTCACCGCCGACACCGGCTACATGGTCGGCGCGGCGGGGGTCGGGGCCGCCCTCCTGCACCTGGACGCCACCGCCCGCCCCCAGGAGGCCCGGCGGCTCATCCTGCCGCCGGACAATCCGTTCCCCGCCATCCCGCTGCCGAGTGCGACGCTCCGCCGGTCCTGACGGTCCCGAACGATCGTGAAAGGCACGTCGCCGACGAACCGGCCGGTCATCGCGGGCGAACGTGACGAGCGGCCGTCGCGGCGAGACGGCACCTGGGGCGCAGTACGGGTGCCGCTGCCGCCGGACGGTGCGGAAGATCGCGGCGAGACGGCGCCGGGGCGTGGCACGGGTGCCGCTATCACCGGACGGTGCGAAAGATCGCGGCGAGGGGCCGCCGTGGCGAGACGGCGCCGGGGGCGCAGTACGGGTGCCGCTATCACCGGACGGTGCGAAAGATCGCGGCGAGCGGCCGTCGCGGCGAGACGGTGTCGCCGCCGGGCGGTGTGGGGGAGCGGGACGCGCGGGTCACCGCGACCCGCCGCGCCCGCGCACGTCCCCCCACCCTGTACGGTCGGGCATCGAGGCCTCCACCGGGCCCGGCGCCACGGACACGTCCCCCGGCGCCGTCCCGGCACTCCGGACCGTGTCACCCCCGGTACGCCCGATCGTGCCGATCCGGTCTGGAGGAGCGGCGGCCACCGGTGCCCCTCGCGCCGGAGGAAGCAAGGACGATATGCCCTTTGGCCGTCAAGGGGTGACAAAGCTCGTGATGACGATTGGTGATTCTCCGTGAGTGCTACCCAGGGCTTGCCTAATCTCGGTGTCGTGACAATCGAGGATTTCCTTCCCGACCCCAACCGTTCCACCGTCGCGATCGAACCGGCGCAGCCGGGTGCCGGTCACTGGGCCGGCGCCCCGAGCGCCGTGGCGAGCGACGGACTGATCTACCTCGCCTACCGGCTGCGCCGCCCTGTCGGCGAGGGCCGAGGCTACGCCGTCGCCATCGCCCGTTCCGTCGACGGTGAGCGGTTCGAGACCCTGCTCACGATCGGCAGGGAGGAGATGGACACCGAGTCCCTGGAGCGGCCCACCCTGGTCCGCACGCCGGAGGGGCGCTGGAGGCTGTACCTCAGCTGCGCCACCTACGACACCAAGCACTGGCGGGTCGAGGTGCTGGAGGCCGACGACCCGTCCGGTTTCCGGGCCTCACAGCGGCGGGTCGTGCTGCCCGGCGACCCGAAGACCGGTGTCAAGGACCCGGTGATCGTGCTGCGAGACGACGTGTGGCACCTGTGGGCCTCCTGCCACCCGCTGGAGGAGGCCCACGAGGCCGACCAGATGGTGACCGACTACGCCACCAGCGCCGACGGCATCGAGTGGACCTGGCAGGGCACCGCGCTCAGCGGCCGTCCCGGCACCTGGGACGCCCGGGGCGCGCGGGTGGCGGCGGTCCGCTTCCTCGGCGACAGGGTGGTGGCCTTCTACGACGGCAGGGCCACCGCGGCGGAGAACTACGAGGAGAAGACCGGTGTCGCGATCGGCACCGACCCGGCGGAGCTGACCCCGCTCGGCACCGAACCCGTCGGGTTCTCCCCGTACGCGGGCGGTGGCCTGCGCTACATGGACATCGTGGACCTGCCGGGCGGCGGGCGGCGGCTCTACTACGAGTACACCCGCGAGGACGGGGCGCACGAGCTCCGCACCGAGCTGCGCTGACCACGGCACGGCCGCACCGCCGCGCACGGACCGTGCCCCTCGGGCGCCGGGCGATCCCCGGCCGCGTACGGGCACGGTGACGGGCGCTGTGCGGTGCCGCCGGTGTCCCGGGCGGATCACGTACCGGACGACCGGGGTGCCCGGCACCCCGGCCGTGCTCGGCGGCGGGCGTTCCGGCTATGCCTGGGGGCGGCCGTTGCGCGCCTGGCGCTGGCCGTCGGGGCGGGTGCCCACCAGGCCGCCCGAGCGCTCGCGGGGGCGGAGCCAGTCGCTGAAGTCCTCGCCGGTCACCTTCTGCAGCAGTGCCAGGTCCTCGGTGAAGTAGGAGATCAGCTTCTCCCGCTGGTCCCAGGTCAGCGGCTGGCGGGAGCGGGCCCGCTCCTGCAGCCTGCGCTCCAGCGGGTCGGTCAGCGCCACGCTCACCCGCGACGGCAGGAACCGCCCCACGGACGATCCCACGCGCAGCGCCCGCGACAGCATCCGGTGTTCGAGGGTCGGCTCGGGGTGGGCGGTCACGTTCTCCCGGGGGACCTCGGTGACCACGCCGGTCTCCACGCCGAGGAAGCGGCAGATCCGGTCGAGGGTCTCGGCGGGGCGGTCGACCAGGTCGCGGTAGCGGTAGACGAGCACCTGCTCGCGGGGGAACAGGGTGAACAGGTGTTCGAGCTGCTCACCGTACTTGCCGAGCCCGAGATAGTGCCAGAACGGCGCCCAGCCCGCCCCGACCCGTCGTTCCTCCTCGGCGCAGGCCCGCACCACGTCGCCGATCGGCTCCAGCCCGGCCGACCACAGGTGGGTCCAGTTGGAGTGGGCGCGCTCCACCGGGTCGCGCAGCACCACGATGAGCCTGGCGTCGGGGATGGCCGCCCTGATGCGCCGCTGCGCCGCCAGGTCGTAGAGATAGAACGGGGTGGACTCGCCGGTGAGCGTGCCCGGAGGTGCCGCGCCGAACAGGGCCTCGTAGTCCTCGCGTCGCCAGACGTGCTCGCGGTAGGTCTGGGCGTCGCCAGGCCCTCCCTTCGTCGGTGGCGGGCCGTCGCTGAGGAAGAACTTCGGTTCCTTCACCGGGGACATGAACAGTCCCGGGTGCCGGGCCAGCGCGGCGTGCAGGGCGGTGGTCCCGGCTTTGGGAGCACCGATGGTGAGGAAGTTCGGCAGGGGCATCGCTATTACCCTTAATCCCTACTGTGATTATTGGTAAATATAGCCCCTTCTCGGGCGAAGGCAAGTCCCGGCCATGCGATCGCCGTGATCCAAGGGGCTTCCCGGTTGCGGGGATTTCGGTGGTCGACGCCTATCTCCAGGTCGTGGACGTGAAGGGTGTTGTCCCGTTCAGAGAACGCTGAGTTCTTTTCGGCTATTTCACTACCGCGGAGGAGTTTTGTTGCGCTGTGAATAAACAGGATACCTGTGCCGTATTCCGGATTCGATCTCGTCCGAGAGCGGTGTCCTCGCCGCCCTCGTTCTTCCACGATCCGGCCTGCATGCCCTTCCCCCTCAAAGCTGCCCCAAACGACTCCGGACGGCTCCAAGATGCTCCTCGCGGTGCGGTGACGTGCTACGTGGCGCCGGAGGGGGCGCCGCCGGGCCGTACGGTCACGTCGCGCCGACGACCGGTAAAAGCCCAGGCAACGGCGGGCGCGAATGTCATGGCACAAAGCTGAACCGGGGCCGGTAAGGGCCGTCGCCGCCGATTTCATAAGTCTTGATGTCACGACAAATCATTGACACACGAGTAATGGCTGGTTACAAACCAGGGATGAGGGAGATCCGGCGAGGCGACGCGCGGAGGTACCGATGAAGTGGACGACAGGGCTGGTCGCGGTGGCCGTGCTGGGCCTTTCCGCACTGACCGGCTGTTCGGCGGGGCAGCCCTCGGGAGACCCCTCGGGCGCGGCGAGCGGCCCCGCCCCGGCGGCCGGTGGCGGCACCTTCGCCGTCGTCACCCACGCGAGCGCGGGGGACGCCTTCTGGGACGTGGTCAAGAACGGCGCGGAGGCGGCCGGGAAGCGGTACGGCGTCACCGTGACCTACCAGGGCGACGGAGACCCGGCGAGGCAGTCCCAGCTCATCGACCAGGCCGTCAGCCAGAAGGTCGACGGCCTCGTGGTCTCCATGGCCAACCCGGACGCCCTGAAGGAGTCGGTCGGCAAGGCCGTGTCCGCCGGAATCCCGGTGATCACCATCAACTCCGGCGGCGACGTCTCCCGCGAGTTCGGCGCGATCACCCACGTCGGCCAGTCCGAGGACGTGGCGGGCCGGGGCGCCGGGGAGAAGCTCAGGGCCGAGGGCGTCACCAAGCTGCTCTGCGTGATCCACGAGGCCGGGAACGTCGGTCTCGACCAGCGCTGCAACGGCGCGACCCAGGGCCTGGGCGGCACCGTCGAGCGGCTCCAGGTGGACGTGGGAAACCTCGCCGACGCCACCTCCAAGATCAAGGCGAGGCTCCAGTCGGACACCTCGCTCAACGGCGTCCTCACCCTGAACCCCGCGGTGGCCGTCGCCGCCCGCGACGCCATCGCCGACGGCGGCTCCACGGCCAGGCTCGGCACCTTCGACCTGTCGGCCGACGTGGTCGCCGCGATCAAGGACGGCGAGATACTGTTCGCGGTCGACCAGCAGCAGTACCTCCAGGGATGGCTGCCGATCACGTTCCTGACCCTGCACCGGGAGAACCTCAACACCGTCGGCGGCGGGCTGCCGGTCAACACCGGCCCCGGCTTCGTCACCGGGGACAACGCGGAGAAGGTGGCCCAGCTGGCCGAGAGCGGCACCCGGTGACGGTGGCGGACGAGCGGCTGGCCGGGACCGGGGTCGCCCGCAGGCTGCTGATCCGGCCCGAACTCGGCGCCGTCGTCGGCGCCCTCGTGGTCTTCGCGTTCTTCGCCGGGCAGTCGGCGGTCTTCCGTTCGGCCGAGGGCGTGGCCAACTGGCTGGACCCGGCCTCCACCCTCGGGATCATGGCGGTGGCGATCGCGCTGCTGATGATCGGCGGGGAGTTCGACCTGTCGGCCGGGGTGCTCACCGGCACCGTCGGCCTGGTCACGGTGATCCTCGCCACCCGCTACGACCTGCCGGTGTGGGGCGCCATGCTCGCCGCCCTGGCCGTGGCGCTGCTGGTCGGCCTCCTCAACGGGCTGGTCGTGGTCCGTACCGGGCTGCCCAGCTTCATCGTCACCCTCGCCACGTTCCTGATGCTGCAAGGTGTCAACCTGGGCGTCACCAAGGCCCTCACCGGAACCGTGCAGGTCGGCGGCCTGCGCAGGGCCGAGGGGTACGAGGAGGTGCGGGCGGTGCTCGCCGGGACGATCCCGGTCGGCGGGACCGACTTCCGGGTGGCCATCCTGTGGTGGCTGGCCGTCACCGCCCTGGCCACCTGGGTGCTCACCAGGACCAGGGCCGGAAACTGGATCTTCGCGGTGGGCGGCGACGAGCGGGCCGCCCGCGCGGTCGGGGTTCCCGCCGAACGGACGAAGATCGCGCTCTTCGTGACCACCGCCGTGGCCGCCTGGCTGGTCGGCTCGATCATGGCGCTGCGCTTCACCTCGGTGCAGGCGGGCTCCGGCGTCGGCCAGGAGTTCGTCTACATCATCGCGGCGGTCATCGGCGGCTGCCTGCTGACCGGCGGCTACGGCTCCGCGATCGGCGCCTCCGTCGGCGCGGTGATCTTCGGCATGGCGGACAAGGGCATCGTCTTCGCCGGTTGGGACGCCGACTGGTTCACGTTCTTCCTCGGCGCGATGCTGCTGCTGGCCACACTCGCCAACCGGTTCGTCCGCCGGTACGCGGAGGAGGTGAAGCGGTGACGGGAGACGAGCCCCCGACAGGACGTGAGGCGACAATGGGAGACGAAGCCACGAGGGGCCGTGAGACGGTGACGGGGGACGAGACGGGCCGCGAGACGGGCCGTGCGGTGACGGCGGAGGGCGAGAAGGACGCGCCGCCCCTGCTGGAGGTCCGCGACGTGGGCAAGACGTTCGGCGGCGTGATCGCGCTGCGGGACGTCTCCATGCGGGTGCGCGCCGGGGAGGTGAGCTGCGTCCTCGGCGACAACGGCGCGGGCAAGTCCACGCTGATCAAGATCCTGTCGGGCATGCACGCCCCCGACTCCGGCTCGTACCTGGTGGACGGTGCTCCCGCCGCCTTCGCCAGCCCCCGCGACGCCCTCGACAAGGGCATCGCCACCGTCTACCAGGACCTGGCGATGATCCCGCTGATGTCGGTCTGGCGGAACTTCTTCCTGGGCTCCGAGCCCGTGCTCGGCCGGGGGCCGCTGCGCCGCTTCGACGTGGCGGGAGCGAAGCGTACGGTCCGCGAGGAGCTGCGCTCCATGGGCATCGACATCCGCGACGTCGACCAGCCCGTCGGCACCCTGTCCGGCGGCGAGCGCCAGTCCGTGGCCATCGCCCGCGCGGTCCACTTCGGCGCCCGCGTCCTCATCCTGGACGAGCCCACCTCCGCCCTGGGCGTCAAGCAGGCCGGAGTCGTCCTGCGCTACGTCGCCCAGGCCCGCGACCGGGGTTTGGGCGTCGTCCTCATCACCCACAACCCGCACCACGCCTACCCGATCGGTGACCGCTTCCTGCTGCTCAACCGGGGGGCGAGCCTCGGTGAGTACGCCAGGGCGGACATCACTCCCGAGGAGCTCACCTCCCTGATGGCGGGTGGCGCCGAGCTGGAGCGGCTCGCCCACGAGCTGGGCCGGGGCGGCCCCCCGCGGCAGCCGCCACCCCCGTGAACCCGCTCAGAAGTCGAACGACTCCACGTGGATGCGGCGGCTGGGCACGCCCGCGCGGCGCAGGGCGGAGCGCGCCGCGACGGTCATCCCGGCGGGGCCGCACAGGTAGACGTCGTGGACGGCCAGGCCGGGGATGAGGGTCCGCAGCGCGCGCCCGGTCAGCGGCACGTTCCGCTTACCGGACGATCCGGTCAGCTCGTCCACGGTGTAGTGGATCGTGGCACCGCGCGCGGCGGCGATGGCGTCCAGCTCGTCGCGGAGGATCAGCTCCTCGTCGCGGCGGGCCATGTAGACCAGGGTCACCTCGCCGGGCAGCGTCTCGAAGAGCGCGCGCAGCGGGCTGATCCCCACGCCGCCACCGACCAGCAGCACCTGCGGCCTGCGGCGCCGCGCGGCGGTGAGGGCCCCGTAGGGACCCTCGGCCCACACGCGGGTGCCGGGCCGCAGCCCGGCGAGCGCGCTGCTGTGGTCGCCGACGCCCTTGACGGTGATCCGCAGGAAGCGGTCGTTGGCGGGCGCCGACAGCGAGTACGGGTTGGCCGTCCACCACATGCCGGGGGCGAGGAACCGCCACCGGAAGAACTGGCCGGGTTCGGCGCCCAGCTCGTCCAGGTGCTCACCGGTCAGGTAGACCGACACCACGGCGGACGACTCCCTGCGGACCCCGGTGACCCGCAGCCGGTGGCGCAGCGCGCGGCGGACGGGGGTGAGGAAGCGGTACCAGACCAGCAGGGCGACGACCGACACGTACAGCGCGTACCAGAACACGCTCATGACGGCGCTCCCGGCGAAGTCCGGCCCGGTGAGCTGGTGGCCGAACCCGAGGAAGACGGCCCCGTAGGTGACGAAGTGCAGGTAGTGCCAGGTCTCGTACCGCATCCGGCGCCGCACCTCGCGCACCGAGACGACCGCGACGCCGGTCAGCAGCAGGAGGGCGGCCGTCGCCTCCAGCATGGCCGGTCCGTTCAGGATCAGCCCGGCGGTCCCCTCCAGCACGCCCGCGCCGGACCGCGCCACGTGGGCCGCGACGGCGAACAGCATGTGGGCCACCGACAGGACGATGGTGCACCGGCCGCCCATCGCGTGCCAGCGTGCCAGCCGGTCGGTTCCGACCCCGCGATCCAGCGCGGGAACGCGGGCCATCAACCCCAGCAGCACGGCGCAGGCGTAGCCCGCGAGCAGGCCGGTGAGCCTGCCCGCCCAGGACAGCAGCCCGGTGAACCCGGAGACCGAGGTCATGTCGGACCAGCACGTCGCGGTCGCCGCGACGGCTCCGGCGTAGATCAGGGCGAGGACCAGGGACGGCCGCGCCCGGCGCGCGGGCGGGCGGACCGGGGTCCTGCGCCGCCGCGCACGCGTGCCGGGGTGCGGGCGCGTCGCGGAATCGGGGGCGGGGGCGGCGCCTCTCACGGCTCCAGCCGGGGAAGCTGGCCGCTGTGGGTTTTCTCCAGGGCGGCGGCGAACGCCTTGGTCTCCTGGTCGGCGCCCGACTTCTGCTCGCTCTTCGCGACCAGGACGGACTGCGTGAGGTATTCGCGCGCGTCCTTGGTGAAGAGCCGGTCGAACGCGGCGCCGTCGGCCCGCTTCAGGGCCGCGAAGTCGTCGGGAATCACCATGCCCGGTATGTCATGCCCCTCGTGCTCGTTGCTCTCCGGCACCCCGGACCGCCGCAGCAGGTCGCGCAGCCCCTGGAGCGTCGTACGGCGATCGGCGACGTACTCCTCGGCGAACCGCTTGAGCTTCGGGTTCGAGGTCTTGCCGGGGGCCAGTTCCAGTAGGCGCACCGCCTGCTCGGTCATCGGGATCATCAGCTGCAGCCACGCGATGTCGGTGCCGTTGAAGGAGCCCGACGCGCTTCCGGTCGGTGTGGGAAGCGCGGCGGGACCGCTTCGCGACGGCGGGTGGTTCGCGGCCGAATGGGTCTGCGGCTCGGCGGCGACACATCGCGAGACCAGCAGCACGGTGAGTACGACGAGTACCGCCGCGCCGATCGTGGATGCCTTCATGTCGCTCCTCCGCTCGCCGGTGCCCTGGTGAGGCGAGGCCCGGTATGCCGGGCCTCGCCCCGTTCAGGGGAGACGGTACGCTTTCGCCCGAAGGCGGTCACCTGCCGTCTCAGGGGGTGCCGTCGGCCCCGCACTTGACGATCGGACGGATGCAGTCGCGCACGCGGCGCTCCATCTCGGCCTCGGGCCAGGCGTTGAAGAAGTCACCGTGCATGGTGAAGCCGGGACCCGACGAGAGCCGGAACTTGGCCGGGTCGCCGCTGACCGGGTAGCGCAGCACCTGGCGCAGCTTGGGCACGATCACCGGGTGCGAGGCGGGGCAGGCGCCGTTCACCGGGTAGGACATGTGGCTCTTGTGGTCGGGGGAGTCCAGGTCCTCGCCGTTCCAGCAGTGCGGGAAGTCCAGGTAGGACTCCAGCATCTTGCCTGCAGGGCAGTTGACGAAGTTCTTGGAGGAGCCCACCTCACCGGCGTGCAGGCACGACCAGCGCGCGTTGCTGGAGGCGTCGGGCTGGGTGGCCTTGGCGTTGCCCGCCACGATCCGCAGGCCCAGCGGCAGCGGCCGGGTCTGGGCCATCAGCTCGTCCTTGACGCCCTCACCCAGGTAGTAGAACGTGGTGCCGGTCGGCTCGACGGGCTTGTCGTCGCTGTAGAGGGTCGGCACCCAGTACGAGGAGATGTCGGTCTTCGGGCTGCAGCTGGTGCCGCCCTTCTGCAGGCTCTTCAGGTCGGAGTCGGCGTCCGTGGTGGTGTTGCCGAAGAAGCTGTGCATGTGCGATCCACCGGCGATGCCCGGCATCACGATCGGGTCGTCGGGCAGCCGGTGGGTGTAGGGGCACTCGGCGAGGAACTCCGCCACCCGCACCGCGCCGGGCGGGACCGGGCCCTTGGGCAGGTTGCCGCCGGGAGCCGGGGTGGTGCTCGGCTTCGGTGTGGTGCTGGGCTTGGGAGTGGTGCTCGGCTTCGGCGTGGCGGTGGGCGTGGCGCCGGGGGTGCCCGAGCCGGTGCCGTAGACCTCGAACTCCCACAGCGAGACCCCGTACTGGGAGGAGCGCTTGGTGGCGTTGAGCCGGACGTAGCGGCCGGTGGCCGAGACGTTCAGGGTCTGCACGCCGCCCTTGCCCGCGGTCGTGGTGTGGATCGTCTTCCACTGGCCGCCACCGGAGGAGGTCTGGATGGTGAAGGCCGTGGCGTAGGCGTTCTCCCAGTTCAGCACGATCTTCTCGATCGCCTTGGACGCGCCCAGGTCGACCTGGAACCACTGGGGGTCGCTGAAGGCGCTCGACCAGCGGGTGTTCTCCTTGCCGTCGATCGCCGCCGAGGCGGACAGACCGGCCCTCTCGGAGGAGGAGGCGGTGGCCGTGCCGCTCTGCGACAGCGGGACCTCGGCCGCGCTGGCCGGAAGGACGCCGTTCACCAGGGAGGCACCCAGGATGGTCGCGAGGGCACCGGCGAGTGCGAGGCGGTGGGCCCGCCCGCCCGATCTGCGACCGGGGGCCGTGGTGCTCGGAACGATCTCACTCATGTGGATGAGGTCCTTAGGGGGGTCGAGGTGTGGTGGACGTGATGCTCGACGGCGTCTCGGCCGGACCGGCTCGTGGCCCGGCGGGTCAGCGGACGGCGTCCCGCGGGGGAGGCGCTGGCACCGGGTGGCCGTGACCGCCCCGGCGAGGGCCGGGCGGGTGGGACTCGGGGTGGGGCCGGAGGCCGCCGACGGCGGCACGGGAGACGGCGAGGCCGTGCCGCTCGAACGAGGCGGGGGAGTGGGGGCGCGAACACCGCTGCCGTGCGGGGTGGTCCCACCCTGAACAGGACATATAGTCCTGTAACGGTGTCACCGTACGCCTCCCTGGTGCCATCGCCGCGAGCCTCCTTCGCCGTCACGCCCGGCGCCGGGCGTGTTCTGCTCCTGTACAGGAGACCGTCGCGAGGAGGGGCGACAACAAAAACTCGAAAAAAGGCGGGAGAAAATTTTCGTTGTCCATCTGACCTGCCGCCGGTCTCCGGAGAGGGGGCTCGTCGGTCTTCCGCTATGAGGAGTTATGGAGAGAATCATCCCTGCCCGGCGCGCGCGGACTGGTGCGGGGACGACGGACCGTGGACGACGACAGGAAGCGGAGTGCGATGCTCGGAACCGGCAGGGGCGGACCCGACACGGCGATGGTGACCGCCGCGCGTGACGGAGACCAGCGGGCGCTGGACGCCCTGGTGGCCGACTCCCTCCCACTCGTCTACAACATCGTCGGGCGAGCGCTGAACGGCCATACCGACGTCGACGACGTGGTCCAGGAGACGTTCCTCCGGGTCGTCCGCGCCCTGCCCGACCTGCGGGATCCGCAGGCGTACCGGTCCTGGCTGGTGGCCATCGCCGTCCGTCAGGTGCGCGACCACGAGCAGGACCGCAGGACCACCCAGCACCGCAGGGCCGACCTCGACAGCGCCGAGGAGGTGCCCGACCCCGCCTCCGACTTCGCCGCCGTGACCATCCTGCGGCTCGGGCTCACCGACCAGCGCCGCGAGGTCGCCGAGGCCACCCGCTGGCTGGACGGCGACGACCAGGCGCTTCTCGCCCTGTGGTGGCTTGAGGAGACCGGCGAGCTCGGCCGCGCCGACCTCGCCGGGGCGCTCGGCCTGTCGGGGCGCCACGCCGCCGTACGCGTCCAGCGGATGAAGGAGCAGGTCCAGACGGCGCGCACCATCGTGCGGGCGCTGCGCGCCGACTCCGGATGCTCCGAGCTGCACGCCCTCACCGCGAACTGGAACGGCGTCCCCAGCCCGCTGTGGCGCAAGCGCTTCGCCCGGCACATCCGCGACTGCGCCCGCTGCCAGGGGCGCACCGCGGGCCTGCTGCCCATCGACCGCCTGCTCAGCGGGCTGCCGCTGCTGCCCCTGCCGATCGGTTTCGCCCTGCACCACCTCCAGGCCGTTCCCCCCGCCGTCGAGGCGGTGGCGCACGCCACCTCCTGGGGCGCGGCCCACGGCGCGCACGCCCTTGAGCCGACGCGGCCGGGCCTGCTCGCCTCCCTGCCCCCCGCCCCGATCACGATCGGCGGCGCGGCGGCCGTCATCGTCACGGGCGTCCTGGTGTTCGGGCAGCTCACGGCCCCCGCCCCCGAGCCCGCCCCGCCGCTGGCCGTCCCCGCGCCGACGGCCTCGCCGTCCCCGTCGTCGTCCCCGTCCCCGTCGCGGACGCCCTCCTCGTCCCCGACCCCGAGCCGCAAGAAGGCCAGCCGCACGCCCACCCCCACGCCCAAGCCGACCCCGCCCCCCGCCGTCGCGACCTCCCCCAGGAAGGGCGTGGGCGTGTGGAAGATGCCCGGGGTCGGCTCGGCCTTAGCGAAGTCCGGCGCGAGCTGGTACTACACCTGGTCCACCCGCCGCGAGGGCGTCACCGGCCCCAAGGCGGACGGGTTCGTCCCGATGATCTGGGGATCGGGCAGCGTCACCCCGGAGAACCTCGCCCAGGCCAGGAGCGCCGGGCCCTACCTGCTCGCCTTCAACGAGCCCGACCTGCCCCAGCAGGCCAACATGAGCGTGGAGGAGGCGCTGTCGCTCTGGCCGAAGCTCATGTCCGCGGGCCGGGTGCTCAGCAGCCCCTCCGTCGCGTTCGGCGCCGACACCCCGGGCGGCTGGCTGGACCGCTTCATGTCCGGGGCGAAGGAGCGGGACTATCGCGTCGACTTCATCGCGCTGCACTGGTACGGGGCGGACTTCCGCACCCAGCCCGCGGTGAACCAGCTCAAGTCGTACATCCAGGCTGTCTATAAGCGCTACCGCAAGCCGATCTGGCTCACCGAGTACGCCCTGATCAGCTTCTCGAACGGCACCCGCTACGCCAGCGACGCCCAGCAGGCCGCGTTCGTCACCGCCTCCACCAGGATGCTGGCCTCCCTGCCGTACGTGCGGCGCTACGCCTGGTTCGGCCTGCCCTCCTCGGAGACCGAGCCCAACAGCGGGCTGTTCCGCAGCGACGGGACCGTCACCCGCGCGGGCCGCGCCTTCCAGGCGGCTCGCTGACCGTGCCCTCTGGATAACCTTGCCGGATGCCCGACCCGTACCTGACTCCGCAGGACACCACGGAACACGAGATCGAGATCAAGCGCTCCCGGTTCCTGTGCGCGGTCGGCCCGGCCCCCTCGGAGGAGGCGGCGAGGGAGTTCGTCGCCACCCGCAGGCGGCTGTACGGTGACGCCACGCACAACTGCTCGGCGTACGTGATCGGCGGCGACCGCCGGGTCCAGCGGGCCGACGACGACGGCGAGCCCGGCGGCACCGCCGGGACCCCGATGCTGGAGACGCTGCTGCGCCGGGGCGTCGCCGACGCGGTGGCGGTGGTCACCCGATACTTCGGCGGGGTGAAGCTCGGCGCCGGGGGCCTGGTCCGCGCGTACGGCTCGTCGGTCGGCAGGACGCTGGACCTCACGCCGCTGGTGGGGATGGTGCCCGCCAGGGTCATGACCGTGACCGTGGACCACGTCAGGGCCGGGCGGCTGGAGAACGACCTGCACACCTCGCCCTACGAGGTCAGGGAGGTCGTCTACGGCGCCGACGTCGGCTTCCGCGTCGCGGTGCGCGAGCGGGACCTGCCCGCCTTCCCCGGCTGGGTCGCCACGCTGACCGCGGGACGCGCCGAGATCGAGCCGGGCGAGGCGATCCACCTCAGGGACACCTGACCCCGCACCAGACTCGGCCGGGAGCCAGGAGCCAGGAGCCAGGAGCCAGGAGCCAGGAGCCAGGAGCCAGGAGCCAGGAGCCAGGAGCCGCAAAGGGTGGTCTTTCCCCTCGAAGGCCCCCGACACGCGTCGCCCCCGAAAATGACAAATGTGGGATGGGTCACACTCGATGCGGGGCGACGGCGCCGATCGGCGGCCACGCCCGCCCGTTCCCGAGCCGCGACGGGCCCGGCGGGCGCCGCCGCCATCCCCGCCCCGACCGCTCGATGTACCCGCTGACGTGCGGGGATCTCGGAAAACGCCCGGCCGTCACGGCCACGCGGCGGGCGGCTGTGGTTTTCCGCAGCCGCGCTCTGCGGCGCCCGCCAGGCGAAGCGGGGAGCGTTCCGCATCCACACCGTACGCAGCTCTCCGTAGCCTTGTCCCTATGAGTTCACCGAATGTCGACGGGATCGCCGGATGGGCGATCAACCTTATGGAAACCCTGGGCGCGCCCGGGGCGGGGCTGGCGATCGCACTCGAGAACCTGTTCCCGCCCCTGCCCAGCGAGGTGATCCTGCCGCTGGCCGGGTTCACCGCGAGCAAGGGGAACATGGGGCTGTTCGACGCCGTGCTCTGGACGACCCTGGGATCGGTGGTCGGCGCGCTGGCGCTGTACGGGGTCGGGGCCCTGCTGGGCCGGGAGCGCGTGGTGGCCATCGCCGCCAAGCTGCCGCTGGTCAGCGTCGCCGACATCGAGAGGACCGAGGCGTGGTTCGCCAGGCACGGCAGGAAGACCGTCTTCTTCGGCCGGATGATCCCCATCTTCCGCAGCCTCATCTCGATCCCCGCGGGGGTCGAGCGCATGCCGATCATGATCTTCACCCTCCTCACCACCCTGGGCAGCCTCATTTGGAACACGGCCTTCGTGATGGCGGGGTTCCTGCTCGGTGAGCAGTGGGACCTGGTCGAGCAGTACATGGGGGTCGTGTCGAAGGCGGTGCTGGGCATCGTGATCCTCGCCGTGATCGTCTTCATCGTGGTGAGGCTGTCCGACAGGCGCAAGGGCAGGCACCACGCGTAGTCGTGACCGCGCCGATCAGGGCCCGCCGGGCGCTGGAGGGCTCGCGCCCGGGGTCTCCCCGGCGCCCCCCTCTCCCGGCGGGCCCTTTTCGTTTGCCACACGCCCACCGGCGCCTTTTCACGCGGTACGGAGAATCCTCGCGGTACGGAGAACCGGGAAACGGCTCACGTACGCCGAAAGCCGGAAACCGTGCGGTGGATCAGGGCGATGTCGATCCGGCGCGTCGCAGGTAGCGTGAGCGGGCCAGATCGTGGGCCGTGCGCAGCAGTTCCCGGGCCGCCCGCTCCGTCCGCGGGCCCGGGTTCACCACGGCCAGCCAGCCCAGCGTGCCGTAGACGGGGTGCGCCATCACGGCGTCGGCCACGCTCGGGTCGGCCTCATCCGTGGCCGCGTCGCGCGGCTGCCGGCCGGTCCAGCTGACGAAGGCGTCCTTTCCCGCGGAGATGTTCAGGCGGAAGGTGCCCGGACGGTCCAGCCGCGACAGCTCGTCCTCCGGGTAGTTCTTCGTCACGATCGTCGCGAAGGGCTGGGTCGCCTTCGGGACCTCGCCGTCGGGGGCGTAGTAGAAGAACGCGTCACCCCAGCTGACCTCGGGCGAACCGTCGCCGGGGACCGGCCTGAGGGTCAGAACCCCGTCGAGGCCGGCGAGGAATTCGATGATCTCGTCGATACTCATGTGTTGTAGCGTGTCATTCATGTGGTTGTGGAGACTTTTCCCCAAGTATGCCCAGGTGGATGGGTGAGAAGTCGCAAGTCGGCGAACATGCGGACGGTCGATGTCGCGCGGCAGGCCGGGTGCTCCGTCCAGCAGGTGCGCAACCTGGAGCGTGACGGCGTGTTGCCCCCGGCGACACGCACCGGTACGGGATACCGGATCTACGACGAGGCGCATCTGCGCTCCGCGCTGGCCTACCGGGCTCTCGCCGACGGCACGGGGCCGGTCGAGGCCAGGAGGATCATGCGCGCGGCGCACACGCGTCCCGCCTCGGAGCTGTTCGCCCTGCTCGACGCGGCACACGCCCGGCTCGACGCGGAGCGGCGGGAGGTCAGGCTGGCCCGGGAGGCCGCCACGACGATCTCCGGGGAGTCGATCGACGACGTACGCCCCTCGGACGTCATGAGCGTCTCCGAACTCGCCGTCGCGCTCGGCGTGCGCCCCTCGACGCTGCGGCACTGGGACGCGGAAGGTCTCGTCGTGCCCCGGCGGGCCTCCCCGGGAGGGCCGCGGAGATACTTCCCGGACGATGTCAGGGACGCGCGGATCGTCTATCAGCTCCGCATGGCCGGTTACCGGATCGCCCCGCTCCAGGCCCTGGTGCCGGAGCTGAGACGCACCCGCCGCTGGGATGAGGTGATGGCCGCGCTGGCCGCCCGGGACGAGAGCATCGACGCCCGGTCGAGGGCCCTCCTCGACGGCGCCGCCGCGCTCAGCGCGCTGATCCCGCCGGGGGGCTGAGGCCGGTGGTGCGGTTTTCCGCACCCCCGGAACGGCCACGCGCCTCATTCCGCCCATGTCCCGAACGTCTATAACCTTTGGGGCATGTCAAATGGGCTGGTCAGGCCGATGGAAAGCCCCGGGACGCGAGGGCGTGCGGTCCCTCGTACCGCCGACGAGGGGTGGCATGCGTACCGTCGCTGAGGGGCTGCGGCTGCTGGGCGCGGTGGTCCTCGGGACGGTCACCGCCCTGCTCGACCTCGTGTTCCTGCTGCCCGCGCTGCCGTTCGCCGGTCATCCGGCCGTGCGGGGGGCGGCCCGGCGGCTGGCCGTGCTCGAAGCCCGCCGCCTGCGCCTCGATCCCGCCGCCCTCGGGCTCGACGCGGACCACGCGGACGGGCGGGAACTGCGCTACCTGGCGGCCAGGGTGCCGGTGGGCGTACTCGGCGGTCTGGTGGTCTTCCTGCTCGCCTGCGGCATCGGGGTGGCCGTCGCTCTCGCCTGGTCCTGGGGGTCGGGCCTGCCGTTCGACGGCATGACGCCGAGCGTGCCGCTGCTCGCCTACATCCTCCTGGGAGGTGTCGTCCTGCTGTTCCTGGCGCTGTCGGGCCTGGTGGGGGCGCACGCGCTGGAGCGGCGGCTGGCCGAACGCATGCTCGGCCCCGACCACACCGAGGCGCTGCGGCACCGCATCGCCGAGCTGGCCGAGAGCCGCGCGGGCGTGCTGGCGGCCGTCGACTCCGAGCGCCGCAGGATCGAGCGGGACCTGCACGACGGGCTGCAGCAGCGGCTGGTGGCCCTGTCCCTGCTGGTCGGACGGGCACGCAGAGGACGGTCGGAACTGCTCGCGCAGGCGCACGAGGAGGCGCAACAGGCACTGGCCGAGCTGCGCGAGGTGGCCTGGCGGGTCTACCCGTCGGGGCTGGACTCCCTCGGGCTCGCCAACGCGCTGGCCGGAGTGGCCGAGCGCTCCGGCGTACCGGTCAAGGTGGTCTGCGAGCTGCCCGTACGGCCGTCGATGGCGGTGGAGACGGCGTCGTACTTCGTGGTCAGCGAGGCGGTGACCAACGCGGCCAAGCACGCCCGCGCCACCGCGATCACCGTCGAGGTCCGCGCGCACGGCACAATGGTCGTCGTGCGCGTACGGGACGACGGTGTGGGCGGGGCGGACGCGGCGGGCGGAGGGCTGTCGGGGCTGGCCCGGAGGGTGGCCGCGCTGGACGGGCTGTTCCGCGTCGACAGCCCGCCCGGCGGGCCCACCACGATCACCGCGGAGCTCCCGTGCGGGTGATCCTGGCCGAGGACTCGACCCTGCTGCGCGAGGGGCTCGTCCGGCTGCTGCTGGAGGAGGGCCACGAGGTCCCGGCCGCGGTCGGCGACGGCGAGGCGCTCGTCGCCGCGGTCGCCGAGCACCGCCCCGACGTCGTGGTCGCCGACGTGCGGATGCCGCCGACCCACACCGACGAGGGGTTGCGGGCGGTGCTGGAGATCCGGCGCCGCCACCCGGGAACGCGCGTGCTGGTCCTGTCGCAGTACGTCGAGAAGCGCTACGCCGTCGAGCTGATGACCGGTGACGTGGACGGGGTGGGCTACCTGCTCAAGGACCGGGTGGCCCAGGTCGGCGACTTCCTCGACGCGCTCGATCGGGTCGGTGCCGGGGGAGCGGCCTTCGATCCCGAGGTGGTACGCCAGCTCCTGGCCAGGACCACCCACGCCGACCCGCTGAGCCGCCTCACCTCCCGCGAGCGCGAGGTGCTCGACCACATGGCCCAGGGCCTGACCAACGCCTCCACCGCCGAACGGCTGCACGTCTCCCAGAGCGCCGTCGAGAAGCACGTCAACGCCATCTTCGACAAGCTCGGCCTGCTGCACGCCACCGGCTACAGCCGCCGCGTCCTGGCCGTCCTGCGCTACCTCGGCTCCTGAGCCTCGGCCTCCGGCAGGTGGAAGATCGGTGGCGTCGTCGACCCGGCGCCCGTATGAACCTCCCTGGTCAGGCGACCCTGATGTCTGTCTGTTGTCGTGGGAGAGCGCTTGCCGGTAGGGAAACCTCACACCGGGGTCGGGTCTGGCGCCGAACATGAAGCCGAACCCGTACGTGCCGGACGGGGTGCGTCCGTCGCCCTCCCGTTTCTGGCCCGGCGGGGCGATGCCGTTCTCGCCGACGTGCGCCGTCCACGGCCCGTACGCCATCTTCCGGCCGAGCGCGGGAGAAGGGCGGACGCGTGCGTGGAAACCCGCGTCCGGTACCCATGCCGCGCGGCCGTCCGCTGGCGGGCATCCCCGCCAGCGGTGACCAGATCGTTCGTCGAGGCCCGGTGCGTGGTCACACCGGTTCGCCTTCGTGCCCCCGGATCTGCCCGGCCGGGGAAAGGGCGTTCCAGGCGGTCAGGTTGTGGTGGGGCAGGCGCCCGGTCCGGGCCAGCCGTCACACCAGTTCGCCCTCGGTCCCCAGATCTGCCCGACCGAGGCGACACCACCGGTGGTCAGGTCCTTCAGGGTGTAGCTGAGGAGATAAGGCACGTTACCGATTTTCCCCGGGTAGGACCCGCCGCCGATGGGTCCCTAGAACATCCAGCGCTCGTTCTTACCGGGGCTTGAGGGCTTGCCGGCGTCAACGTAATGATCGGCGACGAATATCCCCACGTTCTTCCTCTTGTAGTTGATGACCTGCAAGTGCATCGACACCGCGCACTTGGGGCCGACAAGATATCCGCGGGTTTCGAAGAAGGAGCCACCGATGGGCTCGCTGCCGGGCCTGGCGCCTTTCTGGCTCCAGTACCCCTGGAACCTGCATCTGCCGTTGCGGATGTCGACCAACCGCCCCGGATAGGTCACCGTGACCCACTGGTTCGCCGCCGCCGCCGCGATCGCCGCCTTCCCCACCGGGGCCGGGATCGCCGTGGCGCCTGTCACGGTGGCCGAGGATGTGGTGGTCATCGAGGTCGTGGCGTCCATCAGCGTGTCCACTCCCGGTGAGACGGTGGTGGCGGTCTGCAGGGTCCAGTCTTTCTCAGGGCTGTTGTCGGCCGCCCACTGGACCAGCTGGGCGCCGTCGGCGGTGCTGCCGCCGCCGGAAACGGACAGAAGCAGGGAGCTCTTGACGTTCATGAGATGGCTCTCCGCGCCCGCCGGGTCGGCCTGCAGGATCCACTGCTGCTCGGTGCCGGACCCACAGGGCATTTGGATGGCCTGCGCACCATTGGCGACGCTGCCGTCGCGGATCGCCAGGCACTTGCCGCTGCGGGTGTTCTTGAGCTGCCGCACTGTGGTCCCGTGCCAGGTCCACCGCTGTTCGGGACCGCTGCCACAGGTCTGCTGTACGGCACGGGCGGCGTCGGCGGTGCCGGCACCGTCGATCGCCACGCATTTGCCGCTCTTGATGTTGCGGATCTGGTAGCTGGGCGATGCGGGGTCGACAAGTTCCTGGTCACCGCCGCCGCAGCTGTCCGGGCCCAGCGGGACGAAGCCGTAGGTCTCGATGATCGCGGCGTTCTGGCAGATCAGCGAGGTGGCGCCGGTGAAGACCTCCCGCCACGGGCTGGTCCGCTGCTTGTCCACGGGGATCACGTTGTACAACCGGCGCACCAGCGGCTGGCTGTACTGCGTGTTGAGCACGAACGGCCGTTTCACCACCTTGTCGTCCTGGGCGATCCCGCCGAGCACGCGTCCATGGCGCTTGTCCGCGGCCACCCCGCTGTACCCGATCATCTGATGGATGTAGGCGTCGATGGAGTGGGGGATGACGTAGCTCAACCCCTGCGACGGCTCGTCATACAGCGGCTGCCCGTCATCGACCGGGATCGGGGAACCGTCACTCAGGGTGGTGCGGATACATGGGTACAGACCTGCGGTTATGTCGGCCTCGGTGATGTCCACACTCTTCAGCCACGCCGATCGTACCCAACTCGCCATCGGCAGCAGCGGCGTCGCCGGGATCCCGCGGACCTTCGTGATCCGGCACTGGTAAAGGTCCTTCACCTCACCGGAGGTCATATCCGGAAGGTTCGAGAGGGCATGGGTGGTGTAGCTGACCCCGTTGGGGAACGCCGTGGGGAATGCCGCGTTGTTGGGCAGCACGGGAGGTCCCCCATTTGGCTGGATACTCCCCATCCGGATGTCAGGCCACCCGTGCGCCACGAACTGCCCGATCGAGATCGGCATGATCGCGGCCTGGTCCGCCGCCACGAGCGAGACGTCGTTCTCGCGGTTCGGCACGCCCGCGATGGTGTCCCTGACGCACGGATACTTCCCGCCGCTCATGTCCTCCTCCCTGATGTCGAGAGCCGCCAGCCACTCACCGCGCAGTTGCGACCCCGATGCCGGCAGAAGAGGATGCCAGGTGGTCGCACCGGCACCACATGTGAAAACGTCACGCAGGAAATCCAGGCTCTTCCCGAGCAGGGCGCTCCTGCGGTTCGTCACGAATGTGATCCCGTCCAGCGCGTACGGCCGGTAGGTCACGTTGGCGATCGGGGAGATCGACTGCTTGGTCGGCTCGCCCGCCAGCCGGGCGAAATCCAGACACCCGTCCTGCACCCCTATCGAGTACCCCAGGGCGCTCTGCCCATCGGCGTCGCCCGCCGGGCGATTCAGCGTGCAGTCCGGATGCGTCGCGGGATTCTTGGTCGTGATCGTGCGCGACGCGCCCGGGTCGGCCTTGTACGAGGCCAGCACCTTCTGCCCGTTCACCGTCACCACATCCGACAACGCGTCCATCACATCCTGCGTCGTCGCCGACCCGACACCGGAGAGCGCTCGGTACACGGGCGCCCCGATTGGATCCGCCCGCGCGGGCTGGACGGGCAACCCGCTCAGCAGGCTCGCGAGCGTCGCCACGCCCAAGGAGGCGGCCAGCAATCCGAACCGGCCGGTCTTTCTGTCTTTTCGCCATAGGCCGTACAAGTGCTTTCCCATCTGCAGGATCCCCCGGAGCATCACGGCAGTGCCCGGTCAAGAGACGACCAGAGCACAGCCCACCGAAATGATCACTGGAGAACCAGTACGCTACGTGAACAGTTCGCCGGTTCCCGGAGAGCACTACCTGACATCCCGGTTACCATCCGCCCCCGAGTGAGGACCCAGGCGGGCACACCCACGTGGGCGGCTCGCCCTCGGTCTCACGATGTGAGAACGCGCTCAGCCCTGACACGCACGCGCCAACCCGGGCCGGACCCATCACACACAGTCACATGTCATGATCGTGAACGGTGATCAGGTGGCAGTACGACCCCGCTTGACTTTCAGGAACCGATCAGGTGGGGCGGGCCGTCGGCGTGCGCGCGCTCCAGCGCGGCCTTCAGTTCGGGTGCCCGATCTGTCGGGACATGAGGTCCTCCGCTCGGGTCGGTGTCATGGGACGCAAAGCAGGGGTGTATTTCGAGGTCAAGGCGTCGCGTCGGCATCTGTCGGAATCCACTCACCGAACCGTTCACCGACGTGGATTCTCGGCACGAGTTCTCGACGCTCACCACCTGCGACCTTGCGGCTTCCCGGCGGAGTGTCGACAGACGAGGGCCTGACAAACGGTTATACGGAGCTACTTCGCGCTTCATGGCGCCGACCCGAGCACCGGGTCATCGAGGCGGAAGCCGTGCCCGTCGAAGTGATCTCCGGGCGGAGGGCACCCTTTGATGCGCCTGCCACCGGTGCGCCTTACGCCGGCGATCGCAGCGGGCCCGTAGGCGGACATTGACCGGTTGCCGCACCTCGTCGACCTTGTCCTTGTGCATGTAGACGATCACGTGGTTCGGAGAGGAGAAGAGGCCGGTGATCTCGACTTTCAGGCCGGTCTCCTCCTCTGTCGCAGTACGTCGAGAAGCGCTACGCCACCGAGCCGATGCTCGTATGAGCCATCGCTCCTTGGTCAGGCGACTCTGATGTCTATCTGCGGGGAGTGCTTCGGGTCCATCCAGCGCAGCACCCGCAGCAGTTTGTCGACCGGCAGGCTGACGCAGCCGCTGGTGGGCCCGCCGGTGTTGACGTGGAGGAAGATCGCGCTACCCAGGCCGGGGGTGCGCTTCTCGGTGTTGTAGGCGATCACGGCGCCGTAGTCGTAGGCCGGGGGGTTCATCATGTCCTCGGGAGCCACCCCGGGATCGGCGTGGCGGGCGTCCACCCACGTGTTGTAGAGGGGGCTGGCGGAATCGTCGTTCCACTTGTCGTGGGAGAGCGCTTGCCGGTAGGGAAACCTCACACCGGGGTCGGGTCTGGCCCCGAACATGAAGTCGAACCCGTACGTGCCGGACGGGGTGCGCCCGTCGCCCTCCCGTTTCTGGCCCGGCGGGGCGATGCCGTTCTCGCCGACGCTCGCCGTCCACGGCCCGTACGCCTTCACCCAGCGGCCGTTCTCCGCGCTGTAGGCGACCAGCGTGGCGGTGCTCTTCTGGTAGGCGTCGGCCGTCACGGTGATGAGCTGCCGTCCCGGCGACGGGGGTGGCAGGGCGGCGGCCGTGGAGGCGGAGACGGCACGGGCCCCGAAGAGCCCGCTGAAAGCCATGACGAGCGCGAACAGGGCGGCGCCCACGAGGGAGGCCGTTCTCAAGCTCGCGGGCGCTCTCCGGTCAACGTTGTCCATACGTGCAGGTTAACCAGGTGGGAGGTGTGCTCGGCGCGGCCAAGGGCCAGGTCAGAGCCTCGCTCACGGTAGATACCCGGCTCGCGTACGCCGTACGGTGATGTCGGCCCCGGCTCGTATCCGGCCGGTGGTCCCAGGCCGCCGAAACGGCCGCCGGTGGCTCACGCCGCGAAGGTGTCACTGTCCGTTCTGGGAGAAGTGCTGGTAGTCCTTCGAGGTCGACCATGATCCACCCCAGACCCAGCCGATCTTCTTGAACGCGCGGACCACGTCGTCACCGGGGTTGATGACTCCCGGCCGGTCCAGGGGCCGCCGGACGTAGCTCTTCGCGTTCGGGGGATCGACGGTGCCACCCGGATAAGGGTGGATGTAGGGATTTTCCCGGGTGTTGATGTCGATCGCCAGGCCGTAGGCGTGCTGCGACCAGTTACTGGTGGTCCCGACGCGGCGGCAGTTGAAGGCCGAGGTGTTGTCCGCCGCCATGGAGGCGTCGTCGCTGCCCTTGTAGACCTCCACCGGCTCCATCCGCCGGATGGGAAAGCGCTGACCGTACAGCTTTCTGAAGACCGAGACGACCTGGTCGGCCACCGATTTGTTGATCACCATCTTCCCCGCGTGGGGCCTGCCGTCGAAACCCCAGTAGGTCATGCTGATCATCCTGAGGTCGTCGGGGTGCACCGGGCATCCCCGACGCCAAGAGTAGCGGAGCTGCCCCGGTGTCACCGGCGTCACCGTGGCGGTGAACGCCTGCGACGGGCCCGGGGCAGGGGTCACCGGCGGGGACGCCGCGACCGTCACAGTGGCGATGCCGGTCACGCTGAGCAGGGCGAGTGCCGCCGCGGCCGACCTGTGGCGTGGAATGAATGCCATCTCCCCAGACTATGACCCGCCATCTTCCTGTTCCCATCGATACCCCCACCTTGACGGCGCCCGCGAACACGCGGACGTGCCGAGCCCTTGCCGAGAACACTCACGTGGGCCGACACTTCCTTGGCTGAACCGGAACGGAAGGAGTCGACCTGTGGGAAGCAAAATGGTTCGTGTTGCGGGTGGTGCGCTGACCGCCGCGTTCACTTTCTTTCTGGGATTCGCGGTTCTGACGATTCTCCTGGGTGTGGTCGGTATCTACGCGGCGATGTGGGTGCTTCCCGGCCTCCTGATATGCGTTGGAATCATCATCGCGATGAAAGCGGAGCGGAGGATGTTCGCGGCGGGATGGGTGTTCTCTTCGGGCGTGGCCGCGCTTTATTTCGTGACCGCCTGGGGCTGACCAACGTGGCGACAGGTTTTCCTCCCAGACGGCGGTCTTCCTCGGCTCGGGTTTTTCGTGCCCCGGCCGCGCGCACCTCGAAACCGTGGCGAGTGGCCTGCGCGGGTAGCGGGTGCGGCAGCCCGGACCGGGGGCCGTGTTCTATGCTCCAGGGCCTATGAGCCGGTTGCCTACGCTGTCCGCCACGGAGATCTCCTCGGAACGACTCCTGCTTCGCAGAGCGTTGCGCGACGCCGACCGTGAGGGTTTTGTCGAGCTCTCGACCGATCCCGAGGTTCAGGCGTACATCGGTGGTCCCCAGCCTCGGAGTGACGTCGAGCGGCGCTTCGACGAGGCGATCGCAAACGCGACCTCCAGGCCCGGCAACTACGTCATCGCGGACACCGCGACGAACCGATTTGTCGGGACACTGATGCTCGCCCGCCGGTCGGCCGACGACCCCGGGCAGGTCACCGAGGACGGCGAGGAGCTCGAACTGGGCTACGCGCTCCGGCGCGGCGCATGGGGCGCGGGGTTCGCGTTCGAGGCCGCGACGGCCGCGTTGCGGGCCGCGGCCGACGAACTCCCCGACCAGCCGGTCCTGCTCGTGACCCAGACCGCGAACAAGCGATCCCTGAAACTCGCCGCCCGCCTGGGCTTCCGCCCCGTCGACACGTTCGAGGAGTACGGTGCCGAGCAGACCCTCTGCACGGTTCCCCTGTCCATGTTCCGAACCTGATCTCGGCAGTCGAACCCGCCGGGTGACAACGGGAACGCGACATGAGTACGCGCGACGGCACCGGCCGGGCCAGGCAGGTCCTCCCGGTGGCCGACGGCGTTCGGGCCGCACCGCCGGATCCGGGGTCCCGAGGAGGCCGTCACCTCCAGACGGTGAACCAGACGATCGTCGTGACGAAGAAGGGGAGCCCCAGTGCGCCCGTCCAGATGATCCCCTTCCTGGAGCGGTTCACGACGGCGGTGAGGAAGGCGATGAGGGCCACCGCGAACGGGAGCGCGATGAGCAGTCCGATCTGCCTCCACACGCCCCGCGCCCCCGTGGGCAGCGCCCGGTCCCCCTCGGGGGTCAACGCGGCCGGGAAGACCTCGCCCGCTTCCGTGTCCGGGATGGTGTCGACGACGATCGCCTCCTTCGACCGGTCGTCGAACACGAAGCGCGCGTCGCAGTCGTACTTCGCCCTGCCCAGGCGCACACACGACAGGACGGTCGCGGTGCCGGGCGTGCCCGTGTAGCCGAGCGCCACCCTCAGCTGCGGTATGACGCTGAGGACCACGAACGTCTGGAGGCAGGCGAACAGGACCGCCAGAAAGATCGCGAGCCGCGCCTCCTTGAGGAACACCTTGACCGTCAGACGCTCCGACGCCCCGGCGGAAGCCTGTCTCGGTACGCGCTCCGGCCCGGACCGCCGCCTGCGGGCCAGGGTCCTGCCGGAGGGCCGGTTGGCGATGCCCTTCGGGCGTCGTGTCTGTGTCAGGTTCCTTCGAGTACGGGCCACGCCACCCATGCTGGACACCGGCACTTGGAAGCCACCTGTGGCCGACTGCGCGGCGAGCGGAAGCCTCCACCAGGTCGCGCGCCACGGCTGTCCCACCTGTTCGCCGGTCCTTTGGCCTGCTTTGTTGCCGGGCGCCTGGGGCGGTTGCCGTTCGCGACCAATCAGCTCGACGTGGGAGGTTCGTGAGGGTATCCGTGTTTGGGGCAGGCGGAGACCGGCGAGCGGCGCGACGATGGGGTGGTGACCACCAACGGAGCGAACGATCTCGGCGGATTCCTGCGCAGCAGGCGTGAACGCCTGACCCCGGCCGAGGCGGGCATCCGGCCCGGCGTCACCCACCGGCGGGTCCCGGGGCTGCGCAGGGAGGAGCTGGCCGAGCTCGCCGGGGTCAGTGTCGGCTACTACACGCGGCTTGAGCAGGGCGTCGGCGACAGCGCCTCCGCCGCGGTCATCGACGCGCTGGCCACGGCGTTGCGGCTCGATCCCGCCGAGCACGAACATCTGCGGATCCTCGCCGCCCCGAGACGGCCGACCCGGCCTCGCGCCCGGCGGACCACGCTGCGGCCTTCGGTACGTGAGCTGCTCGCCGCGATGCCCGGGACCCCGGCGATCGTCGTCGACCACCGCGCCGACGTCCTCGCGTGGAACCGCCTCGGGCACGCCCTGCTGGCCGGTCACGTCGACTTCGACGCCCCGGACACGCGAGTCCGTCCGAACATCGCGCGAATGCTGTTCCTCGACCCGCACCACCGTGCGTTGTACCGCGACTGGACCGCCAAGGCGCAGGTCACCGTCGCGGCCCTGCATCAGGCGGGCGCACGGCACCCGGCCGACCCGGTGCTCGAACAGCTCGTCGGCCACCTCGCGGCGGGCAGCCCGGAGTTCGCGCGGATGTGGGCGCGACGCCCCGTCCGAACCTGCTCGTACTACCTGCGTGAACTCGACCATCCTGTCGTCGGGCGGTTGACCCTGGCGAACGAGACGGTCACCCTGCCCGACGACGACCAGCAGATGGGGCTGTTCTACGCGCCTGCGGGCACCCCTGACGCCGACGCGCTCACATTGCTGGCACGGACCCTCGATCGGCACCCCGCGCAGGAAACCCCGTCCCTGAGGGAGAACGCACGATGAGGATCATCGTCGTCGGCGGCGCCGGCACCATCGGACGGCGGCTGGTACCGGCACTGCGATCCAACGGCCACGACGTTGTCGTGGCCGGACGCGCCTCGGGTGACGTCCACGTCGACCTGCTCTCACCCGCGACCATCGAGGCCATGTACCGCGAGGTCGGGGCGGTCGACGGTGTCGTGAGCGTCGCGGCGCACGGCGCGCTCGACGAGTTCGGGACACTGACCTCGGAGGCGCTGTACGAGAACATGCGGGCCAAGTTCTTCGGGCAGGCCGATCTGGTTCTCACCGGCCAGCACCACTGCGCCGACGGCGCGTCCTTCACCCTGACGTCGGGAATCTTCGCCGACGAGGCCTGGCCGCACGTCACCGGCGGCGGCGTCATCAGCGGCGCGCTGCACAGCTTCGCCCTGTCGGCCGCGATCGAGCTGCCGAGGGGGATGCGGATCAACGTGGTCAGCCCCACGATGATCGGCGACTCAGTCACCACCTTCGACGAGCATTTCCCCGGAATGCGTCCGGTGGCGATGGACGAGCTCGTCGGCCACTATCTGCGCTGCGTCGAAGGCGACGGCACCGGCGGCGTCATCCGCGCGTACGGATGACCGTGCCACTCCTTTGAACGGGCACTTCGGACACGTCGTACACCGCCTCGGAACAGCGGCGCGGGCGGTTCACGGTGGCCGCCTTCGGCCGAAGGCCGGTGATGGGCGATGATGGTGGTTATGACGTTGTCGACGGCGTTCACGGAGTTGTTCGGTGTCCAGCACCCGATCGCACTGGCGCCGATGGGCGGGTCGGCCGGTGGTGCGCTGACGGCGGCCGTCTCTCGCGGCGGAGGGCTGGGGCTGCTGGGCTCGGGCGACGGGGATCGCGACTGGCTGGCCCGCGAGGTGCCGATCGTCACGGGTGGTACGGACAAGCCGTGGGGCATTGGTTTCCTGACCTGGGCGATAGACGTCGGCGCGGTCGAGCACGCGCTGGAGCACGACCCCGCGGCGGTGATGTTGTCCTTCGGTGACCCGAGCCCGTTCGCCGGACGCGTCCGCGAGGCGGGTGCGGCGCTGATCATTCAGGTCACCTCCCTGGACGAGGCCAGGCGCGCGGTGGACCTGGGCGCGGATGTCATCGTGGCGCAGGGCACGGAAAGCGGCGGGCACGGCGCCAGGTACGGGCGGTCCACCCTGCCGTTCGTGCCCGTGGTGGTGGATCTGGCGGCACCGGTGCCGGTGCTGGCGGCCGGGGGGATCGCCGATGGCCGAGGCGTGGCCGCGGCCCTGGCGCTCGGCGCCGCCGGGGCACTCATCGGCACCCGTTTCCACGTCACGACCGAGGCCCTCGTGGATCCCTCGACCACCAAGGCGATCATCGAGGGCGGCGGGGAGGACACCGAGCGCAGCAGCGTGCTGGATGTCGTCCGAGGCTCCCGGTGGCCGTCGGAGTACACCGCCCGCACGCTCGGCCACCCCTACCTCGACGAATGGCGGGGCCGGGAGGCCGAGCTCGCGGCCGACCCCGAGGCCAGGCGGGCCTATCGCGACGCCGTGGCGGGGGGCGAGGTGCCCCCGCTGCCGGTGTGGGCCGGTGAGGCCGTCGACCTCATCGGCGACCTGCCCTCCGCGGCCGATCTCGTCGCCGCTCTGGCCGCGCAGGCCGAGGACGCGCTGGCCAGGGCGGGAAGACGCTGAAGGGATCCGCCCCGCCCCGCTGAGAACGTGCCGACGCCTCCCCGGACGCCGCGCCATGGTCTACCCGCTCTGGGGAACGCGGTTCGGGGCGTTCCGGACACCGGCGGTGTGCCTGGCACGGCCCGCGGCGCCGAGGACCGGCAGGACGAGTACGGCGAGGCCGCCGCCGATCCACAGCACGCTGGCGGTGGCGATGTTGTCGACGGCCAGGCCGCCGAGAAGGGCGCCGAGCGCGATGGACAGGTTGAACATCGACACGTACAGCGAGGAGGCGGCCTCGGTGGCGTCGGGCGCGGCGTTGAGGATCCAGGTCTGGAAGGTGACCGGGACCGCTCCGTAGCCGAGACCCCACAGGGTGAGGATGGCTCCGGCGGAGAGGGCGTCGTTGTCGGTCACGGCGAGCAGCGTCATGGCCGCGGCGAGGATCACGGCGATGCCGAGGACGGTCTGCCGCAGCCGCCTGGTGACCAGGGCACCGGCGACGAAGTTGCCGCAGATGCCCGCGACGCCGAAGGTCAGCAGCAGGGCGCTGATCATGCCGTGGCCGACACCGTCGGCCAGCAGGATGGGACGGACGAAGGTGTAGGCCACGAAGTGACCGGTGATGACCAGGAAGGTCATCGCGATGCCCACTCGTACCGCCGTGTTGGAGCGGAAGACCTTCGGCAGGTCGGCGAAGGTGATCGTCTGCTCCGGTTCGACCTTCGGCATCAAAAGAACCATGCAGGCCAGCGAGGTCAGGCCGAGGACGCCGACGGCGGTGAAGGCGGTACGCCAGCCGCTGGAGTCGCCGATCAGGGTTCCGGCGGGCACGCCGAGGACGGAGGCGGTCTCCACGCCGCCGAAAATGACGGCGGTGGCGCGGGCGACGTGCCTCTCGGGTACGAGGCGCAGGGCGATGCCACCGGCCAGGGACCAGAAGCCGCCGACGCTGACGCCGATCAGGAACCGGGCGACGAGGACGACGGCGAAGCTCGTGGCGAAGGCGGAGGCGAGGTTTGCGGCGCCCACGATGCCGATGAGAACGGCCAGGACAAGGCGGCGGTCCACCTTGCCGGTGGTCACGGTCACCAGGGGCGCCGAGATGGCGGCCACCAGACCGGGGACGGTCACCATCAGCGCCGCGGTGCCCTCGGAGACGTCCAGCGCCGAGCCGATCGAGGTGAGCAGGCCGACGGGGAGGAGTTCGGAGGTCATCACGGCGAAGATGCCGAGGGTCACGGCGAGGACGGCGAGCCATCCCCTGACGGGTGACCGGCCGGGGCCGGTCGCCGCTGGCGGGGTTTGAGGGGTTTAAGCGGTGACGGTCACGTCGGGAATCCTTCGATCGGATGGTCGTTCGAGTGCTGGGTCTGGAATGGGTGGTGGCTGTGTTTGGGTGCTGGGTCTGGGATGGGTGGTGGCTGTGTTTGGGTGCTGGGCCTGGAACGGGGGCGGGTCGCCGCCCGTGGGGAGCTCGGTGGTGCGGCTAGTCGGTGCCGGGGGTCTTGCGCGTGGTGACGTTCATCCGGTTCCAGACGTTGACCGTGAAGATCAGCGCGATGAGCTGGGCCAGCTCCCTCTCCCCGAAGTGCTTCTCCGCCTCGGCGTAGACGGCGCCGGTCACGCCCCCGGGCAGCAGCGTGACCTCCTCGGTCAGTGCGAGGGCCGCGCGCTCCCTGGCGGTGTAGAGGCTGGACTCCTGCCAGGCGCTGAGCTGGTAGACGCGTTCCTCGCTCTCGCCTGCCTTGCGGGCGTCACTCGTGTGGTAGTCGATGCAGTACGCGCACCTGTTGATCTGGGAGGCGCGGATCTGGACGAGCTCAAGGAGGACCGGGTCGAGGCCGTCCCGGGCGGCGGCGTCCAGGGCGAGTACGGCCTTGAAGACCTTCGGGGCGATCCGGGCGAAGTTCATGCGTTCCGGAACCTGAATGGTGGTCATGGCACGACTCTAGGAACCGAATGGCCCCACGGTATGGTGCATTTCTGTGAGCGATTCATGGGGCAATTCTTCGGAGTCGGCGGCCGGGCCGGGGGTGGGTGCCGACCTGCACCTCGTGCTGACGGGCCCGGGGGGCATCCGGGTGAAGCTGATGCGCGCGCTGCGGGAGGCGATCGGTTCTGGCCTGCTGGTGTCCGGCACCCGGCTGCCCCCGCACCGGACCCTGGCCGCCGATCTCGGCATCGCCCGCAACACCGTCGCCGACGCGTACGCGGAGCTCGTCGAGGAGGGGTGGCTCACCGCCCGCCAGGGTTCGGGTACGCGTGTCGCGCAGCGCGTCACGCCCCTGGAGACGGGCCGGTCGCGTGCCCTGGCCCAACCGGCCCGGCGGCGTCCCGCCTACGATCTGCTGCCCAGCTCACCGGACGCGGCCGCCTTCCCCCGTACGGCCTGGATGACCTCGGCCCGGCGCGCGATGGCGGCCGCGCCCAGCGACGCCTTCGGTGTGGGGGATCCGCGCGGCCGGATTGAGCTGCGGCGGGCGCTGACCGAGTATCTGGCGCGCGCCCGAGGTGTGCGCACGGAGCCCGAGCGGATCGTCGTCTGTTCCGGTTTCGCCCACGGGCTGCGGCTGCTGTGCTCGCTGCTCCGCGGTCCCGTGGCCGTGGAGGCGTACGGCCTGGGCTTCCACCGGGAGATCATCACCGGGAGCGGGATCCGTACCGTTCCGCTGACGGTCGACGCGCACGGCGCGCGGATCGACGAGCTGCCCGCCACCGGGGCGGAGGCCGTGCTGCTCACACCGGCCCACCAGTACCCCACCGGGGACCCGCTGCACCACGAGCGGCGCGCGGCGGTCGTCGACTGGGCTCGGGCCAGTGGCGGGGTGATGCTTGAAGACGACTACGACGGCGAGTTCCGCTACGACCGCGAGCCGATCGGCGCCGTCCAGGGTCTCGATCCGGATCGCGTCGTCTATCTCGGCTCGATCAGCAAGAGTCTCTCCCCCGCGATGCGGCTGGGCTGGATGGTCCTGCCGGGGTGGCTCGTCGATGATGTGGTCGCCGCGAAAGGGCCGAGGGAGATGTGGTCGGCGGTCATCGACCAGCTCACCCTCGCCGACTTCATCGCCTGCGGCTCCTACGACCGGCATCTGCGCCGGATGCGCCAGATCTACCGGCGCCGCCGGGACCAGCTCACGGCCACGCTGGCCGAACGGGCCCCTCATGTCCGGGTGAGCGGCATCGCGGCAGGACTGCACGCCGTACTCGAACTCCCGCCCGGCACCGAGCAGGCCGCGCTGCGCGCCGCCCGGCGCCAGGGCCTGGCGCTGGACGGCCTGGCCCCCTACCGGCACCCCGACAGCGACATGCCCGCCCGCGACGGCCTGGTGATCGGCTACGGCACCCCGCCCGAGCACTCCTTCAGCGCCGGGCTCGACGCCCTGTGCCTGGCACTGCCCGATCCCCCCGCGGACCCGGAGGAACGGGTCCCGACCCGGCGCGGCGCGGCCTCGCGCCCCGCTTAGGGGGAGGTGAGGTCGATGCCGAGGGTGTCGCGCAGGCCCTGGTGGCCGAGGTCGGTGACGTGGACGGCGCGGGTGGCCTCGGTGCGTCGTATCCAGTCGGCCTGGGTGAAGTGGTCGAGCAGGCCGCGGCCGAGTGCTCCGGCGAGGTGGTGGCGTTGTTCGCTCCAGTCGACGCAGTAGCGGACGGGGCGTCGGCGTGCCGGTAGGTGCAGGCCGAGGTCGGCGATGAACTCGTTGCCGGATGGGGTGAGGGTGTAGTCGGCGTCGTGGCCGTAGCCGGTGGGCCGGTCGCGCTGGGCGTGTGTGAGGTCGAAGGTGCCGTCGCCGCCGGTCAGGTGGCCGCGTTCGATCATCGCGGACATGAGTTCGACGCCCAGGCGTCCGGCGAGGTGGTCGTAGCAGGTGCGGGCCTCGCGCAGCGCGCGGGCGCGGCTTTCCTGGCGTAGTGAGCGGATCGGTGCGGCGGGCGCGAGTTGTTGCAGGGTTTCGATGAGGTGGGCGACGGCGGGTCCGGCGAGGCGGTAGTAGCGGTGGCGTCCGCGGGCCTCGACGGTGAGCAGTCCTCCTTCGGTCAGCTTGCTCAGGTGG
>NZ_JBSZKT010000029.1:0-108103 GCF_055690525.1 Streptosporangium sp. H13245 | reverse complement strand
CCTCCGCCCCACCTCCCCCGCACCCCCACCCCCGACACACCGAGGACCGCCCATGACCTCCGAACAGGTCGTCGAGGACTCCCCCCAGTCCCGACGCCGCGAGCAGCGCGGCTGGTACTTCTACGACTGGGCGAACTCCGCCTTCCCGACCACCATCCTGACGGTCTTCCTGGGCCCGTACCTGACGACGATCGCGGAGACCGCCGCCCAGGGCCGCCCGTACGTCGACGTGATCGGGTTCGACGTGCGGCCCAGCGCCTACTACTCCTTCGTAGTGGGCTCCGCGGCCATCCTGCAGATCATCCTGATGCCCATGGTGGGCGCGCTGGCCGACCACACCGGCCGTAAGAAGGAGCTTCTCGGTCTCTTCGCCTACATCGGCGCGGGGGCGACCGTCTGCTTCTGGTTCGTCGCCGACGGGCGCTACCTGCTGGGCGGCGTGCTGTTCCTGGTGTCCAGCGTCGCCTTCGCCGCCGCGTTCGTGATCTACAACTCGTTCCTGCCGGAGATCGCCACCGCGGACGAGCGCGACAAGGTCTCCGCCAGGGGGTGGGGTTTCGGCTATCTCGGCGGCGGCCTGCTGCTCGCCCTCCACCTGGTGCTCTTCCTCGGCCACGAGTCCTTCGGCGTCACCGAGAGCGAGGCCGTGCGTATCGCCCTGGCGTCCGCGGGCCTGTGGTGGGGCGGGTTCACGATCATCCCGCTGCTGCGGCTGCGCAACCGGCGGGCGACCCCCTCAGGCGCGGAGAGCGCGGGCCAGGCCGTGACGGGCAGCTTCCGCCAGCTGGGCCGCACGATCAGGGAGCTACGGCGCTATCCGCTCACCCTGGGCTTCCTGGTCGCCTATCTCGTCTACAACGACGGCGTGCAGACCGTGATCTCCTTCTCGGCCACCTACGCCGACAAGGAGCTCGGGCTGGCCCAGGAGGTGCAGATCCAGGCGATCCTGATGGTGCAGTTCGTGGCCTTCTTCGGGGCGCTGCTGCTCGGCAAGCTCGCCGCCTCGTACGGGGCCAAGCGGGTCGTGATGGTCGCGCTGGTCGCCTGGATCGCCGTGGTGGCCGTGGCCTACTTCCTGCCCAGGGGCTCGGCCCTGCCGTTCTTCGCGCTGGCGTTCGCCATCGCGATCGTGATGGGCGGGACCCAGGCCCTGTCGCGGTCGCTCTTCTCCCACGTGATCCCGAGGGGCAAGGAGGCGGAGTACTACAGCCTGTACGAGATCAGCGACAAGGGCTCGACGTTCCTCGGGTCGTTCACCCTCGGCCTGGCGCTCCAACTGACCGACAGCTATCGCCTGGGAATCATCTCTTTGGTGATCTTCTTCGTGCTCGGTTTCGTGCTGCTCGCCCTCATCGACCTGCCCAAGGCCATCAGATCGGCCGGAAACGAGGTCCCCGAACGCATCTGAGAAGCCTCGAAAAAAGGGTCCTTCGCAGACCGGGTCAAGAACGTGCGATTGGATCACCCTGTCTGTGGGAATCCACACACGGTACCAAGCGTTGTACGCCGTGGGAGACGAACCCCTCACGACGGGGCCCTCAGGAGGCATTCAGACATGGGCGAGCGTGCGCTACGCGGCACCAGACTCGGGGCGACCAGCTACGAGAACGACCGCAACACCGATCTGGCCCCGCGCCAGGAGGTGTCCTACACCTGCCCGAAGGGCCATCGATTCGACGTTCCGCTTGCCGCTGAAGCCGAGATCCCGGCGACCTGGGAGTGCCGCATGTGCGGCGCGACCGCCCTCCGGGTGGACGGCGAGCTGCCGGAGGCCAAGAAGGCCAAGCCCCCGCGAACGCACTGGGACATGCTGCTGGAGCGCCGCACGATCGAGGACCTGGAGGAGGTGCTCAACGAGCGCCTGGCGATTCTACGCGCCCAGCGCCGCAAGAGCGCCTGACCGATTCGAAGATTTCGGAGAGTCACAGACCCCCGGTCCCGCAAGGGCCGGGGGTCTGCGCTTTCCCCGACCCCTGAGACCCCTGAGACCCCCGGTAGGTCGTTCCCGGCGGCGGGCGAAGGGGAGGTGGCCCAATCGATTGGTGCGGAATTGGCCCTGAGGGTCGGTCCACTTCCCGCCTAGGGTCGCCCTCATGAGTACTTCGACCGCTTCGACCGATGGGGACACCGGCGGCACCGCGCCGACGACGGCCCGCGGGAAGGCCTCGGCACTGCGGGCGCTGCACGTACCCGGCCGCCCGCTGGTGCTGCCCAACGTCTGGGACGCCGCGTCGGCCCGCGCCGTCGAGGCGGCGGGCTTCCCGGTGATCGCCACCGGGAGCGCCGCGATCGCCCCGGTGCTCGGCTACGACGACGGCGAGGGGACGCCCGCGGAGGAGATGCTCGCCGCGATCGCCAGGATCAGCCGCTCGGTCGGCCTGCCCGTCACCGCCGACATGGAGCGCGGCTACGGGCTGGAGCCCGCCGAGCTGGTCGGGCGGCTCGTCGCCGCGGGGGTGTCCGGCTGCCTCCTGGAGGACTCCGACCCCCGTACGGGCGCGATGGTCGACGTCGACGAGCAGGTCGCCCTGCTCGGCGCCGTCAGGGCCGCCGCGACCGGCGCGGGCGTGGACCTGGTGATCAACGCCAGGGTCGACACCTACCTCCACGGGACGGGGAGCCCCGAGGAGCGGCTGGCCGAGTCGCTGCGGCGGGGCCGCCGCTACCTGGAGGCGGGCGCCGACTGCGTCTACCCGATCTTCGCGGCCGCGGCGGGGGCCGTCCGCGCACTGGTCGAGGGAGTCGGCGGGCCGGTCAACATCCTGTTCCGCCCCGGCACGCCGTCGCTCGGCGAGCTGGCGGACCTCGGGGTGGCCCGGGTGAGCTTCGGCCACGGCCTGCACGAGGCCGTACGGGCGCACACGGCCCGGATGCTCACGGCGATCCGGGACGGCGAGAGCCCCTACCCTCCCGGGCCTCCGGCCCCCTGACGGGGCAATCACGACCTCGCCGCCCGAAACCGCCCGGGAACGCCGGGGCCGGGCTCAGAGGCGCAGTTTCCCCTGGGCGCCGCCGCGCCACTCCACCAGCAGGACGGTCGCGTCGTCCTGCAGCACCCCGTCGTGATACTTCAGCACGCTGCGGACCAGGCGGCGCAGGGTCTCGGGCACGGGAAGGCCGTCGGCGTTGCGGCGGATGATGAAGTCGACGAAGCGCTCCAGGCCGAACTCCTCGCCCGTCCGGTTACGGGCCTCGGTCATGCCGTCGGTGTAGAGGAGCACGCGGTCGCCGGGCTCCAGCTGCTCCCTGCAGAGGGTCACCGGCAGCCCGAGGCCGAGCCCCATCGGGTGGGCGGGCTTGCACCGCAGGGTGGCGACCCAGCGCCCTCCCCTGATCACCACCGGCGGGTGGTGGCCGCGGTTGACCCAGGTGAACACGCCGGTCCGCGTGTCCAGGTTGGCCAGGACGGCCGTGGCGAAGCGGTTGCCCAGGCCGAACTCCTTGATCAGCACCTCCTCGATCCCCTCGCTGACCTCGACCAGGTCCGCGCCCTGGCGGCGCCGGTTGCGGCAGGCGGCCACCGCGAGGTTCGCGGTCAGCCCCGCGGACGCGTCGTGCCCCATCGCGTCGAAGACCGCCAGATGGACGGACTCGCCGGACAGCGCGTAGTCGAAGGCGTCGCCGCCGAGCTCGTAGGCCGGTTCGAGCGCGGCGCCGATCACCACCTCCTCGTTGGCGAAGGTGAGCGACGGCAGCAGGTTCCACTGCATCTCGGCGGCGACGTTCATCGGCCGGGTCCGTACCAGCCGGGCGTAGGAGTCGCTCTGGGAGCGCTTGCTCACCAGCAGCAGCGCCGTCATGGACGCGAGATGCCTCATGTCCTCCTGGACCCCGTCCTCGTCCGTCTCCGGCCGGGCGCTGACGCGCAGCACCCCGAGGCGTTCCGTGCCGTCGAGCAGCGGCACCCACCAGCGGCCGGGTTCGTCTCCCGAGGGGGGCCTGAACAGGACGCGCACCTCCTGGAAGGCCCGCCCGGCCAGCGTCCCGTCGATCCGCAGCTCGTCCCTGTCCTCTCCGGCGCCGTGGCCGGTCAGCGGGCGCAGCACGTCCTGCTGCAGGTCGGCCAGGTAGATCCGCACGTCGTGCAGGCCGACGTGGGCGGCGTGCTCCCCGACGAGGGCCGGGAGCTTCTCCACCGCGCTCATGTGGCTGGCCTCGGCCAGTCCGGCGAGCATTCTCGCGCGTCCCTCGCAGGGGCCCGCCCCGGCGCCCCCGCCGTTCTCTCGTCTTCCATCCGTTCGCGGCACAAATGGCACAGATCCGTCCACGGCCACTCCTCGACAACTCCGGCCTCATCGGACGGCGGACGCGAGCGGCGCGTCCGGCGCCCATCCAGAACCTCTACCCCCTGCCCGGGAGGTTGACCCGGCCCCCTCGGGCCCCCAGGTCCCCCGTGCCGGGCGGCGGGTCACCACTCGTCGGCGGGCAGGTCGACGCCGTTGACGCGGTCGTAGATGACCACTCCGTCGGACAGCCTGACCACGCGCACCCTCCTGGCGAGCCCTGCCGTCTCCAGGCTACGCGCCGAGTGCACCGCGTAACGCGGGGAGTGGTAGCGGTCGCGGGTGCTCCCGTGCGGCTCGTCGCGATCGCAGACGACCTCGTAGCGGTCCTCCGGCCATATCGGAGGGGGCGGCGTCTTCTGTCCTCGACCGGCGAGCCTGGTCATCGGCCCGCCTCCTCTCCTGGATGTTCACGTCAAGTGAGCGAAACAGTCACTGCGTGCTCGTTTTAGACATTCTTAATCACCACATTATGGCCATTCGGAACAGGGGAACTGTAAGGTGAGCACCCCTCGTAGTGATTGGCCGGTCAACCAGTCACGATACGGGCCACCCCACGATCATCCCCGTCCGGCCGGTCAGGCCCGGCCTCGTTCTGGCACGTTCCAATCCTCCCCGTCCGCAGGAGCCCGTCATGCCTCCCATCGACCACTTCGCCTACGGGCTCGTCACCCCGGCGGCCTCGTACATCATGTCGAGCATCGGCTGCCTGCTGGGGCTGCTGCTCGCCGCGCGGGCACGCGGGGCGGAGGGCGGCTCGCGCGCGCTCTGGCTCGGCAGCGCGGCCCTGTCCATCGGCGGGACCGGCATCTGGGTGATGCACTTCATCGCGATGATGGGCTTCGACGTCCCGGGCACGTCGATCCGCTACGACGTACCGCTGACCATCGCGTCCGCGCTGCTCGCGGTCGTCGTCGTCGGCGCCGGTCTCTTCCTGGTCTCGCGCAGGGAGAACAGCACCGGCGCGCTCGTCGGCGGCGGGCTGCTGACCGGCCTGGGCGTGGCCGGGATGCACTACCTGGGCATGGCCGCCATGAACATGTCCGTGCACGTGAGCTACGACCCCCTCCTGGTGGGACTGTCGCTGCTCATCGCCGTGGTCGCCGCGACGGTGGCGCTCTGGTTCAGCCTGCGGGTACGCGGGGCGCTCGCCACCACCGGCGCCGCCCTGCTGATGGGGATCGCGGTCAATGGGATGCACTACACCGGCATGTTCGCCATGGCGGTCGGCGCCCACAACGCCTCCGCGCCGACGGGCGGGGCGCAGGGGATGGACTTCATGCTCCCCCTGCTCGTCGGGATCAGCATGCTCACCCTCGGGCTGCTCCTGTCCATCTTCCTGTCCCCCTCGGAGGAGGAGATGCGCGAGGACGCGAGGCTCCTGTCCCAGCTGCGGCGCAACCGTGCGGGTGAGGACTCCCAGCCCTCCGGGCCGATGGAACCCCACTCGCAGCCGGTCCGGCGGCACGAGCCCTCCCTGTTCGACGACCACGGCTCCGGGCGCTGACCTCGTCCCACCCCTGTCTTGGCCGTTGTCTTGGCCTCGGCGAGAACCGGTCCCGCAACCGGCCCCACCCTCGACGCCCGGCTCGGCCCGGTCCCGGCCCCCGTCCTGGTCCCCGTCCTGGTCCCCGTCCTGGTCCTCGCGAAAACCCGTGGCACCGGCGGCCTCGCTGACGGCACACTGCCCCCGTGAGCGAAGCATCCGGCCGTACGGTGAGCGCCCTTGTGACGACGGGCGCCGAGTGGCTGGGAACGGTCGGGCCGTTCCCCGTGGCGGTCCCCTGGTGGGCCGAGGTCGGATCGGTCGTGGACCACCTGGAGGGCGTGCTCGGCACGCCCGTGGTGGTGCTGCGCCTGGTCGACGCCGAGGACGGCGGCCACGGCCCCCGCGACGGCCACACGACCTATCACGTCGAGGCCCTGAGCCGCCCCGCGACCGGCCTGGCCTCCCTCGGGCGCGGTGACGCGGACGCCACCGGGAGACCGTCCGCGCCCGGAGCCCCGGGAGACCTGGCGGGTCCCGTGGCGCATCGGGCGGAGTGGGCGAAGGCCTCGGGGGTGCGCGAGGCACTGGGCTGGGCCGAGGCCGCGCTGCGCGAGGCGGGCAGGCCCGCCGAGGGGCCCGCGCGACAGGTGCGGACGTGGAACCTGGCGGGGCTGTTCCGCATCCCCACCCGCCCGGGACCGGTCTGGCTGAAGATCACTCCCGCGTTCGCCGCCGACGAGGCCCGCGCGATCGGGATGCTCGCGGCGGAGGATCCCGGCCTGGTGCCCGCGATCGTGGCGTCCGACACCCCGAACCGGCGGGTGCTCCTGGAGCACGTGCCCGGCGGCGACGGTCACGGGGCGTCGCGAGAGATCGTCGCCGAGGCGGTGAGCCGCCTGGCGAGGGCACAGGCGGCCCTCGCCAGGCACGGGGACGGGCGGCTCGGCGGGCTTCCCGACCGTACGCCCCCGGCCCTGGCCGCCCCGGTGGGTGAGCTGCTCGACGGCGAGGCGGCCGGTGACCTGGACGCCGGGGAGCTGCGCCAGGCCCACCGGCTGGCCGGCCGCCTGCCGTCGCTGGCCGCCGCGCTGGAGTCGTGCGGCCTGCCGCGCACGCTGGTGCACGGCGACTTCCACCCGGGCAACTGGGTGTCGGGGCCGCGCGGCACCGTCGTGCTGGACCTCGCCGACAGCCACTACGGCCACCCCGCCCTCGACGGGCTGCGCCCCCGCGACTTCCTGTCCCCCGACCGCTGGGAGGCGGCCTCGGAGGCCTGGTGCGAGACGTGGGCGGCGGCCGTCCCCGGCTGCGACCCGGCCCGCGCGCTGACCCTGGCGGAGCCGCTGCAGCATCTCGCGTACGCCGTCCGCTACCAGGAGTTTCTCGACAACATCGAGCCCAGCGAGCGGCGCTACCACGAGGGCGACCCGGCGCACGCCGTCCGCGCGGCCGTAGCCGCCGCCGAGAAGATCGGCGTCCTCTGAGGTCTGCTCCTTAACCGGTTACCCGTCACTCACCCGCGCACAGGGCGGGGGCCTTCTGGTACGGGTAGACGTGGTCCAGCTCGTGGTCGGGCGGCAGGACGCAGCGGCGCTCACCGTGCTCGGTGTGCGGGCACCGGAGCGCGTCACTGCGGCGCGGCAGCGTCGCCGTCTCCTCGCTCCCGTCGGCGTCGGCGACGGCTGCTTCGTCAGTCATGGTGCGTGTCCTTCTGTGACATCCGGGCCGTGACGGCCGGGCGGTGAGCGACCTGGACGACGGCCCGCGCGAAGTGTGTCCGGGGAGGACGCGGAACGGACGTCGCGGGGGCGCCTCCCCGCCGACCGGCCACACGTGCGGTGCGGCGATCTATCTTCGCGAGTTCCGGATGTCCAGAACAAGTCATCGCCGTTGCTCCGTTTGATTGCTGCCAGGAATCGGCACCTGCGCGCCGAAGGCGCGGCGACCAGTCTTCCAGAGTTCCCCCCGGCCGCGCGAGTAGCGGAAGCGCGCGATCGTCAATCGCTCCCCCGCCGTTTCGGCTGCATTCCCCAGCTGTTTCGGTCACCTCGCCCCGCCCCGGGAGGAAGGCGTCCTCGGCCCTCGTACGATCACCGCGCGGCCGGTCCGACGGAGGCCCGGAAAAAGAAATCAAGCCCCATAACATCGCGATAGGGACTCTTTGGGAGATCCCTCCGTGCGCCTCTGGCCAATACCTTGACAGCACCCCTCACAAGGAGTGTCTATGTTACGTCGAGGTACCCTCCTGGCCGGCGCCACCACCGTGGCCCTGTACCTGGTCGCCACCGTGGCGCCCGCCGTCGCAGCATCCGCCCCCCCTGCCCCCCAGCCTCAGCCCGCGATGCTCGAGGCCCTCCAGCGCGACCTCGGCCTCACCGCCGAGCAGGCCGTCCAGCGCCTGGCCAACGAGCACCGCGCGGCCGCCTCCGAGGCCGCCCTGACCCAGGAGCTCGGCGCCGAGTACGCCGGCGCCTGGCTCAACGGCGACGCCTCCCAGCTCTCCGTGGCGACCACCGACGCCGCCGACGCGGGCGCCATCAGGGCCAAGGGCGCGCAGCCCGTGATCGTCGGCCGTTCCCTCGCCAACCTCGACGCCGTCAAGGCCAAGCTCGACGGGGCGTCGGCGGAGGCGAAGGCGGGTGCCTCCCTCTGGTACGTCGACGTCGCGACCAACAGCGTCGTGATCCAGGCCGGCAACCAGGCCGCGGGCGAGGCCCTCGCCGCCGCCGCGGGCGCCGACAAGAGCGCCGTGAAGGTGGCGCTCTCCACCGAGAAGCCCCAGGCCTTCATCAACCTCATCGGCGGCAACGCCTACTACATCGGCGGCAGCCGCTGCAGCATCGGCTTCTCCGCGCGTCGTGGCAGCGCCCCCGGCTTCGTGACCGCCGGTCACTGCGGCAGGGCGGGCAGCGTCACCAGCAGCCCGTCCGGCTCCTTCTACGGCTCGTCGTTCCCCGGTAACGACTACGCCTGGGTCTCCACCCCCGGCCACACCGTGACCCCCTACGTCCGCGGCTCCGGCGGCGCCAACGTCACCGTCCGTGGCTCCACCCAGGCGTCGGTCGGCTCCTCGATCTGCCGCTCCGGTTCCACCACCGGCTGGCGCTGCGGCACCATCCAGCAGCACGGCGCCACCGTGAACTACTCGCAGGGCTCGGTGAGCGGCCTGACCCGCACCAGCGCGTGTGCCGAGCCCGGCGACTCCGGCGGCTCGTTCATCTCCGGCAGCCAGGCCCAGGGTGTCACCTCCGGCGGCTCGGGCAACTGCAGCTCCGGCGGCACGACCTACCACCAGCCGGTCAACGAGATCCTCTCGGCGTACGGGCTGACGCTCGTCACCGGCTGATCTCCCCTCCTCACCAGCTGCTCCCCGTGAGCAACCCCCCGATGGCCGAGGAGGCCCGCTAGAAATGTCAAGGATCATTCGCTTCGGCGTCGCCCTCATCCTGGGGCTGGCCTTCCTGGTGACGGTCACCCCCGCCCAGGCAGCGCCCGCCCACGCGGCGGACGCCCGTACGGCAGCGGTTCGCGTGCTCAGGTACGACGCGAGCAGGGCCGCGGAGTTCCGATCCGCCGTGGACCAGGCGGCCCAGATCTGGAACTCCAGCGCCCCGAACGTACGGCTGGTGGCCGGCAGTCCCGCGGACTTCGTGGTGATCGCCGACAACGGCTGGCCCCGCGCGCAGCCCATCAGCCTGGGTCGCGGAACCGTGTGGATGGGACGACAGGCGACCGCGGAGGGTCACAACCCGCTGCGGATCGCCGCCCACGAGATCGGCCACATCCTGGGCCTGCCCGACCGGCGTACCGGTCGGTGCACGGACCTGATGTCCGGCGCGAGCGCGGGCACGAGCTGCACCAACGCGAACCCGAACGCGGCGGAAAGGGCCGAGGTCCAGCGTAACTTCGCCGGATTCAGCCCGGCGATCGACTTCGGTCGGATCTACGTCGACAGTCCGGAGCACGCGGCGTCCTAGACATCCGCGAGCACCTCGCCGGTCCGGCCGTCCCCTCGGCCGGGCCGGCGAGCCCGTTTCGGGGTGTCGGTAAAGCCAGGTACACGCGATTGAGTCCGCCCTGTTCAGCGGCGCCCTGCTGGTCGGCGGGGAGATGGCCGACGGCGTTTTCGAGATCGGCGCGGGTGGGCAGGGTGTAGCGGCGGGTGATGTCGAGCCGGGCGCGGCCGAGGAGTTCGGCGACGACGACGATGCCGACGCCCGCGCGCGGGAGGTTGGCCGCCAAGGCGATGCACACCTTCAGGAACCCTGCCCGCCGGGCCCCCTACCAGCCGAAGGATCCCCGGCGAACCCCGCGCGACATCTCTGACAAGACGTTCAACGAACTGTTCGCGGCCTTACCCGCGCACCGCGACCGCACGCCTCGGAACTCCTCGGCGTCAGCCAGGACCGGGTCAGCCCCGGTGACCAGAGGTAAGTGATGAGATCTTGTCGCACATCTCACCCGGCCACAGTGACAACATCAACTTCTTCGGCGTCATCACCGTCGAGGGTGAGCTGGCCAAACTCGGCACCACCGGGTGGCGCCCCTTGAGAGCCGCACGGCTCCATGACCTGACACCGGCTCCCTGACCTGAAAGGCGAGGGCGGTGATGGCCCAGGCAGCGTCCGGGCCATCGTCGCCGAGGTAAGGCAGCGCTAGGGCATGGCCACGGTGGTGCCGCTACTGACCGGCAAGGCCGTAATGGGCGGTGGTGGTGATGTGACCCACCAGGACCTAGGGGATCCCGCAGGACCCGGGGGATCCCGTCGGCGCCGCGGCGCCGACGGGATCGGAGTCGTCAACGCGTGTCAAAGGCCGTTCAGCAGGCGACAAGAGGGGCGGTGTCCCCGGCGTGCTGACGGCAGAATGCGGGGGGCGGAGTCGTGTCGGGCCCGGGAACGACGTGCACGATGATCGCACCGTCGTTGTAGGTCCGCGCACTCGCCGCTGCCCAGGCGGGATCGATGCGGGAAGCAGGGATCTTCCCCTCGGATCCCTCGGACGCGAAGCCTCTCCCCTCCTTCCGCGGCCAATCGATTGTGTAGCTCACCCGAAGGCCGCGTTCGCGAGCGATCCGCACGACCTCGGCTGCGCTTTTGTCCTCGACCGCCACCCCCGCCAGGACTTCACCCGGCAGCGTCGCGTCGACCGGCACCTCGTACCGCTCACCTGGCCGGGCCGGGCGGCCGAGCCTGAACTCCGCAGGCCCGGTCAGGTCCGCGCTGACACGCATGCTGCCCAGGCATCCCTCGACGCGCTCCTCGCATTCCGCGTGTTCGTACACGACGCGGCTCTGGTCGTTGTCCTTGCGAACGAGTTCGGCGTACGGGAACGGATCGCGGGGTGAGACGGGCACCATCGTCACTTTGACGTCCAGGCCGACCCTGCGAAACACTTTTCGCAGGTCGTCCGGGTTCGGGTCACCCTTGGTGAAGTAGAAGACGTAGTCGTTGCCGTCGCGGTCGATCGTCACCGCCTCCCCCGCGTACACCTCATCAGGAGTGCCGATCACCGCCGACGCGAGGGCGATGCCGCCCCCCAGCAGCGTGGCGGCGGCCGCACCGATCAGCAACCGCCATGCGCGCCGAGGTGGCCGCACCAGCCGCGGCTTCGCCCGTGCGGGCTGTGGCTCCATCGTGTAGATCTGAGCCAGGAGCGCGTCCGCCCCATTGGAGCGCGCGCTACCCGCCAGGTCCTCGTCCAGGACGGGTGCCTTGCCGCGGAGCATCTCGTCTTTCACCGTGTCTCCTTCCGAATGCGTATCCGGCCCGCGTGCACGGCCTGTGAGCCTGATTGTTGCAACGCTTCGGCGAAGCGTTTGCGTGCCCGGTGCAGGCGGATGCGTGCGGCGCCGCCCGAACATCCGAGCACCTTGGCGATCTCGCCTGAGCTGAGTCCCTCCCAGGCGGCCAGGGTGAGTACCTCGCGGTCGTCGTCGCTGAGCCGGTTCATCGCCTCGTCCACCGCGTCGAGTTCGTCCGGGCGAACACTGACGGCGTGCAGCCGCTCGGTCTCCGCCATGAACTCGGCGTGCCAGGCCGTCCTGCGCCGCTCTCCTCGGTGGTGGTTGGCCAGGATCTTGCGCGCCACGCCGTACAACCACATCCGGGCGCGGTCGCCGTCGGGTAGCTCAGCGACGCGCCGCCAGGCGATCAAGTACGTCTGTGCCACTACGTCTGCGGCATCCTCGGCGTTGACGCATCGACGCATGGCATAACCGAGGAGCGGTTCATACGTGCTGCGATAGACGGCCTCAAATCGGGCGCGGTCATCTTCATCCACATGTCATCCTTGCCGGTCGCGGACTTACACCCCACACGTGTCCGCACGCCCCTCAGGTGTTTCATCCCGGCTGAAACCACCTCAGAGTAGATCGGGCGGCAGGGCTCGGCCCTGGCCGAGGAACCCCGGGGGCAGCTCAGGACGGGCACGGACCCGACGAGGGCGATCAGGCTGCGCTCGTCCAGGAGGTCAACCGGCCGGACGGTTTTGCTGAGCAGAACGTAGTGGAAGGCCGCGCTGACCTGCGCCAGGGGGCGGGACCAGGCCAGCCGGTAGGCGGTGAGCTGGACCGAGGCGGCGGCCGGTCTTCCAGTCGACGACCTCGTAGCGGCCGTCGGAGACCTGGAACACCGCGTCCATCCGGCCACGGACCACCCGGTCGGCGATCATGGTCTCGAAGGGGACCTCGACGTCGGACGGCGAATCCCAGTCCGCCGTCGCCGCCGTCCGTGGCAGGGGTAACCGGTACACGCTCGCCAAGGCGGAGTATCTGATCGGTGGACTGGCGCGACGCGCTGCGGGCCCGGAAGACTGGACGCCGTACGCCGATCCCATCTTCTGGGCTGGCTTCCAGGTGCACGGTCGTTGACCGCTCAGCACAGAGGGGTTGTCAGCTCGTCGACGGCCACACCGGACCGGCTCCGCCTCCGGAAAAGCATCACGAGCTCCACCGGCGAAAACCCTTGCCCGCCCAGCACGAACTGCACCCGCGCGGCGAGGTCGAACCGGGCCCGAACAGCACTCCCCTGCGGCTTGCGCACCAGCATGAACAGCCGCTGCGGCCCGTTGATATCACGCTGCTCGGTGCGGTAGAAGCTCCACCCCGGACGGGTGCCACGCAGGTCGAAGGCGGCGATCCGGCCGGTGTACCGGATATGCTCGCGCATCCGTTCTCTGGAGGGCAGCGTCAGCGCGGCCGACACCGGCTCGAATTCGAAGGAGATTTCCGGCTTCAGTCCCGAGGTGACCGTCACCATCTCACTCTCCTCCGCCAGGATGGGGAACAGGTCGTACGCGATGGCCGTCCCGCCCGTCCCCTCGGTCTCCAGGCTGACCGCGAACCGGGCATCGGTGAACCGGCAGCCCGGGGCGGCGGTGAAGGAGCAGACCAACTCCACCTGGTAGAACTGGTATCCGGCGAGCTGGCGACGCAGAGCGGGCGGGGCGTCCTCGTTCGGCTCCACCTCATAGACGACGGGCTCTCCGATGGAGATGTGGCCTGGACGCGCGGAACGGGAGCGTCAGATCGGCCTGGCCGCCCTTGGTGGCATCCGGCCCCATTTCCTCGGCCAGCAACAGCACATCGAGCTCGGACAACCGCCCCTCCGCCACGAAAAGCGGTCGCTCCTTATCCACAGCAGGCGCCCCAGCAAAAAGGAACAGTATTCTCCCGATTCACGACATGGGCTTATCAGATTCCCTCCGAACAGTCCACCGACTGGCGCCGAGCCGGTTAATGGCCTGCCACCAGTAGCCCAGGTCCTGGCCCCTGGCGTAGGGCGCGCTGGGCGGCCTTGTGAGCGAGCGCGCCACGCAGCCGCATCTCCGCTGGCCAGCCGCCCGTGCATCAACGGGCCGTTGACACATGCCGCCGCCTCCGCTTCACATTTCCCTGGATAAGTGGGGTTATCCAGGGAGCTGAGGCTCGCACGAGGTTCTCGTCCGCGTCCACATCCGGACATGCCGCGACTCATGCGAAATGAGCACTGTCGAATGCGGCCCGGAAGCCGTCTCGCCCGGACGAGCAGGAGACCTCACCGTTTGAGCGGAACGTCACCGCACACTCCCTCTGCGTCGGATTTGGGCGTTCCGGTCCGGTTACCCAAAGAGGTTGAATGTGTACGCATACAGGATACTTTTATCTTAAACGTGGCCTTAAAGCCTTTATTTCCTCCTTATGTAGATCTTGCGCGTTTAAGTGATCTATGGGTAATTTCTGATCGTTTGCTTGTTGCGCGCTCCGAACCGTCGACCCCGGCCCCGCTGTGGGCCTGGTGGCGGGCTGGGGTAACGCGGGAGCGGTTGGCTCTCGCGCTGACTTGTTCGGAGGGTGACGGCGTATGCGCCGCAGTCTGTCGCGACCGCGTCCGATCGGCCGTAGAGCATGGCAGGTGGTAGCGGTCATCGCCGCGGCGATGCCGGGCCTGCTGCTGTTTCAGGCACTTCCGGCTTCGGCCGCGGCCACGGTGCGGCCGGTCGTGCTGGTTGACGGCGAACCGGTCACTCCTGAGCAGTTGACGGGTTCAGCGGCGGGTTTTCCGTCGCTGGTCGATTCGGCGGCCACGGCGACGACAGTGAAGGTGGCCCCTGACGGCAGCGTCAAGGGCGAAAAAAGGCCCCCGGGGTCGTTGTCGGCTGACGTCAAAGACGCTGTGCCTGCTAAGAAGTTCACCCGTTCCTCGCCGGGCAAGCTCGGTTCGGGGGTGTTGTCGCCGCAGGCTCGTGACAGCGCGTCGTTGATGGGCATGACGATCGCGAGCTACTACCCCGATGATCGATCCTCGGTGGACAGTCTCACTCCGGAGTTGCGTGCCTATGGCTACAACGGCGGCCTGGGAGGACCGTATTACGAGTACCAGTACAAGGTCTGCCTGTTGTTGGAGAATGGCAACCTCGGCGCCTGCACGCTGTCGGAATGGCGGAACATGTTCGACGCCGGGTGGAAGGTGCCGGCGGGCGCGCTGAAGTGGGGCAAGACGTACGTGTGGGAGGTGACGATCCGCGACACCACCACCCAGGAGACCGGCACCCGGTCGAATCTGAGCTTCCTCACCGCGGTGCGCCAGCCCGTGGTGAGCTCCCAGCTAGCCACCCGCGGCGCCAACGGCCAGGAGTTCCACCAGCTCGCGGGTAACTACACCACCACCTTCACCGACGCCTCTATTCCCACTGCGGGCCCGCCGTTGTCGGTGGTGCGCTCCTACAACAGTCTCGACGCACGCACCAACGGGATGTTCGGGGCGGGCTGGTCAACCCGGTTCGATATGAAGATCCAGCCCGAGGCCGGCACCCCGCAGTCGCTGCTGGTGACTTACCCTGATGGCCGTGTGCTGCGCTTCGGGCACAAACGCACCGCCGGGGGGATCACCTCTTTTCAGTCTCCGCCGGGCGTCAACGCCACGCTGGCCACCGTCGCAGGTGGTGGGTGGCGGCTGAAGGATTCCGCGTCAACCTCTTACGTCTTCGATGCCCAGGGGCGTTTGAGCACGTTGACCGACAGCCGGGGCCGGGCACAGAGCCTGGTGTATGACGCGGGTGGCAAGCTGGCCACGGTTACCGCGACCGGCGGCCGTTCTCTGGCTTTCACCTGGACCGGGGATCGTGTTACGGCGGTGTCCACCGCCCCGGTCGACGGTCAGCCGCTGCGGTGGACCTACATCTATGACGCTCAGCGTCTGAGCCAGGTGTGTGCGCCGGTGGCGGCGCCCAACTGCACCACTTACGGCTACACCACCGGATCGCGGTATCGGGGGGTCGTGCTCGATGACCGCCCGCTGGGGTACTGGCGGATGGGTGAGGTGCGCACCGTCAGCCATCCCGAAGGCTCCTACACGTGTTTTCCCGACGAGAGTGGCCAAAATGGCTGTACTCCCTTGCCCTTCGGGGTGCAGACCGCCAAGCCCGGCGCACTGACCGGGACCACGAACGCCTCCGCCAATTTCCAAGGTAGCGGTACCTCCTCAGGGATCGAGGAGTGGGGGCTGTTTCCCAAGCTGGGTAAGAGCATGTCGGTGGAGTCGTGGTTCAAGACCACCAACTCGGGTTTCATCTTCTGGGCCGGGGGCGGCGGCTGGGACCCTGCCTCGCCTGGTTACGGGGTTCCTGGCCTGTATGTGGGTACCGACGGCAAACTGCGCGGGCTACTGGATTCGATGATGGAGGGCACCCCCACCCCCGTCACGTCAGCGCAGGTGGTCAACGACGGCCAGTGGCACCACGCGGTGATCACCGCAGGTGCCGGGGTGACGAAGCTGTATGTCGACGGCGCCGCGGCTGGATCAGCCAATCTGGGGGTGGAGTCGATGAGCTGGATGGGCAGCACCGTCATCGGCAGTGGCGCCGCCGACTCATCACTGCCTGGCTCCCCGGCGGGCCGCCCTAATCCCACGGAGTTCGGCTTCAAGGGAGTCATTGACGAGGTCGCCGTCTACGACCAGGTACTCAGCCCCGCACAGGTCAGCGCTCACTACGCCGCCCGCGCCGAAGCGCCGTTCAAGCTGAACACGATCACGCTGCCCTCGGGGCGCCAATGGATGTCGACTGCCTACAACCCGGCCAACGACCGGGTCGCCACCCACGTCGACCAGCACGGCGGCACCTGGAAACTCGGCGAGCCCACCTACTCCTACGACTCCGTCGAGTCCACTGAGCTGATGACGGTCTCGGTGACCGACCCCAACAACAACACCCTCAAATATGCTCACGACGCCTGGCGCGACCACCGCCCGGTCAGCAGCACTGACCAGCTGCTCAAAGTCACCAAGTACGAGTACGACACCGGCGGCTTCACCACCAAGATCACCGACCCCAACAGCGTCGTCACCGAGCAACTCAACGACGAACACGGCAACCCCGTCCAGGTCAAGACCTGCCGGGCAACGGGAAGCTGCCAGAGCACCTACCGGGAGTTCTACCGCAACAGTGCCGATGAGTTCGACCCGCGCAATGACCAGGTGACCGTCAGCCGCGACGCCCGATCCGCCCACTCCTTCGACGCCACCTACGCCACCAAATGGGAGTACACCCCTCAAGGGGAGGTGACCAAGCAGACCACTCCGGCCACCTCGGATTTCCCCGCTGGCCGCTCGACCAGCACCACTTACACCGACGGTACCGAACCAGCCATCGGCGGCGGCACCACTCCAGCTGGGTTGCTGAAGGTGGTCAAGGATCCCAAACTCAACGAGACGACCTACCGCTACAGCGCTGCCGGAGATTTGGCTGAGCAGACCAGCCCGTTGGGGCTGGTGACTAAGTTCGCTCATGACGGGGTGGGCCGGGTGGCCTCGCGAACCGAGGTGTCGGCAGCTCATCCCACTGGTATCACTACGACGTTCACCTACGACGGGCTCGGACGCCTGCTGACGCAGACCGCTCCGGGGATGAAGAACGAGGTCACCAACGTCACCCACACCACCAAGACCGTCTACACCTACGACCCGGACGGCAACAAGCTCACGGAGACGGTGTCGGATCTGACCGGTGGTGATCCGGCGCGCATCATCACCTACACCTACGACGGCAAGGGGCGGGCGGAGACGGTCACCAACCCCGAGGGCGGCGTGACCCGCTCCAGCTGGGATGTCACCGGTGCTCTGGCCTCGACAACCGATCCGGTGGGCACCGTCTTGACCTACGCCTACACCAAGCGCGGCGAACCGGCCTCCGTGACGCTGAAGAACTGGACCGGCAGCCCGGTCACCCCACAGACAGCGCAGGATGTGGTGCTGCAGGCGCTCTCCTATGACGACGGGGGACGTTTGTACGGGCAGGTGGACGCGATGGGCCGCAAAACTCGCTACACCTACTTCACCGACAACCGCCTGTCCCAGGTGATCGGTGATGACGTCCGCCTGAACGATTCGGCCACGACGACGGACGTGGTGCTGGAAGACAACACCTACGACGCGGCCGGCAACCTCACCAAGCGGGTCAGCGGCGGCGGCAAAGTCACTGTCCAGTCCGTCTACGATGCCGCGAGCCGCCTCACCTCCACCACGTTCGACCCTGCCACCCTCGGGCGCAAAACCGCTTTCGAATACGACGCGGCCGGCAACGTCACCAAGAAGACCTCCACCGCGGCCGGTACCACCCGCGTCGAATCCGCCTCCTATCTCCATAACGCGTTGAACCAGGTGACCCGGCAGACCGTGGAGAACGGCGCCGAGGACCTGGTCTCCACCAGCGTCTACGACGACCGTGGCCTGCTGAGTGCGGCCACCGACCCACGCGGCAACGCCTCCGGCGCCACGCCCGCGGACTTCACCGCCACGATGCGCTACGACCTCGCCGGTCGACTGATAGAAGCCAAATCAGCGCAGGTGACGATTGAGAAGAACGGCGCCACCGCCGCTGCCGGGCGGCCCACCGTCAGGTACGGCTACAACAGCGCGGGCCAGCAGACCCACATCGTCGATGCCGAGGGGCGCACCACCACTCTCGCCTTCGACAAGGCCGGGCGCCTGGCCTCGACCACGGGTGCGTCCTACACCCCGCCGGGCGGCGGCGCGATCACCCCCACCGTCAGCTTCGGCTACGACGCGGCCGGGCGGCAGACCACGGTCACCGACCCGCGCAACCACGTCACCTCCACCGTCTACGACGCCTTGGGGCGGCCGGCCAAGGTCACCGAACCCGGTCCGTCCGGACCGGGCGGCGCCTGGGTGGCCGAATACGACCTGCTGGGTGAGCAGCTCGCGGTGATCGACCCCACCGGCGCCCGGAACGAGGCCACCTACGACGGCCTCGGCCGGCAGATCACCCAGACCGTGATCGAGCGCAAGCCCACCACCGCGGCGCACATCACCAAGCTGACCTACGACGCTGCGGGCAACCTCACCAAGAGCGTCGCCCCCGGTGACAAGACCACCACCTATGAGGTCAACGCCGCCGGGGAGGTCACCGCCACCGTCGCCCCCGCGACCCCCACCTCCACTACCCCGGCCAGCCGCACCACCAGCTTCGGCTACGACCTGATGGGCCGGCAGACCAAGGTGACCGACGCGCTCGGCAACGCCACCGAGGCCACCTATGACCTCGCCGGCCGCAAGACCGCCGCCAAGGACCTCACCGGCACCAGTACGGTACGCACCGTCGACTTCGGCTACGACCTGGCCGGTAACCCGATCAGCACCACCTCCGGCGAGGGGTACATCACCCAGCGCACGTTCGACGCCGCAGGACGACTGACCTCCCTGATCGAACCGGTCACCGCGACCTCGTCGATCACCTCAACGTTCGGCTACGACGCGAGCGGGGCACGCACCCGCACCACCGACGGCCGTGGCAACGCCACCTGGACCACCTACAACGCTCTTGGTTTGGTGGAGTCGGTCATTGAACCCTCCACCACCGCCCACCCGAACGCCGCCGATCGGACCTGGACCAGCGTCTACGACGCTGCGGGCAACGCCACCGCCACCGTGCAGCCGGGCGGAGTGCGCATCGATCGCACCTTCGACCACCTGGACCGGATGACCGCGGAGGTCGGCAGCGGAGCCGCGATGGCTACCGTGAACCGCGCGGTCACCTACGACACCGCAGGCCGGGTCACCGCGATCGGTGACTACACCGTGGAGTACAACGACCGTAGCCTGCCGACCAAGGTCTCCAAGGCCACCAACCCGGTCGCCACCTACGCCTACGACGCGGCGGGTAACACCACCCAGCGCGTCGACCCGACCGGCACGGCCACCTACACCTGGGATGCCGCCGACCGGCTCAACACCGCCTCCGACCCGGTGACTGGGCGCACCTGGACCTACGGCTACGACAACGCCAACCGGCTCACCAGCAAAACCTCCGCCAACCCGGTCGGCACCCAGACCTACGGCTACGACACCATGAACCGGCTTACCTCCCAGACGGTGAAGAACAGCTCCGGCACCGAACTGTCAAAGATCGTCTACGGGTGGGACAAGGACGACAACCTCACCACCAAGACCACCACCGGCACCGCCGGAGCCGGGGTCAACACCTACGCCCACGACCGCTCCGGACGGCTGACCTCCTGGACCGCGCCCGGCGGCGCCGTCACCGCCTACGAGTGGGACGCCTCCGGCAACCGCACCAAGGCCGGCAGTCAGACCTTCACTTACGACCAGCGCAACCGGCTCACCTCCGGCGCCGGAGTCGACTACACCTACACTCCCCGCGGCACCACCGCCACCGAAACCAAGGCGGGCGTCACCCGCAACCTGGCCTTCGACGCCTTCGACCGGCTCGTCTCCGACGGTGAGGCCAGCTACGGCTACGACGCCCTGGACCGGATGACCTCTCGTACCGCCGGCTCCGTTCAGCAGCGCTTCACCTATTCGGGGCTGAGCAACGACCTCGTCACCGTCGCCGACGGCGCCAACACCACCCTGGCCAAATACGGCCGTGACCCGTTCGGCGGTCTGCTCAGCCTGCAGGAAGGCGCGGGACCCGCGCTCGGTGTGATGAACGACCTGCATGGCGACGTAGTGGGCACCTTCTCGGCCACCGCCCTGGTCGACTCGGTCGCCTACGACCCCTTCGGCGAGGTCACCCACCGCACCGGCACCGCCCGCACCGTGGGCTACCAGGGCGAGTACACCGACCCCGACACCGGCAAGGTCAACATGCACGCCCGCTGGTACCAGCCCGGCACCGGCACCTTCGCCTCCCGCGACACCGCTACCCTCAACCCCGACCCATCGGTCCAGGCCAACCGCTACACCTACGCCAACGCCGACCCCCTCACCCACACCGACCCCACCGGCCACGCCTCAATTGTGATCAACAACCCCATACCGTCCCCACCCCCGAAGGGCGACCCGTCCACCCCGGTGTACTACGCCTGGCCCAACCAGCCGTGCTGCCTTTACCCCCAGTTCACCGACGAAGACCAAATGAAAGAATGGGAAAGGCTCTGGGGCGACTACTCGCGAACACCGCTACTCAAGGACGAAGAAGCCAAAAGATTGGGCGTTCTTCCCAACGGCAGGCCCATGCCCAAGGGCATGAAAGACGACTTCTGGAACGCGAACGCGGACGCGCAGGAGGAATTCCTGCTGCTGTACAACGTCAGGCAGATGTACAGCACAGAAGTCACCGACGACGACATAGTTTTTCAGTGGGTGCTGCTCAATCCTCCAACAACTTCGCCAACGTCGCCTGGCGCACCCCCCGCTTCACCGGATGGCGACGGACAGCGGGTGGATTGCAGGAAGATGCACTCGAAGAAGACCTGTCAAGCATTGCAGGACGCCGCAAAAAAGGTCCTTCTTCTACAGGAATTCAACAAAGAGTGCGCCACGCTCACCATAAAAACATTCGCCGCAAAGTTCGATAAATGTGTAAATTATTTAGGCTACCTTGGAATTGATACAAGTAAAATCACGGTGTCCACGGGGAAGCGTGGACTGGATGCATTTCTCAAGTTCATCTCCCCGCTGGTAGGCCCTACCGAAGGGATTGTGAATCTATTTTTTGAAGACGCGATGGGTTGCGTTGAGGGCGACGCGATCGCGTGCACGCTTATGGCCGCTAATTTCGTAACCCCTCCTGCTCGCGCGGTCGCCGCAATAGCTAAAATTGGGAAAGCCGCCCCAATAGTCGGAAAAGCCTTTAATAAGGCAGTTGCGGCGTGCCGGCGAAGCAGCTTCCTTCCAGGCACCAAGACACTCATGGCTGACGGTTCCCTCAAACCGATCGAAGAAGTAAGGGTCGGAGATAAGGTTCTGGCCACCGACCCCGAAACTGGTGAAACAGGAGCCAGGTCCGTTATCGCCCTCATCACGAGCGAGGGTGTCAAGAATCTGGTGCAAGTCACTGTCGACACCGACGGGGCCAAGGGCATCAAAACCGGTGCGGTCATAGCCACCGACAATCACCCATTCTGGGTTACTGAGCTGCAAGACTGGCGAACAGCTGGAGAGCTGCGGCGGGGCCAGTGGCTGCGGACCAGCTCGGGAACCTACATCCAAGTCGCCGATGTCGCTCGGTGGACGGTTGCTGACCAGCGCGTCCACAACCTTACGGTAGACGACCTTTCCACCTATCATGTGGTGGCGGGGAACGCCAATATTCTTGTCCATAACGACAACCCCATACCGCCAATCATCCAGGATATGCTCAAGCAAATCATGAACGGGACGCTAAAGCAGCGCATAAGTAATAACAAGCCGGATGTTTTCGAGAATCTCGGCGGAGTCAGAAAGGGGATCTGGTGGAAGGGTGCAAAAATTTATGGCATCGAAGGAAATAATGACTATCGAATCCTCGTAAAGGATGGCAGATATGCTTGGATCGGCCCGAAGGGAGGAAAGAGAGGCAATGGGCACGACTACAATAAGATCATGGATCTATGCTGATAATTCTTACATGGGAAAGGGATAATTTTGAACGAAGAGTTGGCCGCAAGGCTGATGTTGGGCTTTGGTCTGAGACTTGTTGGCGTCAAACGTGGGACGGGTATCCCTACCTTTATCGCGGGAATGGTGACATCTTGCGGCCAGGAGGAGGGGCGACGCGACCGGGTTGTCGAACTTGATGACCCTGATCGTGCCGCGAAGTTCAATGCCGACTGGTACGCAATGGCAACCGAGTTCGGGCTTTTCTCGACAGATCGCCGCTTCCTGGTTTCCCTCAGTCCTGCCATCGATCCAGCCTTCGACCAGGCTCGTGAGAAAACCGATGACTGGGAAGATCCCGCCTGGTGGGAATCGGTGTGGATACTAGTGGAACTGCTAAATGATTGGGATCTTGCAGGTGCAGGAGCAGAATCTCGCGTTCTGGGCTCGGGATACGGTTACCCGTCATTTGTCATGTCCGCCGTGGATGGATCAGTCTTCGTCGTAGGAACAGTATGGCAGGACAGTATTGGAGTAGCTGTCTTGCCCACGCCTTACTGCTCGCCGACTCTTCGAGACTCAGCCCGCAAGAGCCTTGGCTCGCGGACAGCCTCAGAGAACGAAGACCTGGCAGTTTGGTTGGCCCGCGGCAAAGAGTGCACTTAATGAAGTTTGTCAGCAAAGGGACCACTCTAGAAACTCTACGTGCTCATCGAGAGGTCTCCGCTACAGCACCCGCAGGGCACCATCACCAGCGAGCGGGGGCTCGCGTCCACATGGGCCACCGTTTCCGACCTCAGGCAGTAGCGGCACTCTAGGAACACGGCGACCGCGGAGTCCGATCAGATGCGGTGCTCCCACACCGGCGGCGGCTCGGCTCGCGGCGGGGGAGGTTCGGCAGGCTCGTGCTCGGCACCGACCCAGCCCCGGCCGTGGCAGAACCGGCACGCGATCCGCAGTCGGCCCAGCCGCTGGCCGCCCATGCCCTCCGCATTCGGGGCAGGTGATCGGGTCGCTCATCACCGCCCCGTCCCGGCGCACGCGGTACACGCCACCCAGACGCTCTGCTTCTGGCCGCTGCCGTTGCGGTCGATCTATTCGCCACCCGCACCCAGGCAGGTACCGCAGATCGGCGGGTCCTCTTGCTCCTCGCCATACCTCGACGCTACGCCGCCCCAAGAACCACGTCAGGTCCTTCCCGGTCCCCTTACCTGCCTTTTTCCCCGCCCTGAAGCGCAGGGGACTGGACCATCCTCCCGCCTTTTGTGATGTAGATTCATTTTCTCGTTTCGAGTCGCGTGGTCGTCGTGGTGGCCCATAAGGCGGTCGGCGATTGCGGCGGTCAAGGCCACGGGGCAAGCGCAGCGCAGCCCAGGGGCCTTGAGGGCCGCGAAGCCGACAGCCATACTTCGGGCCGCGACTACCACGTTCCTGGCCAAGGGGCGGCCCCCATACCCACATTAAGTGGATCTTGAAGGCCGAGAGGTGGGTAGCCGTCCCCTGATTGCTTTTAACCTGCGTGCCGACGAGCGGCGCCCGGAAGGCGGGTGATGCTGCTTTGGGTCCTGCCCATGCGGATCCGGCGCCAGGACGTTGTCCAATAGGTCAGGTCCTCTTCGCTGCCTCCGCAGCCGTGAATGAAGGCCGTGACGACTTTGAGCGAGGGCAGGCGGGCGGGCTTGTTGACGTCGAGCGCCTCGCACAGGGTGCTGGCTCCTACGGTCCTGCCCGCGTTGATGGCGATCTCCCGGTAGGACGGCTCGCCGGCCCAAATCTGGAAATCCCTCATCAGTTCAAGGAGTTCCTCCTTGGTGGTGGCCGTCAACGGGTCCGGCTTCAGTCCGTATCCGAACGCGTCTTCACGCAACCGGTGCAGGGAGTCCTTCTCCTGGAAAGCAGTTCCCGCGTGGACACCGCCGGGGTGAGGGGCGAGAGGATCGGAATTCTCTGTCTCGGGGTTTTCGATCTCGGAAGGCTGTTCCGAGCGCAGTTGAAGATCCCTGAGCCGTTCCCAGGAGTATCGGATATCGAATCGCAGCATGGGAACGGCTTCGCACGCTTCCACTATGCTCTCGAGCGTCTCCTTGCGGGGGATCATGCGCCCGCTCATCATGGCCGACAGCGTGCTCGCCGGTATCCGTGCCTGGGTGGCTATCTGGCTCGGAGTCAGGCCGCTGCCCAACATCGCCTGCTGGAGCAGGTTGCCCAGCACGTTTTGTTCCATCGCGAAGGTGTGCTCAGCAGCGAGCTTCGGCAGGCTCACCGAGGGGTTCGGATCCATCAAAGGGCCTTTGATGGATCTGCGGCGGGCTTGGTGAGCTGGAGCACCACACCGGTCATGGTGGTGATCACCAGCAGGGTCACCTCGATGGCCATGCCGAGGAGATGGGCCGCGATCACGAAGATCAGCAAGACAACGATGAAGACCAGTCGCCACACCGGGAAGTCTTCGGTGTGGGGGGTGCGGGTGCAGGGCGGCGCGTACACGCGCAGCACCACCTTTCATGGGCTCTCATGCCTGACCAGGCAGGGATACGGGAGGAAGCGCGGCCTGGGGTTGCAGCCCTCATCTGGCCTCGCGTGCAAGTCATGATGCCGCACAGCCCGAGGCAAATCCGCCCTTCCAGGGAATCGAACAAATAGGATAAAAGCTCTCATTTTCTGCTAACGACGCTTTTGCTGCTTCAGATCTGCCCATCGCCGTCCGCTGCCCATCGAAGGTGTTCGGTGGCGTTCGGCAGCGTTCAAAGGTGCTCGGCCCCCCTGAGGCACTGCCCGGGGCCAGCACAATGACGTCATAACAGGAACATCGCAGCTGAGCTCGGTGTTGTCTGCTCTGTCTCGCTTCGGCGGGACCCTTTGATGTCGCTCTTGTTTTGACCAGGCAGGGTGTCAGAGGACCGCGGGGGTTCGCCATTGCAGTGGCGAACCCCCGCTTCACGCTCCCGCAATCACCGGTGAGCTCACGCACCTGATCCGCGCCCGCAGGGGAGTCCGGAAACTTCCAGGAACTTCGCCGTCGTGGGTCACAGACCCAACCCTGGGCGGGGGCTTTTGGTGGTGGGTGGGCGGTAGGTGGGTGTCCGGCGGGCGGAGCGGGCGACCTGGCGCTGCTGCGTTTCGGCGTGCTCGCGGGCCTGCTCGTTTCGGGCGCGGACCCGCTTGGCTGCGGCCGGATCTTGGCGGGCGAAGTCTTGGTCGCGCCGCACCTCCTGGTCGATCCCGTGGCGGTGGTCGCGCTCGGCGACCAAATCAGCCAGCAGGCGAGTGGTGCGCTCGTGCTGGCCGGCGGGGGAGGCGGCGATGGTGCGGAAGCTGAGCCGGGTGGCTGCGACGCGTTGGCGGTCGGCCAGGCCCGGCATCACCCGCTCCACGCGCTCGACGATCGTCTTGTTCAGCACCTTGGCGAAGGACGTCGAGTCGCCCAAGAGGCGGCGGCGCGCCTGCAGATCGGCCACCCTTGAAGAGGCGGGCGGCGTGCAGTGCGGCCTGTTCGACGCGGGCGGCGGCTTCGGCGCGGCGGGCGGCCCTGGTCATCGCCTGGGAGACCTCCTGCAGCCGCTCTTGGAGCCGGGTGCGCCGGCTGCTGGGCAACAAGGCGCGCAGCCCGCTGTTCTTCTCGGCCAGCGCCGCCCGCGGCCGAGCAACGCGCTGCTGAGCGCGCTGGTAGGTGCCCTGGGCGTCTTGGCGCCGATCGCCAGCGGTATGGGCTTGGTCCAGGCGCTCGCATTCATCGGTGAGCTCGGTCTTCACCCGGGCGCCGATGGCGGCGACCTGGTCGGCCTCCTCGCGCTCGCGGCGCCGTTGCTGGGCGACCTGCTCGGCCAGGGTCGTCGCGTGGGCGGTCGTCTCGATGCGCGCCCGCAGGGCCGCATCGCTGAGCAGGCCGTACGGGTGATCGGGGCGGGTGACCTCATCCAGCGCCACGCGGGCGGCCACCACCAGGGCCGCCTCGGCCTCGATGGCCGCCAGTTCGCGGGCCCGCACCGCGGCGATCGGCTCGTGAGGAGATCGTCGGTGCGATCGTCCTGCAAGGTGGCGGCGTAGGCGCGTGAACATCGGACTCCCCGGTGCCATCTGATGCCGTTGCCGGGTTGAGTCTCAAGTGAGGTGAGGCCTCATAGTCGTTCACGCACTCATCTGTTCCTAGGCTTGGGGAGTTGCCAATGACTGCTGCGCGTACCCGTTGTTGGTCGTCAGCTCAGGTCATGTCCTTTGGCGGCGTCGGCGTCTGCCCTGAGCGGCTGGTCCGGGGGCAGGCCGGGCATGCGGTGCCGGTCGATGAGTCGGGCTGGACCGCGTGAACGTCGACGGCCTTTACACGATCGGCCAGGTGGCCCGACTCACCGGGCTGCCGGTGCCGACGATTCGCTTCTACTCCGACGAAAGACTGGTGCCGCCGGTCGGCCGGTCACCCGGTGGATACCGGCTCTATGACGACGAGGCGCTGTGCCGTCTCGAACTCGTCCGGACGCTCCGTGATCTCGGTGTCGATCTTGCGACGGTCGCGCAGGTGCTCACGGATGCGCAGAGCCTGGCCGACGTCGCCGGTCAGCAGGTCGCGGCTCTGGAGACCCAGATCCAGACCCTGCGGGTACGGCAAGCTGTGCTGCGCTACGTCGTCACTCATGGCGCGGACGCGGCCGGAATCGCGCGCGCCAACCGGCTCGCCCGGCTGACCGCTGAGCAGCGCCGTCAGATGGTGACCGGCCTCACGGGCGAGGCGACTCGCGGGCTTGACATGGAGCCCGGCTTCGCCGCGTACCTGCGATCGATGCTGCCCGATCTGCCGGATCACCCCACGGCCGAGCAGATCGAGGCATGGCTGGAGCTGGCTCACCTCGTCAGTGACCCCTCCTTCCTGGAAAACGTTCGTCGGGCGTTTGAGCGACACGCCGCCGACCGTTCCTCCGGTGCCGAACACGGCGACCCGGAGAGTTGGCGACAGGCCGAGCGGGCCGTCGTGGACCTGGTCGGCGGGGCCATGGCCGACGGTATCTCTCCGACCTCTGTGCCGGCCCAGGCCATCGTGGAGGAGCTGGTCGCCGCATTCGCCGCCGCGCACCGGCGCGACGATGACGCCGAGTTCCGGATCTGGCTTGCCGAACGCGTCCGCATCGGGGCAGATCCCCAGGTCTCGCGGTATTGGCGTCTGCTGGCCTTGATCAACGGCTGGCCCCCCAAATCCGATCCGGTGCCGGCGGCCCGCTGGTTCCTCACCGCGCTCGAGGTGGCCGTCGGCATCTCAACCGATTGCTAGGTTCTTACCCCCGGCCGGCCACCCTCTCGGCGCCGCTGGCGCAAGACCCCGCCCTCGCCTGTCGCGGGAGGGCGGGGTGACTCGGCGAGTCGGGGCCATCCTTCTACGGGGTGGGGTGGTGCCGAAGAGCCTGAATGAACCAGTCGAACACCGATGTGAGGATCGGTGGTGCCGGCCAGCCGTTGATCGTGGACAGCAGACGGAAGTACTGCCCGGCGCGCGGGTCGTTCGCGACCTCCAGGCGGGTCAGCAGCTTCCGGCGATACTCGACGCTGTCGGGGTGACCGAACGTCGCCGTATATCCGGCGATCAGGTCCGTCAGGAGCGGCCGTGCCGCTTGCGAACTCGGTTCGACGCCGTCGGCCTGGGCCTTCTGGACCCGTTCACGGACCAGGTCGGTCACCTCATGGTGGAGCCCGGTCTGGTCTCCGGCTGCCCTTTCGGCCGCCTGTTGCTCGGCCATACGGCGGACACTGGCCTTGAAGTCGGGGTCCTGGATCAAGGCGGACAGTTCCGCCCAGGCCTCCAGCTGCGCGGAAGTCGGATCGGCGGGCATTTCAGGGACGGCCGACCGCATCATGGCGACGAAGTCGGGGTTGGCGTCCAGATCGCCGAAGATCTCGTCGATGAAGCCGTTGATGAGGCGCTTGCAGTCCTCAGCGGACGGTGTCGCTTGTCGGGACATGAGAATTCCATCTTCCAAGAGGGCCGAAATTCGATCGTGGTCGTGAGACGGAACGCGCTCCAGCGAGTACTCGCCGTTCACAGCACCGATCCTGGGGCCTCTGGTTACTTGAGACTCAAGCCCGAGAAAAGGTACGCCGGTCATCGCGGTAGCTCGACAGGAAATCTCCGGGCGACGGTGATCAGTCCTCGTCTTCATCGTCAGGAGCGTCCGGTTCGCGCAGTGGCCGGTGGCCGCCGGGCAGTTCGGGCCGGTGAAAGGAGCACCGGCCATGGACGTTGATGTGCTTGCGGATGAACGGCGACAGCCGTGCGACCTCGGCGATGTAGACGGCCGCGCGGTAGGCCGGGACGCCGTGCTCACGAGGTCGGTCTCCTCGGCGCGGCGCCGCTGCTCGGCTTCTTGGGCGGCCAGGCGGGCATTCCAGACCTCGATCGCCGCGACGGGTAGCAGGGCGGCGGCGTCGCGCTCGGGGCCGCGGCGACGCAGCGGCACCGGCTCGCCCGTCCCGGCCCGCTCGACGAGCTCGGCCAGGCGCGCCCGCGCATCTCGGATGCCGATCTCCTCGACCTCGCCCCCTCGGTCGCGGGCGATCGGCGCCCCGCGGCTGGCCTATGTCGCTCAGGCGAAGCGGGACGCGGGCGTGAGCGCGTTGGCCTCGAAACTTGGTTGCCAAAGGTGGCGCAGGCGGGACGGGTGCGGAAGACTGCCTCGATGGCTGCTGAGTACGCCCAGAGTGACCAGTTCCGTGGTGCCCGAATCCACCTGTGTGACCTCGCCGGTCTTGAGATCCGCGACTGCGAGGTCAACGGCCTGAAGATCGTCGACTGCTATGGGAGCGACGTCTACCTCGGTGGCGACTTCAAGCGTCTCGTCGTCAACGACATCGACGTGACCGCCTACGTCGAGGCCGAGCTCGACCGGCGCCACCCCACGCGGGTGCTGGCGCGTGAGGCCGCGTCCCCCGACGACTACCGGGCTGCCTGGGATGCCATCGAGGCGCTGTGGGCGGCGACGCTCGACCGCGCCAGGCTCCTGCCCGAGGCCAAGCTGCACGAGCAGGTCAACGGCGAGTGGTCGTTCGTCGAGACCCAACGGCACCTGCTGATGGCCTGCGATGCCTGGCTCGGCAATGCCGTGCTGGAGGAGGATGCGCCGTACCACCCGTTGGGCTTCCCTCACGGCGGGATGCCGCCCGACGCGACGGCGAAGCTCGGTCTCACCCTCGAAGCCACCCCGACCCTCGACGAGGTGCTCGCGCCGCGGCTCGCCCGCATGGCCGCGATGCGGCGTGTCGTCGACGGGCTCACCGAGGCCGAGCTCGATCGGGTATGCGGTCGCAGGCCGGCGGACCCGTATCCCGAGCAGGAGTACGTCGTGCGCCGCTGCCTCAAGGTGGTGCTGAAGGAAGAGGCCGAGCATCACCGTTATGCGGTGCGCGACCTCGCCGTGCTCGAGGCCGGTGCCTGAACTGGCGCCGCTCCCCGTGCCGAGCAGCCGTTCCAGTTCAGGGGCGGCTTGCGCTGCTTGGGGGCCGATCTCGCCCAGTACCGCGGCAGCCCGGCCCCACTCATCGCGCTCAAGAAGCGCGGTCAGCTCCGGGACGATCCGTGCGACCTCGGCGGTCTGTGTGGCGGCCCACCGCGCGAGGGTCTCCAGCACAGAGCGCCGCAGGTCATCGGCGCGGTCCGGGCGCAGGTGCGGGGAGATCGCGGGGGTCAGGGAGTGCGCCCAGGGCGCGCATGGCGTCAGCAGTTCCGCGAGTGAGGGCGCGCTCGGCCAGAAACTGGGCTTCCCGGTGCGCTGTTCGTAGAGCGTGAAGCCTGTCTTTCGCCGGGCGAGCAGGTCCAGGAGGCCGGGGACGGCGCGGTCGTCGCCGGACCAGGCCAGGCCCCACAGCGCGATGTTCGCCCAGGGCGCGTCCAGGTGGGCGGCCATGAGGTCGGCGTCGCGGGCGTCCTCGCGACAGGCGTGTGCGGCGAGGATCCTCAGGGCGAGAGCCGGATCGTCCAGGGTCTCCACACAACCGCGCAGCGCGGACAGCAGGCCGGGCACGCGCGCGTGGAGGAGCGCCCCGCGATGTTTCGAACGCCATGGCAGAAGTCAGGCCGGGCGCGCGCGTGGAGGAGCGTTTTGACCGCCGCGTCGACGCCCGCGACGCGCAGACGCTGTTCGGGGCGGGCGAGCAGAGCCAGGCAGACCGCTTCGTTGTCGCGCCGGTCGAGATCGCGCAGCACGTTTCCGGCCGCGTGGTCGGGGTTACGCGAGGCGAGGTTGCTGTGCGGCAGTGCAACGGGCTCGGTGGTGAGTCCCGCGATGATCGGAGCGGTGGGGATCGGGCGGCCGGGGAGCGCCTTGGCCAAAGCGAGGGTCGCGTACATCGCGTGATGGGCATCAGCGTCCTCCCCTGGTCACGGAGAAAGACGAGGACCTCGGGCAAGACGGCCGCCGAGAGGCGCTTCGCGAGGCTGCCGAGGGCGAGCAGCGTGTCGGTCCGAATCGAGATGTCGGGGTCGGGCCACCCGGCGACGAGCGCTCGGGCGACCTCGTCGGGGTCCTCGGTGTCTTCGCGAAGAGCCCAGATCGCCCCCGTCCGGACGGCCGGGTCCTGATCACCGAGCAGGGCGAGCAGGCCGGGCCCGCACCCACGCCCCAGGCCAATCGGCGGCCACGAAGCGGGCAGCGACCACCGCGGCCGTCCCCGCCAGGCGCGCGAGGATCTCCAGCACCTCCGGACGGCACAGGACGCGCGGCGACCCGGCTGCCTCCACGAGGAACGGCAAGATCGCCGGGGCGGCCGTGCAGACGAAGCCGCCCTGGTGATGGAGCTCGTTGAGGAGCTCATCAGCTGCGTCGAACGCCTCGTCACCGACGAGAAGGGAGCGCAGGAGAGCGGGCACGTCGCAGCGACCCCAGTAGGCGTAGGTGAGTTCACCTCACGCGATGTCGTCGACGCCCTCAAAGATCACGTAGCGACCATAACGCCTGGTCGGATCTAAAAAAGGCGGTATGCCGCGGCCGCAGCCGGGCGATCGGACGCTCGTGCGCGATGGCGAACACCGGCTCGACGAACGCCTTGGCGCCGAGTCCCAGTCCGAGCGTGTACCGGCCGCGGGGGGCTGCCTGCGTCGTCTGCGCCCGCGCGCCGACCAGCAGCGGGTGGCGTCCGAAGATGGGCACCGCGGAGGTTCCCACGTCCAGGCCCGGGACCTCCCGGCCGACGATCCCGGCCAGGGCGACGGAGTCGTAGTCGAAGCGCTGTCCGAACCAGACCGAGTCGATTCCCGTCGACCTCACCGCCCGCGCCTGGTCCACGACGGCGTTCTCCGCGTCCGCCGGACTGATAGAGCAACACCTACGACTAACCCGATCAGTTGGCCATGAATTTCTGTGCGGACGGCCGCCGGTCGAGGTCGGGTTATCGGCAATGAAGCCGTCACCAGCCCAGGTCAGCGGACTGGGGTAACAGAGAGAACAAGTGTTCTGGCAGGTGGGTCCGGTCCGGCCGCGAGAAGTGTCACCACAGTCGCGCGTACCTGGCGACACGACTCTTGACGACAGACCGGGAGTCGCGGGACGAACGTCAGAGGAGCTTCTCGAAGCACAGGGAGCCCGGGAGCCGGTCGTAGGGCGGGAAGACGGGGACGGGCGTGTAGCCCTCCCTCTCGTACATCCTCACCGCGTCCGGCTGGCGGGGACCGGTCTGCAGGACGACCCGGGAGGCGCCCAGCGCGCGGGCCGCGTCCTCGGCGGCGGCGAGCAGGGCCCGCGCCACGCGGGTGCCCCGATGGGACGGGGTCACGAACATCCGCTTGAGCTCCAGGTCGTCGCCGAGCCCGCGCAGCGCCACGTGCCCGACCGCGACCTCCGCCGCGTAGGCGACCCCGGTGTAGGCGACGGTCTCCGGCTCGACGTTCATGCCACCGGGTACGAGGCCGATGACGGTGAGCATGTCGGCGTAGCGGGCGTCCATCTCCTCCGTCATCGCCCGCCGGAGCGCCACGGCCGCCGTGTCGTCCCAGCCGACCGGCCTGACCTCGACCAGGCCGGTTCCCTGTGCGAACGCGGTCATGTGCGGACCCGCCCCTCTCCCGTTCTCGCGGCCACGGACCGTACGGGGCGCGTCGTCACGCCCTCCCGGTTCCAAATCACACGAAATTCCGACTTAAAAAGTAGAAAAATAGGATTTTTCTGTCAACGCCAACTCTGCCAACGTCGACGGGGTCCGTCGACGCCCACGGCAGGATCTCACGGGCGCGGTCACGGTCATGGGGCGGCCACCGCTCACGAGATCGGCCACCGGCCAAGACATCGGTCTCCGGCCAAGGGATCAGTCTCCAATCACGGGATCGGTCTCCAATCACGAGCACGGGCACGGGGGTCGGCCACCGATCACGGGGAAGGATCCGGGGATGACCCGTTCCCGTATCAGCGTCTCGGTGGACGCGCGCGCCCGGCCCGAGCAGGTGTTCTCCGTCCTGACCGACTGGCCGAGACACGACGAGTGGATGGTCCTGACCCGGGCGCGCGTCACCGCCGGGGACGGCCACAGCGCCGGGAGCCGCCTGGCGGCCTTCACCGGGGTGGGACCGGCCGGGTTCCTCGACACCATGGAGATCACCGAGTGGGACCCGCCGAGAAGCGTGGCGGTCCGGCACACCGGGCGGCTGGTACGCGGCACCGGGGTCTTCCGCGTGCTGCCCCGCGAGGGCGGCGGCAGCACGATCGTCTGGGAGGAGGAGCTCGACGTGCCGTTCGGCATGGCCGGGCGGCTCGGCTGGCGGGTGATCAAGCCGCTGAACGCGGCCCTGTTCCGGCTCTCACTGCACCGCCTGGCCGCGCTCAGCGACCGGTGACACGGCGACGGCGAATCAAGGTGGCCACGCCGCTCAGCCATGCCCAGCGGTCGGTGAGCGCGGCGGTGGCGAATCAAGGGCCGGAACATCGGCGGTCGGTGACACGGTGGCGGCGAATCAAGGTGGCCACTCCGCCTGACCGCGCTCAGCGGCCGGTGACACGGCGGTGGTGAAACAAGATGGCCACGCCGCTCAGCCATGCCCAGCGGTCGGTGACACGGCGCCGCCTGACCGCGCTCAGCGATCAGTGAAACGGCGGTGGCGAACCAACCGCCTGGCCGCGCTCAGCGGTCGGTGAGACCCCGGCCCGGGTCTCCGGCGCCGCCCGGTGTGCCCGCGCCGCCCGGCTCGTCGCGGACGACCTCGCCGTGGACGACCGGCCCGGAGCCCGGGGGCCTCCCGGCGTCGCGCAGCACGTCGAAGGGCGAGCCCGCGCCGCCGAAGGGCGAGCCGAGCCCGGCGCCCGCCCCGCTCCTGGCGACGAGGGTGCGGACGCGGCGGGCGAAGAACCAGGATCCGAGCCTGCGGACCATCGGCCGGGTGAACGGCAGCAGGCACAGGAAGCCGAGGATGTCCGTGAGGAAGCCCGGGGTGAGCAGCAGCGTGCCGCCCACGAGGATCAGCGCGCCGTCGGCGAGCTCGCGGTCGGGCATCCGGCCGCTCTGCAGCGCGCCCTGGAGGTTGCGCCAGGCCCGGCGGCCCTCGCGGCGCACGATCCAGGCGCCGAGCAGGCTGTCGGCGAGCAGGATGGCCACGGTTGGCCACCCGCCGATGACCTGACCCACCTGGATGAGCACCCATATCTCGAGGACAGGGACCACGAGGAAGGTCAGGAACAGCAGAATGCGCATTTTCGCCTCAACTCATGCGACGGCCGTACGACATGGACAACGTCCCGGAGTGGCGGCGCGTTCCGTGTTCGCTCAGCGTGGACGGCGTCCTCAGCGGGCTCTCAGGTTGGCGCCCCCGGGGTCCGGGGGCCGGTGGCCTCGCGGGGCGGCGCGGACGGCGGGGGGCCGGACGGCGCGTCCGCGAGGTCGCGGGGTCAGCGGCCCCGGCGGCGGCGCAGGCGGTCGGGCAGGCCGGTGACGCCCCAGACGGTGACCCGCCACAGGGCCTCGGCCACGATGCCCCGGCTCATCTTGCTGGCCCCGACGGTGCGCTCCACGAAGGTGATGGGCACCTCGGTGACGCGCATCCCGCCGCGGGCCGTACGCAGGGTCAGGTCCACCTGGAAGCAGTAGCCCCGCGACTCGACGTCGTCCAGGCTGATCTTCTCCAGGGCCGGGGCGCGGTAGGCGCGGAAGCCGGCGGTGGCGTCGCGGACCGGGAGGCCGAGCACGAGCCTGGTGTAGATGTTGGCGCCGCGCGACAGGAACTCCCGCGAGGCCGGCCAGTTGACGACCCTGCCGCCCGGCACCCACCGGGAGCCGATCGCCAGGTCGGCGCCCTCGGCCAGCGCGTCCAGCAGCTTGGGCAGTTCCTCGGGCTGGTGGGAGCCGTCGGCATCTATCTCCACGAGGACGCCGAAGCCCTCCTCCAGGCCCCAGCGGAAGCCCGCGATGTAGGCGGCGCCCAGGCCCTGCTTGCCGCCCGGACGGTGCAGCACGTGGACGTGGTCGTCGTCGGCCGCCAGCTTGTCGGCGATCGCCCCCGTACCGTCGGGGCTGTCGTCGTCCGCGATCAGGAGGTGGGCGTCGGGCACGGCCTCGCGCAGCCGCCGGGTGATCATCGGCAGGTTCTCCCGCTCGTTGTACGTCGGGACGATGACGAGCACCCGACCAAGCATCCGCTCCATCACACGTCTCCCACCTGCTGATCGTCCTCCCGGTTCGCGGGGTGTTCCGCGCCGGGCGTCCGGCGCCGCCAGGCGGCGGCCACCGCCCCCGCACCCACAAGTATCAAGGCCCATTCGGGCAGCGCGCCCACGCGTGTGGCGATGGTTTGCGCGGTCCTGACCGGGACGGTCAGCACGTTCATCGCGGGTACCAGCTCGCCGGTACGCCAGGCGATCTCGCCGGTGGGGGTCACAGATGCCGATATACCCGTAATTGCGGAAGTGATCACCGCTCGATTGTGCTCCACGGCCCGCAGCTGGGACATGGCCAGCTGCTGCGGCGGCAGGTTGGTCAGGGCGTAGGTGGCGTTGTTGGTCTGCACCACCAGCGGCGTGGCGCCCGTCCTCGCGGTGTCGCCCACGATGCCGTCGAAGGCCACCTCGTAGCAGTTGATCGCGCCGACGGTCACCGGGCCCAGTTCGAGGTCTCCGTCGCGCGTGCCCGCGATCGACTGCCTGCCGACCAGGGAGGCCCGCTCGAACAGGGCCAGTACGAGGTCCTTGAGCGGGGTGAACTCCCCGAAGGGGACCAACTGCTGCTTGTCGTAGTAGGCGCCGGGGCCGGTGACCGGGTCCCAGACGATGCTGCGGGTCGCCCGGTTCTTGTCGCCGATCCTGACCACGGCGCCGACCAGGACGGGCACCCCGACGTCCTTGACCGCCGCGTCGATCTCGCGCCTGGCGAACGCGTCGCTCAGCGGGTCGATGTCGGTGGAGTTCTCCGGCAGCACGATCAGGTCGGGGCGGGGCGTCCTGCCCTCCCGGACGTCCCGGGCCATCTGGTGGAGCATCCGGGTGTGGTTGCCCAGGACCACGGCGGGCTCGTCGCCCAGCGGGTGCATGCCCCGGCCGGGGACGTTGCCCTGGATGACGCCGACGGTCACGTTCCTGCCCTCGTCGCCGTACCGGGGAACGGCGAGGGCCGCGGCCGGCACGGCCAGTGCCCCGGCGAGCGGCAGGGCCAGCGCCCGCCCCCAGCGCGGGCGCGGAGCGGGCCGGGAGCCGGAGGACGCGGGCGGGACCGGGGACAGGATCGGGAGGAGGCGCAGCGCCGCCAGGGCGAGCAGGCCGCCGCACAGGGCCACCGCGAAGCTCACCAGCGGCGCCCCGCCGAGCGCCGCGTACGGGGTGAAGATCGACTCACCCTGGCTGAAGGCCACCCGCGCCCAGGGGAATCCGCCGAACGGGAACCGTCCCCGCGCCCACTCGGCCGCCACCCAGAGCGCGGCGCCCCACAGCGGCCACAGGCGCAGCCGGGTCACCAGGGCGACACCTGTCCCCCAGGCGGCGTAGAAGACGCTCTCCATGGCGACCAGGCCCAGCCAGGCGTCGGCGCCGATCGGGCTCACCCAGTACAGGGCGGGCAGCAGCAGGGCGAACCCCACGAGGAGACCGAGCCACGTGCCCCGGCGCGGCCGGGTGCCGCGTACCGCCAGGATCGCCAGGGCCATGCCGAACGGCGCGAGGAACCAGAGCCCGAGGGGCGGGAAGGCGAGGAAGATCAGCAGTCCTCCGGCCACCGCGCCCGCGACGCGGGCGAGCAGCGCCAGACGCGAGCCGGGGGGCGAGGCCAGGCGCGAGCCGGAGGGCGAGCCTGAGGGCGGGACCGCCGGGCCGTCCGCGGGACCCGCCACCGGCACGGCCGCCGCATCGTCCACGGAACCGGCCGCCGAGCCCTTGACGGAACCGGGGGGCGAATCGGGGGCCGGGCCTGGGACGGAGCCGGGCGTCGAACCGGGAGTCGAACCGGGGACGCGGACCGGGCCGTTCGCGGGGTCGCCCGTCGCGGACCTCTCCGGTACCGGGGCGGCCGTCTTGTCCTGCACCACGGGCGGGGCTCCTTGCGATGTCGTGCGGGCGGGTGGCGCCTGGTCTTCCCAGCCGGTGTTCGGCCGCTGCCCAGCCGATCTGCTCGGCCGGTCCTCACCGGCCGGTCTTCCTAGCCGGAACGCTACCGCCCAGCGGGCACGCCCCCAAAAGTCCCACCACACATTAACCAGAAACAACAACAAAGCACTTCAAACCCGACAAAAACCACTGCTCGTGGGCCCGTACGCGGCAACGGGGCGGCCCGGATGTCCGTGGACACCCGGGCCGCCCCGACGCTTGCGGCGCTCGCACGGGAGCGGGAAGAGGGCCCGGACGACCCTTCGGACCGGTTCCGTCCCGTCGGCGGCGAGCGCGGATTGCCGTTGTCTACTGGGTGCCCGGACCCCTCCTGGGTCCAACCCCCCGCCCGGAAGGAGTGCCCCGCCTCGACGGACTGCCGGTCCTGCGCCTGGCTGTACGGACGGGGTGTTCCCCCGTCACGGGCGCAGGAGACGGCGATGTCGAAAGGCGGCCGACCGGCCAGTCCCGTGCTGGACTGGGCAGCAAACTACCGAGCCCAGCGCAGATGTCAACCGTGTCACTAACAGCGGAAACACCAAGTTTTCGCAGCTGGGACATGATCGACGAGAGCCGTCAATGGTCTCATGTGATCCGATGTCTCTCAAGTCGAGCGAGGGCGTCGGGAAGCGGGCCGTCGTGCACGACGCCAAGCCGCTGGGTGGCGCGGGTCAAGGCCACGTAAAGGTCGCTCGCCCCGCGCGGGGACTCGCCCAGGATCAGCTCCGGTTCGGCCACGACGACCGCGTCGAACTCCAGCCCCTTGGCCTCGGCGACGGTCAGCACCGCCACCTGCGAGTCCAGGGCCGCCGCCCCCGGCCCGGCCACCGCGCCGTCGACGGAACGGACCACGATCTCCCCGAACTCCGCGGCGCGCGACTCGGGGACGATCACGACGAGCCGCCCGCCCTCGACGACCTCGGCCTTGACGACCTCGCCGAGGGAGGCCGTCGGGGAGGCCGCCCACGGGTGCGTCCCCGTCTCCCTGACCGAGGTCGGGGCGGTCAGCGACGGGTCGACCAGGGCGAGCACGTCGGCGGCCACGGCCATCAGCTCGACGGGGGTGCGGTAGTTGACGCTGAGGGTCTCCTCGCGCCAGCGCCCCGCCACGTACGGGTCGAGGACCCGGCCCCAGGAGCGCGCCCCGGCCGACGAACCGGTCTGGGCCAGGTCGCCGACGATCGTCATCGACCGCGTCGGGCAGCGGCGCATCAGCATCCGCCAGTCCATCGGCGACAGCTCCTGCGCCTCGTCGACGATGACGTGGCCGAAGGCCCAGGTGCGGTCGGCCGCCGCGCGCTCGGCGGTGGTCAGGAAGACGTCGTCGCCGAGGTGGCGGGCGGCGAACCTCTCGGCGTCCATGATGTCGGACAGGCCGGTCAGCTCCAGGACCTCCTTGGCGTAGGCGAGCTGGTGCTGCCGCTCGTCGAGCGCGGCGGCGCGCTGCGCCGCCTGCTCCTCCTCGGCCATCCACGCCCCGGCCCGCAACACCGCGGGGTCGATGTCGCCGAGCAGCTCGGCGGCCTCGTCCAGCAGCGGCACGTCGGACTCGGCCCACCAGTTCTCCCCCGCGCGGGGCGGCTCGCGCAGCATCAGCTCGCGTTCGGCCCCGCCGAACTCGGCGGCGGCGTGGTCGAGACGCTCGCGGGAGGTGAACAGCGCGATCAGGAGCTGCTGCGGGGTGACGTAGGGCCACAGCCGGTTCAGGGCCGCCTTGACGGGCCGCTCGGTACGGAGGTCCTCGCGGATGTCGGCCAGCTCGTCGTCGTCGATCATCCCCTTGCCGAGCTGCCTGGCGGCCTGCCGGGCGAGCGCGTTGAGCAGGTGTCGGACGAAGACCGCGCGGGCCTCGTTGTGCGCCCTCTTGGAGCGGGCCGCCCGGCTGCGGGCGGCCTCCAGGACGTTGCCCTCCAGCCTGAGGGTGTAGCGGTCGAGCTTGATCTCGATCGGTTTGCGCGGCACCCGCTGCCGCTCGCGTACGGCCCGCGCGACGACCTGGGCCATCCGGGCGTCGCCCTTGACCGCGGCCACCTCCGGCCGCTCCCTGCGCCCGGGGACGACCCCCGGGTACAGCTCGGAGACGGTCGACAGCAGCACGTCGGTCTCGCCCAGGGAGGGCAGCACCTGCTCGATGTAGCGCAGGAAGGTCAGGTTCGGCCCGAGGATGAGCACGCCCCTGCGGGCCAGTTTCTCCCGGTGGGTGTAGAGGAGGTAGGCGGCGCGGTGCAGCGCGACCACGGTCTTGCCGGTGCCGGGACCGCCCTGCACGACCAGCACGCCGTTGAGGTCGGAGCGGATGATGCGGTCCTGCTCCGACTGGATGGTGGCCACGATGTCGCGCATCCGGCCGGTGCGCTTGGCCCCCAGGGAGGCGAGCAGCGCGGCCTCGCCGTTGAGGGTGGCCACGTCCTCCTCGGTGAGGCTGTCGAGGTCCAGGAGGTCGTCGTCGACCCCGATCACCGTACGGCCCCTGGTCTGCAGGTGCCGACGCCGGGTGACGCCCATCGAGGCCGCGGGGGTGGCGCCGTAGAAGGGCTGCGCCACCGGCGCCCGCCAGTCGATCAGCATCCGGCGCTGGTCGTCGTCGGCCATGCCGATGCGGCCTATGTAGAGCGAGGTGTCGTCGGCGTTGTCGAGCCGGCCGAAGCACAGGCCGTTCTCGACCGCCCACAGGCGGCCCAGGCGTTCGGCGTACATCCCCGCGAAGGTGTCGCGCTCGGAGCGGTTCTGATGCGTGCCGCCACTTCCGCCCTGCGCGAGGACGCCGTCCAGCTGTCGCTGGGTGCGCTCGCGCAGCAGATCGAGCCGGGCATAAAGGCAGGAAACGTACTCCTGCTCCCTGGCCAGCTCGATTTGACGGGTTGCCGTCGCTCCATTATCGTTGCTAGTAATGGGATACTCCGGGCCATTGCGCTGGTTGTTATGACAAACCATCACCCTAGCAGGTCCGTCGAGAAGTTTACCCGCCCCTCCGTCATCACAGCTTGATTGCGGCGTTCCCTGCCTGCTTGACGAGAATCCGCCGGGTTCCTTACATTCACTCGGAGTTAGGAAAGTTTCCTAACTCTGCTTCATCGGTGAATGTAAGACGCACACGGAGGACCAGTGGCCCAGCCGACGCCCGGCACCCCCAGCCTGCTGCGCGCGATCAACGATCGCGCCGCCCTGCAGGCGCTGCTGGAGCGCGGACCGCTGACCCGCCCGGAGATCGGCGCCCTCACCGGCCTGTCCAAGCCCACCGCCTCGCAGCTCCTCATCCGCCTCCAGGAGGCGGGCCTGGTCGTGCTCGACGGCATCCGCGAGGGGCTGCCCGGCCGTACCGCGGAGGTCTACCGGCTCAACCCCGCCGCCGCGCACGTCGCCGCGCTGGACGTCACGCGCGCGGGCATCGACGTCAGGGTCGCCGACATCACCGGCGCCGTGGCCGGCGAGTATCACCTGCCCAGCCCCGGCCGCTCCGGCGGCGACGCGCTGGAGCGGGTCAGGGCCGCGCTGGAGGGCGCGGGCGCCCCCGCCGCGCTGCGGCGCGTGGTCATCGGCGTGCAGGGCACGATCGACCCGGGCACCGGGAAGATGGCGTACGCCACCAGCAAGGACATGCCCGGCTGGCACATCCCGGACCTGGTCCGCACCCTCGGCGACGGCCTGGGCGTGCCGGTCGACATAGAGAACAACGTCAACCTCGTCGCCCAGGCCGAGCAGGCGCACGGCGTGGGCCGCGGCCACCGTGACTTCGTGCTGCTCTGGGCCGACGAGGGCCTCGGCGCCGCGCTGGTCCTCGGCGGCCGGCTGCACCGGGGCGCGACCGGCGGCGCCGGGGAGGTCGGCTACATGCCCACCCCGGGCGCGCCGACCGCCAGGGACACCGGCCGCTACGCCAACCACGGCTACCAGGCCCTCACCGGCGGCCCGGCGGTGCTCAAGATCCTCAGGTCGTACGGTGTGCGCGGCACCGCGCCCGCGCAGGCGGTGCTGAACGCGGTGCAGGCCTCCGCGTCCACCGGCAGGCGCGCCGACGACGCCCGCGCCGGGCTGCGCGACATCGCCTCCCGGGTGGCCGTCGGGCTGGCCGCGATCACCTCCGTCGTCGACCCCGAGATCATCGTGCTGACCGGCGGGACCCTCCTCGCCGGCGGCGACACCCTGCGCGAGCTCGTCGAGCACGAGCTGCACGCGCTCACCATCCCCAGGCCCCCGCTGCTGCTGTCAACCGTCGAGGGAAACCCCGTCCTCGCCGGGGCGCTCGACCTCGCCCTCACCACCGCCAGGGACGAGGTCTTCAGCTCCACCGTCCCCTCCTGACCCCAACCGCACACGAACCGTTCGGACCCCGCCCGGAATCCCGCCAGATCCACCGCTCCCAGGAGGCAGCCGTCGTGCACCGACGCTTTCTCACCTTCGCCCTGGCCGCCCTGACGGCCACCGCCCTGACCGCCTGCACCGCGGGCACGGAGAGCGCGCCCGCGCTGGGCGCGCAGCCCAAGCCCTCGGGCTCCGCCTCCGCCACACTACCGGCCTCCACCATCGAACTGTGGCACGGGTTCTCCGCGCCCGCCGAGGTCAAGGCGTTCGAGGACGCCATCGCGGGCTTCCGCACGAAGTTCCCCCAGATCACCGTCAAGCTGGTCAAGGGCGTGCAGGACGACCAGATCACCCAGGCGGTGCGCGGCGGGAAGGCACCGGACGTCGCCTCCTCGTTCACCACCGACAACGTGGCCCAGTGGTGCCGCAGCGGAACGTTCCAGGACCTCACCGAGGTGATCAAGCAGGACGGCATCGACCTGTCCGTGCTGCCCGAGGTCTCGCGCTCGTACACCGAGTACGACGGCAAGCGGTGCGTGATGCCGCTGCTCGCCGACGCGTACGGGCTCTACTACAACAAGGCCCTGATGAAGGGCTCCGAGCCGCCCAAGACGCTCTCGGAGCTGACCGAGCTGACCAAGAAGCTCACCGTCCGCGACGCCGACGGGACCATCAAGGTCGCCGGGTTCGTCCCGAGCTTCCAGTACTACGAGAACTCCGCCTCGCACATGGCCCCGATGGTCGGCGCGACCTGGTACAAGCCGGACGGCACCTCGGCGGTCGGCTCCGACCCGGCGTGGAAGGAGCTGCTGCGCTGGCAGAAGGAGCTCGTCGACTGGTACGGGTACGACAAGCTGGAGAAGTTCCGTAAGAGCCTGGGCCAGGAGTGGTCGGCCGACCATCCCTTCTACAAGGGCAAGATCGCCATGGTCCTGGACGGCGAGTGGCGCAACGCCATGCTCGCCAACGAGGCGAAGGACATCGACTACGGCACCGCGCCGCTCCCGGTCGCCGACGCCAAGCCCGACCTGTACGGCAGCGGCTTCACCGCGGGCACGGTGATCGGGGTGCCCAAGGGCGCCAAGAACCCGCAGGCCGCCTGGGAACTGGTCAAGTATCTGACCACCGACACCTCCGCGCTGGTCACGCTCTCCAACGCGCTGCGCAACGTGCCGACCACCAAGGCGTCGCTGGAGTCGCCCGACCTGGTCAAGGACGCGAACTTCCAGACCTTCCTCGACATCTTCGCCCACCCGAAGACGAGCACGGTCCCGGCCAACGTCAACAGCACCTTCAACCAGGACTCCCTTCAGGAGTTCCTGGTCAAGTGGGAGAACGGCTCGGCCACCGATCTCGACGCCGGGCTCGCCGCGGTCGACAAGCGCCTCGACGACAAGATGAAGCTCTCCGGGGGCTGATCCTCGATGAGCATCGTCCACGCCGCGCCGCCTCGCAGGCGGCGCGGCGAGGGCCTCAAGGCCCTCCTTTGGATGTCGCCCTGGCTGGTGGGGTTCGCGGTGTTCTTCGCCTACCCCCTCGTGGCGACGGTCTACTTCTCCTTCTACCGCTACGACCTGTTCACGCTGGAGTTCGTCGGCCTGGACAACTACCGCTACTTCCTGGTGGACGACCGGGCCTGGGTCTCCATCAAGAACACACTGTGGCTGGTGGTCCTCATGGTCCCCGCCCAGGTGCTGTTCGGGCTGGGCGTGGCGTGGCTGCTCACCCGGCTCAAGGCGGGCGTCGGCTTCTTCCGCACGGTGTTCTATCTGCCGTCGCTGATCCCGCTGGTGGCCGGCACGGTCTCCTTCGTGTTCCTGCTGAACCCCTCGGGGCCGCTCAACCAGTTCCTGGAGTTCTTCGGGATCGTCGCGCCCGACTGGTTCGGCGACAAGGACTGGTCCAAGCCCGGCCTGACCATGCTGGCCATGTGGGGCATCGGCAACACCATGATGATCTTCCTCGCGGCCCTGCTGGACGTGCCCAAGCACCTGTACGAGGCGGCGGCCATCGACGGGGCGGGCGCGTGGCGGCAGTTCAGGAGCGTCACGCTGCCGACGATCTCGCCGGTGCTGATGTTCTCGACGGTCACCGGTGTCATCTACGCCCTGCAGTACTTCACCCAGGCGATGATCGCCTCCCGGGTCGCGGCGGGGGTCACCGACTCCCCCGGCAGTGCCTTCGTGCCCGGCTACCCCGAGTTGTCGACGCTGACGCTGGCCCAGTGGCTGTTCCACGTGGGCTTCCGCGACTTCAGCATGGGGTACGCCTGTGTGCTGGCCCTGCTGCTGTTCGCGTTCTCCACGATCTTCACCCTCATCCTGCTCCGCCGGTTCCGCGCGTTCGACGAAGGAGGAGACCGGTGACCACCCTGACCGGCCCGGCCACCCGCCCCACCGGGATCGCCTCCCGCGGGCCGCGCTCCGCCGCGCGCGGCCCGCGCGTCCGGGTGATCCTGTACTGGATCGCCACCCACGCCCTCGCCGTGGCGCTGTCGCTGATGTTCGTCGGCCCGCTGGTGTTCGTGGCGCTGACGGCCGTCATGAGCAACGACCAGGCGCTCACCGGCGACCTGTGGCCCCGCGACTGGAACTGGTCCAACTTCGCCGACGTGTTCGCCAAGTCACAGCTGCTGTCCTGGCTGGGCAACACGTTCCTGTACGCCGGGCTCGGCACCGCGTTCATGCTGCTGTCGTCGATCCCGGTGGCGTACGCGATGGCGCGTTTCCGCTTCCGGGGGCGCAAGCTGGCCTTCCTCGCGGTCATCACGATGATGATGCTGCCGCCGCAGGTCGTCGCGGTGCCCGTCTATCTCATCTGGGCGCGCCTGGACCTCACCGGCACGCTGTGGCCGCTGATCCTGCCGATGCTGTTCGGCGACGCCTTCTCCATCTTCCTGCTGCGGCAGTTCCTGGTCACCATTCCCAGGGAGTACACCGAGGCCGCCCGGGTGGACGGCTGCTCGGACTTCCGGACGCTCGTCAAGGTGATCCTGCCCATGGCGCGTCCGGCGATAGCGGCGGTGGGTCTGTTCCAGTTCTTCTACTGCTGGAACGATTACTATGGTCCGCTGCTCTACGCCCATACAAACGAGGCAAGCTGGACGCTCTCCCTCGGGCTGGCGTCCTTCCGGGCACTGCACAGCGTGCAGTGGAACCTCACCATGGCGGCGACCCTGCTCGTCATGGCCCCGGTCATCATCGTGTTCTTCTTCGCCCAGAAGGTTTTCATCGAGGGCGTCACGCTGACAGGAGTAAAAGGGTGAAACTCGCCGTTGTCGGGGGCGGCTCGACGTACACGCCGGAGCTGATCGACGGGTTCGCGCGGCTGCGCGACGAGCTGCCGCTGACCGAGATAGCGCTGGTCGACCCGGACACCCACCGGCTGGAGCTGATATCCGGCATGGCGCGCCGGATGCTGGCGCGGGCCGGGCACCCGGCCAGGGTCGTCGCGACCACCTCGGTCGAGGAGGGCGTCGCCGGGGCGCACGCGGTCCTGCTGCAGCTGCGCGTCGGCGGCCAGGCCGCGCGCGACGTGGACGAGACGCTGCCGCTGGAGTGCGGCTGCGTCGGCCAGGAGACGACCGGCGCGGGCGGGCTGGCCAAGGCGCTGCGCACGGTGCCGGTGGTGCTGGACATCGCCGAGAAGGTCAGGAGGCACGCACCGGACGCCTGGATCGTCGACTTCACCAACCCGGTCGGCATCGTCACCAGGGCGCTGCTGGAGGCCGGGCACCGGGCCATCGGCCTGTGCAACGTGGCCATCGGCTTCCAGCGCCGCTTCGCCGCGAACCTGGGCGTCGCCCCCGAGCGGATCTCGCTGGGCCACGTCGGCCTGAACCACCTCACCTGGGAGCGGGCCGTCCACCTGGACGGGGTGGACGTGCTGCCGAAGCTGCTGGAGAGCCACGCCGAGGAGATCGGCCAGGACGTCGGCCTGCCCGCCGCGCTCATCCGCCGCCTGGGCGTGGTGCCCTCCTACTACCTGCGCTACTTCTACGAGCACGACCTGATGGTGCGGGAGCAGCGGACCAAGCCGTCGCGCGCGGCCGAGGTCGCGGCGATGGAGAAGACCCTGCTCGACCTGTACGCCGACCCCTCGGTGGACACCAAGCCGGAGCTGCTGGGCAAGCGCGGCGGCGCCTTCTACTCCGAGGCGGCGGTGGCGCTGATCGCCTCGCTGGCCGGTGACCGCGGCGACACCCAGATCGTCAACCTGCGCAACGACGGCACGCTGCCGTTCCTGCCCGACGAGGCGGTCATCGAGGTCCCGGCCACGATCACCTCGGCGGGCGCGGCCGCGCTGCCCGTCGACCCGGTGGAGCCCCTCTTCGCCGGGCTCATCGCCCACGTCACGGCGTACGAGACGCTGGCGATCGAGGCCGCGCTGCACGGCGGCGAGGATCGCGTCACCGACGCGTTACTGGCCCACCCGCTGATCGGCCAGGCCTCGCTGGCCGGAGACCTGGCCAGGCGCCTGATCGAGGCCAACCGCGCGCACCTGTCCTGGGCGACCGCGTGAGAACGGTCCTGGCCGTCGACGGCGGCAACAGCAAGACCGACATCGCGCTCGTCGCCGAGGACGGCTCGGTCCTCGCCACCGGGCGCGGCGGCGCCTTCCAGCCGCAGACCACGGGGGTGGGCGTCGCGATCGACACGATCGGCGACATCGCGCGCTCCGCGTTCGGCCCCGGCGCGGCCACGCCGTACGCCGACCACGTGGCCGCCTACGTCGCGGGCGCGGACCTGCCCGCCGAGGAGGAGGCGCTCCGCGCGGAGATCCTCTCCCGGGGGTACGGCGGGGAGGCGACCGTCGGCAACGACACCTTCGCATTGCTGCGCGCCGGGGCCTCCGGGCCCGCCGGGGTGGCCGTGGTCTGCGGCGCGGGCATCAACGCGGTGGCGGTCTCCCCCTCGGGGGAGGTGGCGAGATACCCCGCGCTGGGACGGCTCACCGGCGACTGGGGCGGCGGCCTCGGCCTCGGCGAGGAGACGCTCTGGCACGCCGTGCGCGCCGAGGACGGCCGGGGCCCGGCCAGCGCGCTGGACCCCGCGGTCCGCGAGCACTTCGGCACCCGCACCGTCGAGGAGGTGTCCCTGGCCATCCACTTCGGCGAGCTGCCCTACGGCAGGCTGAACGAGCTGGTCCCGGTGCTGATGGCGGTCGCGTCCGGGGGGGACGGGGTGGCCCGCTCGCTGGTGGCGCGGATGGCCGAGGAGGTCGTCGTGCTCGCGGTGGTCGCGATGCGCCGCCTGGACCTGCTCTCCGTCCCGATGGAGGTGGTCCTGGGCGGGGGTGTGCTCACCGCCCGCGACCCGCTGATGGGCGAGCTGCTGGAGCGGGGCTTCGCCGAGAGCGCCCCGCAGGCCAAGCTGATCGTCGCCGACGTCGCGCCCATCATGGGCGCCGCCCTCCTGGGCCTGGACGCCCTCGGCGCCACCGAGGAGGCCAGGGCCCGGCTGCGGGCCCACTTCCACGCCCTGACATGATCCTGGCTCCGCCCATGGCATGACGGGGTGACATCACACCGCACACGGCCCGCGTCTCACGGCGCGGGCCGCGGCGCGTGACGGGCCCCGACGCCTGGGGAGCCCGGGGAGCCGGGGGTGTCCGGCGGGGGCAGGAGCGTGGCCGCCGCGCTCTCGGCGAGCAGGGCGAGGAAGGCCCCGCCGAGGGCGTCGAAGCCGGTGCGCGCGTAAGCGGTGAGGACCCGGGTCACGGCGGGCCTCGGCCGGAGGACGCGACCCTCGTACCCGCCGGGCACGATGTTGGCGGGGATGAGCGCGGGCCCGAGACCGGCGGCCGCGAGGGTCGGGGCCGACGCCGTCTGCTCGGTGCGTACCGCGATCCTGGGCTGGAACCCGGCCTCCGCGCAGGCGCGGTCCAGGATGTCGGCCAGGCCGTTGCCGGGGACGTAGTGGACCCAGCGGCGGTCGCGCAGGTCGGCCAGGTCCACCGAGGACGCCCCGCCGGACGCGAGGGGGTCGCCGGAGGAGACGGCCACGACGAACTCCTCGACCCCGAGCGTACGCACCGGCCCCGTCCAGGACGCGGGCCGGGGGCCGACCGCGAGGTCGGCCTGCCCGCTCGCCATCGCCTCCGCCAGCTCGTCGGCGTGGCGGTGCTCGAAGAGCCTGACGTCGACCCCGGGGTGGCGGGCGCTCCAGGCGCGCAGCGCGGCGGGCAGCACGCCCAGGCTGACCGAGTAGACCGTGGCCAGCCGCAGCTCTCCCCCGGCCAGCCCGGTCGTCCGGCGTACGGCCGACAGGGCGCGGGCCGCGTCGGCCAGGGCGGCCCGCGCGTGGGGCAGCATCGCGCGCCCGGCCGCCGTGAGGTGGACGGCCCTGGGCAGCCGTTCGAGCAGGGTGGCGCCGACCGACCGCTCCAGCGCCCGGATCTGGTGCGACAGGGCCGGTTGCGTGACGTGGAGGGTCTCGGCGGCCCGGGTGAAGGAGCCCTGGTCGACGACGGTCACCAGGTATTCGAGCTGTCGCAGGCTCAGCATGCACAAAAATTATCAGAACCGCATAGATCATGATTTTGGGTTATACGAAGCCGCGAGCGCCCGTCATAAACAACGCTCATGGCCGCGACAAGGAACAAGCCTTGGACTCATGGGAGGGGGCCCGCGCAGAATCGGATCGCCCGGGAGCGCGACCGCGCACCGGCCCGTCCGTACCGATCGGGAGAACAACGATGAGCACCCAGCCCAAGGTCGCCCTCGTCGTCGGCGCCCAGGGGGTGATCGGCCGCAACCTGGTCGACCACCTCGCGGCGCTCGGCGACTGGGACGTGATCGGCCTGTCGCGCCGCGGCGGGGAGAGCGCGGGGCGGGTCCGCCACGTACGGGCCGACCTGCTCGACCGGGACGACTGCCTCAAGAGACTCGGCGAGCTCACCGGCGTGACCCACATCTTCTACGCCGCCTACCAGGACCGGCCGACCTGGGCCGGGCTCGTCCCGCCCAACCTCGCCATGCTCGTCAACGTCGTCGACGCGGTCGAGCCGGTGGCGCCCGGCCTGCGGCACGTCAGCCTCATGCAGGGGTACAAGGTCTACGGCGCGCATCTGGGCCCCTTCAAGACCCCGGCCCGCGAGAGCGACCCGCACCACATGCCGCCGGAGTTCAACGTCGCCCAGCAGGACTTCCTGGAGGAGCGCCAGCGGGGCTCGGGGTGGACGTGGACGGCGATCCGCCCGTCCGTGGTGTGCGGCTTCGCCCTCGGCAACCCGATGAACCTGGCCATGGTGATCGCGGTGTACGGCGCGATCTCGAAGGAACTGGGCCTGCCGCTGCGCTTCCCCGGCAGGCCGGGCGCCTACGACACGCTGCTGGAGATGACCGACGCGGGGCTGCTGGCCAGGGCGACCGTCTGGGCGGCGACCGACGAGCGCTGCGCCAACCAGGCGTTCAACGTCAACAACGGCGACCTGTTCCGCTGGAACGACATGTGGCCGAGGATCGCCGGGTTCTTCGGCCTGGAGGTGGCCCCTCCCTTGCCGATGTCGCTCGACGTCGTCATGGCCGACAAGGAGCCGCTCTGGAACTCCATGGTCGAGAGGTACGGGCTGGAGCCGCACCCGTACCAGGACGTGTCCTCCTGGGCCTTCGGCGACGCCGTGTTCTCCTGGGACTACGACTTCTTCGCCGACGGCTCCAAGGCCCGGCGCCTCGGCTTCCACGAGTACGTCGACACCGAGACGATGTTCCTGGACATCCTCGGCGACCTGCGCCGCCGCAGGATCATCCCCTAGGAGGCTCAGGGCTCGATCGACTCCGCGACCTCGGCGTAGACGGTGAGCAGGAGGTCCCAGAAGCGGCCCGCGTCGAGGGAGGTGCCGACGAGGGCGTTGGGGGCGCGGCCCCGGAGGGCGAAGTCGGTCACGGTCATCCCGGCGGTGAAGCGGCCCGCCGTCTCGACGTCCACGACGGCGGGTTCGAGGGTGATCAGGGAGGGGTCGATCAGGTGGGCGATCGCGCAGGCGTCGTGGATCGCGGGCCCGTCCTCGGCGGTGATCATGCCGTAGAAGCGCACGCACGGCAGGAGCAGGTCGGCGCCGAGCCTGCCCATGGCCGCCATGCGCCCCGCCACCGCCTCCGTGGTCACGGCGGCGCGGCTCACGTCGAGACCGATCATGGTCACCGTCCAGCCCGCGCCGAAGACGACCGCGGCGGCCTCGGGGTCGGCGGCGATGTTGAACTCGGCCGCGGGAGAGAAGTTGCCCCGCGTGTAGGACCCGCCGAGGATCGTGAGCCCCCTGGCCCAGCCGGTGATCGCGGGCTCCCTGAGCACGGCGAGCGCCACGTTGGTCAGCGGGCCGATGGCGACCAGGGTCACCTCGCCCGGGTTGGCGCGGAGTGTCTCGATGATGAAGTCGGCGGCGTGCCCGGCGGCGGGCGGGAGCGACGCCGGGGGCAGCAGCGCGTCCCCGAGGCCCGAGCCCCCGTGTACCCCGGCCGCGTCCACCCGGGGGCGCAGGAGGGCGCCCGCGCTGCCCGCGACGACCGGCACGCCGCGAAACCCCAGGAACTCGCGGAGCCGCAGCGCGTTGTCGGTGGTCCTGGCCAGCTCGACGTTGCCGCCGACCGTGGTGATCCCGAGGATCTCCAGCTCGGGGCTCCCGTGGGCGAGGACGAGCGCCAGCGCGTCGTCGATCCCCGGGTCGCAGTCGATGATGATCTTTCTGGGAGGCACCCGTCCAGCTTGGATCAATCACCTCATTCCCGGCAAGTCAGGAGTAACCCTCCGGGAAGCGGAGCGCGGGCCGGTCACCGCCGCCCGGAGAGACGCCGACGAGCCCGCCGGGCAAGTCAGGCGCGTTCCTCGGGCTTCCCGTTGTCCTGGCCCACCGGCTCCGGGGTGCGGTGCTCGTACGGCGTGCTGAGCACGACCGTCGTGCGGGTGGAGACGTTGGCGGCGGTGCGGATCTGGTTCAGCAGCTCCTCAAGGGCGATCGGCGAGGCCACCCGGACCTTGAGGATGTAGCTCTCGTCCCCGGCCACGCTGTGGCAGGCCTCGACGGCACTCAGGTGGGCCAGCCGCTCCGGGGCGTCGTCGGCGGCGGCCGGGTCGATCGGCTTGATGGAGACGAACGCGGTGAGCGAGAGCCCGATGGCGTCGTAGTCGACCAGCGCGGCGTACCCGCGCAGCACCCCGCGCTTCTCCAGCCGGCGCACCCGCTGGTGCACCGCCGACACCGAAAGCCCGGTCTCCCTGGCGAGATCGGTGAAGCTCATCCGGCCATCCCTGGCCAGCAATGTGACGATACGGCGGTCGATCTCCTCCATCCGGTAAACGGTAACGGCATTCGGATCCCGCACATACCGTCCGCGTGTCACGGCCCGGTCCCAACCGTGATCTCCGGGGGGCCCTCCTGCCCGGTCTCCTCCTCCCGCTCCGGCGCGACGGCCTCGGCGGGCAGCGTGATGACGAAGCGGGCGCCCCCGGTGTGCTCGGTGTCCAGCCGGATCGTGCCGCCGTGCTGCTCCACGATCTTCCTGCAGAGCGCGAGGCCGATCCCGGTCCCCTCGTAGGCGTCCCGCTGGTGCAGCCGCTGGAAGATGATGAAGATCTTGTCGGCGAAGTTCGGGGGGATGCCGATGCCGTTGTCGGTCACGGTCATCCGCACCTCCCCGTCGAGCCGCTCGGCCTCGATCACGACCCGGGGCGCGCGGCCGGGGTCGCGGAACTTCAGGGAGTTGCCGATCAGGTTCTGCCAGAGCATCACGAACTGGGTCCGGTCCCCGACGACGGCGGGCAGGTCGCCGACCTCGATCTCGGCCCCTGACTCCTCCAGCGCCGCGGAGAGGTTGGCCAGGGCCCTGCGGACCACGTCGTTCAGGTCCATCTCGACGGGTTCGCCACTGACCCGGCCCACCCGGGAGAAGGTCAGCAGCTCGTTGATGAGCACCTGCATGCGCTTGGCGCCGTCCACGGCGAAGTCGATGTAGGTGTTGGCCCTCTCGTCGAGCTGGGAGGCGTACCGCTGCTGGAGCATCTGGCAGAAGGAGGCGATCTTCCGCAGCGGCTCCTGAAGGTCGTGCGAGGCCACGTAGGCGAACTGCTCCAGCTCCGCGTTGGAGCGCTTCAGCTCCTCGGCCTGGGCGGCGACCCGCAGCCGGGAGCCCCGGGCCTCCTCCAGCTCGGAGACGATGCGCACGCGCATCGCCTCCATGTCGTCGGCCAGCTCCGCGAGGTCGGCGGGGCCGCCGGTGTCGACGTGGTGCGCGAAGTCTCCCCTGGTGACCCGGCGGGAGGCCTCGCGCAGCCGGGCGAGCGGGCCGAACACCGCGATCCTCAGCAGCACCGCCACCGTGACGATGGTGATCAGGAAGGCGGCGAGGATGCCGAAGAAGGTGGCGTCCCTGACCGTACGGGCGGCCCCCAGGTCGGCGCGGGCCAGCTCCCTCGCGTGGTTCCAGGCGGCGTTCTGGGTGTCGAGCGCCTTCCTGACGGCGTCGAAGGAGCGCTTGCTCTCCTCGGACTGCCCGGCGCTCACGCTCTCCGGGCCCTCGTCCCTGACGCTCGCGATCATCGGTTCCGCGTGGCGAATCCGCCAGTCGGCGGCCAGCCGCTCCACGTCCCGCAGTGCCAGCAGCGGCTCCGCGCCCGGCACCAGCCGCGCGATCTGCGCCGACACGGCCAGCTCGTCGCGCAGCCCGTTCACGTACGGCTGCAGGAACTCCTCCTTGCCGGTGATGACGAAGCCCCGCACCCCGGTCTCCTGGTTCAGCAGGGTCGCCTGCAGACGCTCCGCCTGGATCCTGCCCACCGAGATGTGGTCGATCAGCCTGTTGGAGGCGGACGCCGCGTTCTGCAGGACCGTGGCGCCGACGATCGCCGACACCCCGAGCAGGAGGGTCATGGCGAGCAGCACGACGTTGAACCACGTCTGCGCGCTCCAGCGGCTCTTGCGGGATCCGCTCGGAGGTGTCTCGGTGGTCATTCGGCCTCTCACTTCACGAGGTGTCCGTCCCGCCGGGGCGGCAGGTGTCCGGCGGGGTGGACGAAAGATACCGGAACGAGCCGCCGCCCACGCGTGCGATCCCGTCCCCGGAGGAAGGCCCCTGCCCGTGCCCCGGGGATCGAGTCGTACAGTCACGGCATGAGCAACCTGGAGACGGATCCGCGGGAGTCGGCGTGCGGCGGCCTCGCGGACGTGGCGGCGGAGCCGGTGAACGAGCTGCTGACCGGCCGGGACGTGGTGCTGGGCGGACCCCGGGCGATGAGGGTTACCAGGACCCTGCCGAACCGGGACGTCAGGATGGTCGGCGCGTGGTGCTTCGTCGACCACTACGGCCCCGAGCGGGCGACGATGCACGTCCCCCCGCACCCGCACACCGGCCTGCAGACCGTCAGCTGGCTCGTGGAGGGCGAGGTCCTGCACCGCGACAGCGTCGGCAGCGAGCAGCTGATCAGGCCCGGCCAGCTCAACCTGATGACCGCCGGGCGGGCCATCTCCCACGCGGAGGAGTCGCCCGCCGAGGCCGTGCTGCACGGGGTCCAGCTGTGGGTGGCGCTGCCCGCCGCCGCCCGCGCGACCGCCCCGGCCTTCGAGCACCACCCCGTGCTGCCCACGCTGTCGTCGCCGGGGGTGACGGTGACCGTCATCATGGGCGAGCTGGGCGGCGTCACCTCCCCGGCGACGGTCCACACCCCGCTGGTCGGGGCCGAGGTGACGCTGGAGGCCGGTGCGGAGACCTCGGTCCCGCTCCGTCCCGGCTTCGAGTACGCCGCGCTGGCCCTGTCCGGCACCGTACGGGTCGGCGGGACGGACCTCTCCCCCGGCCCGCTGCTCTACCTGGGCGGCGGGCGCTCGGAGCTGGTCCTGGGCGCCGGGGAGGCCGAGGGGGGCGGGCGGCTGCTGCTCCTCGGCGGCGAGCCGTTCGAGGAGCGGATCGTGATGTGGTGGAACTTCGTCGGCCGCAGCCACGAGGAGATCGCCGAATTCCGACGGGAGTGGATGGAGGGCGAGGCGTTCGGCACGGTGCCGGGCACCGGAGCCGCCCCGCTGCCCGCGCCCGAGCTGCCCCTGACCACCCTCAAGGCGCGCGGGCGCCGCCGCTGACCCGGGCTCCGTCTCCCGGTGCGCAGGGCGCCCTCCCCGTGACGGGGAGGGCGCCCTGCGCTGTTTCGTTCCGGTAACGCTGTTTCGTTCTGGTCAAGCCGTTTCGTTGCGGTAAGGGAGCACAAGGACCTGGAGCGGTGAGAAGGGGCGGGAAAGGCCACGGCATCCGGCCCCGATCGACCGCGCGCTCTTGACAGCCCATTATTCCTACCTGAATAGTGTGGATATATTCGAGCCGCCGCAGGACGTCGCCGAGCTGCGCGGATCCTCACCAGCCGCGACCGCGAGGAGACCCTCCGATGCAGGAATCCCCCCACCCCGGCCCCCCGGGCGCCTCCCTCGCGAGCCCCGGAAGCGAGGTGCTGTCCCGCCTCCCCGGCCTGTCCCGCCGCCTCTTCCTCGGCGCGGCCGGGGGCGCCGCGCTGACCGGGTTGCTCGCCGCCTGCGCGGGCGGCGCGGGCGACACGGCGAGCGCGGGCGGCGGTCCCCAGGCGACCCCCGCCGCCCCGCAGGGCACGCCGAAGACCGGCGGCGTCCTGCGCGCCGGATCTCCCCCGCCGCCGACCGCGGTCGACCCCGTCACCATGTACGACGGCTCCGCGATCGCGATCGTCCAGCTGGTGGCCGACTACCTGATCTGGCTGGACCGGGACTTCAAGCTCGTACCCCGCCTGGCCGAGAAGTGGGAGTCCGAGGAGGGCGGCAGGCGCTGGGTCTTCTCCCTCAGGAAGGGCGTCACCTTCTCCGACGGCACGCCGCTGGACGCGAAGGCGGTCAAGGCCACCTTCGACCGGCTGCTCGACCCGAAGAGCGAGTCCGCCGCCGCGGCGGCGTTCGACTCGGTCCTGGCCAGGGGCGGCATCGGCGTCCGGGGGGACTCGACGGTCGTCTTCACCCTGGAGCGGGCCTTCTCCGACTTCCCGTACCTGGTGTCGGCCGGGAACTACAACGCGGTGATCCTCAAGGAGGACTACGCGGGCGACTTCACCGCCAGGCCGGTCGGCACCGGGCCGTTCCTGCTGGAGTCGTACGACGCCTCGGGCGGCGCGGTGTTCACCCGCAACCCGAAGTACTGGGAGCCGGGGAAGCCGTACCTGGACGGTGTGCGGATCACCTTCTACGCCGACGACCAGGCTGACCTCCTGGCGTTGCAGAGCGGCGAGATCGACGCCCAGATCCTCAGCCGTCCCGCGCTGGCCGGGCCGCTCAAGGGGATCGGCGGCATCACCGTCGACCAGGTCCAGGGCACCGGCCTCACCGCCTTCACCCTGCGTGTGGACCAGCCGCCCTTCGACAAGAAGGAAGTGCGCCAGGCGATCGCGTACGCCCTGGACCGGCCGGGGGTGAACGCGGGCGTCTACGACGGCATCGGCGCGCTGGGCAACGACCACCTGTTCGCCGCCCTGTTCCCCGCCGCGCCGCCGGACGTGCCGCAGCGGGCCAAGGACCCGGCGAAGGTCGCGTCGCTGCTCGCCGCGGCGGGCGTGAGCAAGCTCTCCTTCGCGCTGACGTACGATCCGCCGAGCAAGGACTACGCCCTCACCGTGCAGGACCAGCTCAAGCAGGTCGGCATCGAGGTGGAGCTCGACCAGCGCACCTCCGGGGACTTCTACGGCGGCGACCAGGAGAAGGACACCCCCTGGCTGTTCACCCCGGCCAACCTGGTGGGCTGGGCCGGGCGCGCGGTGCCCAGCCAGTTCATCATCCCGATGGTCAAGAGCGGCGGGGTGTGGAACGGCTCGAAGTACGCCAACCCGGCGCTGGACGCCGCCACGGACGCCTACGACTCGGCGACGACCGACGAGGAGCGCAGGGCCCAGGCCGCGATCATCGCCAGGGCGCTGCACGAGGACGTCCCGGTGATCATCGCGGTCTGGAGCGGCACCGTCCGGGCGTACGACGGCGAACGCTTCACCGGCGTTTCGGCCCATCCGTCGAGCTATGTCGACTTCAGCTCGGTCTCGCGGCTGTAGCGCGGTATGAGGAGATTCCTGCTCCGGCGGCTGGCGGCGATCCCGCTCACCCTGCTCGCGGTGTCCCTGATGGTCTTCGCCGCCACCGAACTGGTCCCCGGTGACGTGGCCCGTACGATCCTGGGCCGCGAGGCGGGCGAGGAGGCCGTGTCGCGGCTCCGCGGGCAGCTGGGGCTCGACCGGCCACTCGCCGACCGCTACACCGACTGGCTGTCGGGGTTCTTCACCGGCGGGTGGGGCGACTCCTACACCCTCGGGGTGCCGGTCCGCGAACTCGTGCTCGGGCGGCTCGCCGACTCGCTGGTCCTGGGCGGGCTGGCGTTCGCCCTGCTGGTCCCGGTCGCCGTGACGCTCGGGCTGGTCGCGGGGGTGAACCACGACCGCGCCGCCGACCGGGTCATCAGCGTCACCGGGCTGGCCCTGGGCGCCATACCGGAGTTCGTGACGGGGGTGGTGCTGCTGGTCGTCTTCGCGGTGCGGCTGCGCTGGTTCCCCGCCTCGGCCCAGGCGCCGGACGGCGCGACGGTCGCGGCCCGGCTCGGCCACCTGGCGCTGCCGGTGATCTCCCTCGTCCTGCTGTGCACCGGCTACGTCGCCCGCCACGTGCGGGCCAGCACGGTGGCGGCCGTGGAGAGCCCGTACGTCAGGGCCGCGGAGCTGCGCGGTCTCGGCCGGGCCCAGGTGGTACGGCGGCACGTGCTGCGCAACTCCACGGTCCCGGCCGTCAGCGCGCTCGGTGTGCAGCTGCAGTTCCTGCTCGGCGGGCTGGTCGCCGTCGAGCTGCTGTTCAACTACCCGGGCATCGGCGCCCTGCTGCTGCAGTCGGCGATCGACAAGGACCTGCCGACCCTTCAGGCCACCGCGATGGTGCTCGGCGTCCTCTACATGCTGATCATCCTGGTGGCCGACCTGGCCTACCGCCTGCTCGACCCCCGGGTCCGGCTCGGGGGGGCCGCCGCGTGACCGGACGCACGAGAGATCCGGCCGGTGAGCACACGGTTGGTGGAAGCCGGGCCGATGCGCGCACAGCCGGTGGAAGCCGGGTCGATGAGCGTACGGCCGGTGAGCGCCGAGCCGGTGAGCGTACGACCGGTGGAAGCCGGGCCGATGGGCGTACGGCCGGTGAGCGCCGGGAGATGTCGGGGGCCGGGCGCGGGAGGGGGTCCACATGAGCGCCGTCACAGCGAACACAGGCGCGGGCGCGGGCGGGGTGCGGCGGCGGGTGGCCGGGCGCGGTTTCCGCGTGGCCCTCGTCGCGGGCGGCACGCTCGTGCTGGCCTGGGCGGTCGTCGCCGTGTTCTGGCCGCAGCTGGTCCCCTACGACCCGCTACGGCACGACCCCCTGAGCCGCTTCCTGCCCCCGGGTCCCGAACACTGGCTGGGCACCGACCAGTTCGGCCGCGACACCTTCTCCAGGATGCTCGCGGGAGCCCGCCCGGTGCTGCAGGTGGCGCCGCTCGCGACCGCGCTCGCCGTCGTGGCGGGCACCGCGGTCGGCCTGGTGGCGGGGACGTTCGGCGGCCTCGTCGACGAGATCGTCATGCGGCTGCTCGACGCGGTCGTGGTCTTCCCCGCGATCATCGCCGCGGTGCTGTTCGTGGCGCTGACGGGCCGTTCGGTGACCGTCATGGTGCTGGTCGTCGCGGGATCGTTCGTGCCCATCGTGGCCCGCAGCGTCCGCGCGGCGACACTGGTCGAGCGGGAGAAGGCGTACGTCGAGGCGGCCAGGTTGCGCGGGGAACGCCCCTGGTCGCTGATGCGACGGGAGATCTTCCCCAACGTCGGCACGACCGTGCTGGTGGAGGCGACCTCCCGGTTCGGCGACGCGATCTTCGCCGCCGCGACGCTGTCGTTCCTGGGACTCGGCCAGCCGCCGGGCTCCCCCGACTGGGGCGCGTCGGTCTCGGACAACCGCGTCTGGCTCCAGCTCGCGCCCTGGACCGTACTCGCCCCGGCGCTGGCCATCGCCTCGCTGGTGGTGGGGATCGCGCTCGTCGCCGACTCGCTGCGCGGCAGATGGGAGGCGTCGTGACCCGGACCGGACGCGCCGGGGCGGCGGGGACGGGCGAGGCTCGCCTCCCCGCCCCGCGAGAGCCCGTGACCGGGGGCACCGGCCGGGGACTGCGGGTGGCGGGGCTGTCGGTCTCCTACCGTACGGCGCGCGGCGAGACCCCGGCGGTGACGAACGTCTCCTTCGACGTGGCCCCGGGCGAGACGTACGGGATCGTGGGCGAGTCGGGGTGCGGCAAGACCACGCTGAGCCGCGCGCTGGGCCGCCACCTCCCGCCGGGGGGTTCGATCACCGGCGGCGGGGTGACCGTGGACGGCGTCGAGGTCCTGGACCTCTCCCCCGCCGACCTGCGGCGCTGGCGGACCACCTCGCTCGCGGTCGTCCACCAGGAGGCGGGCAGCTCGCTCGACCCGACGATGCGGATCGGCGCGCAGCTCGCGGAGGTCCTCAGGCTGCGGGGACGCGGCCGGGCCGAGGCGCGGCGGGAGGCGGTCTCGCTGCTGGCCGGGGTACGGCTGCCGGACCCGGCCGCGATCGCGCGGCGCTACCCGCACCAGCTCTCCGGCGGACAGCAGCAGCGCGTCGTGATCGCAGCCGCGCTGGCCACCCGCCCCCGGCTGCTCGTCCTCGACGAGCCGACGACCGGCCTGGACGCGACGGTGCGGCACGAGATCCTCGACCTCGTCTGGGCGCTGCGCGCGGAGACGGACGCGGCCGTGGTGCTGATCAGCCACGACCTGGCGCTGGTCGGGCGCCTGTGCGAACGCGTCGGTGTCCTGTACGCGGGGCGCATGGTCGAGGAGGGCCCCGCGGCGGAGGTGATGGCGAGCGCGCGGCACCCCTACACCTCGGCGCTGCTGGCGAGCGTCCCCCGGCTGGGCGTCTCCCGCCACACGCGGGAGCTCGTGGCCGTCCCCGGCCGACCTCCGGTTCCCGGGGAGGAGGTCCGCGGGTGCGCGTTCGCGCCCCGCTGCGCCCTCGCCGACGACCTCTGCCGGGAGACCCCGCCCGTGCTGGAGACCGCCCCCGGCGGGCGGCGGGCCCGCTGCCACCACACCGACCGGCTGCTCGCGGCCCCCGTTTCGTTTTTCGAGGAGCGGCCCGGTACGCCTTTCGAAAACCGGGCCGGTACGCCTTTCGAAGAGCAGCCAGGTTCGCCTTCCGAAGGAGAGCCCGGTTCACCTTTCGGAAAGCCACCCGGTTCGCCCTTCGGAAAGCCACCCGGTTCGCCCTTCGAGAAGCCGCCCGGCGCGGCCGGTTCCCCCTTGGACCCGGCCGACCCGACCGGTCCGGCCGGTGGTGCGGATGCCCCGCGCGGGGTGCCGCTGCTGGAGGTACGCGGCCTGACCAGGAAGTACGGCCGGACCACCGTCGTCGACGGGGTCCACCTGACCATCGGCCGCGCCGAGGTCCTCGGCCTGGTCGGCGAGTCGGGCAGCGGCAAGACGACGCTGGCCCGCGCCGTCGCCGGGCTCGGCCCCGGGGGGACGGGGACGATCGCGCTGCACGGGCGGGAGCTGGCCGCGACCGTGGGACGGCGTGACGCGCGCGACCGCCGCCGCGTCCAGATGGTCTTCCAGAACCCCGAGACGTCGCTGAACCCGAGCCACACGATCCGCACGATCCTCACCAGGGCGGTCCACGGGCTGGGCGGTTCCCGTACCGCCGCCGAGCTGGCCGCGCGGGCCAGCCTGGACGACCACCTGCTGGACGCCCGTCCCGACCGGCTCTCCGGGGGCCAGAAGCAGCGGGCCGCGATCGCCCGGGCCTTCGCCGGAGATCCCGAGCTGGTGGTGTGCGACGAGCCGGTCTCGGCTCTCGACGTGAGCGTGCAGGCGGGCGTGCTGCGGCTGCTGTCGGAGCAGCAGCGGCTGACCGGGACGTCGTACCTGTTCATCTCGCACGACCTCGCGGTCGTCGGCTACCTCGCCGATCGGATCGCGGTCATGTACCGCGGCCGGATCGTCGAGCAGGGGCCCGCCGGGCGGGTGCTCTCCGGTCCGCACCATCCGTACACCGCCTCGCTGGTCGCCGCGTCGCGGGCCGGGCTGGACGGACCGGAGAGCGCCCGCCCGGCGGGAGAACCGGCGAAAAACGCGCGGGCGGACAAGACCGGACAGAGCGAAGGGACCGGGCACAGCGGCGAAAAGAAGCGAGCCGCCAAGACCACACAAACCGGCCAAAACGGCGGAAACGCGCGAGCGGGCGCGGCCGGGTGCGGGTTCGCGGCCCGCTGCCCGCTGCGGATCGAGGGGCTCTGCGACGCGGTGGACCCGCCGGTGGTGGACACCGGCGACGGCCACGCCGTCCGCTGCCACCTCGACCCGGGCGACCTCCCGCGGACCGCCGTCCGGGAGACCCGGAACGCACGAGAAGACGTACGAGAAAAGGAGGACGGACCTGTCTGGAACACGCCCGTAGTTTTCCCGCCAGCCCTCATGGAGGCACCGATGTCATCGAAACTCGCGGTACCCGAACAGGAATTCGCCCTGCTGCCCGAGCTGGCCGAGAGCCTCGGCCTGCCCGGCCCCGATCCGCACCGCGTCCAGCGCCGCTGGGTCACCGTGGTCAGCGGCGGCCACGTCAGCGGCGTCAGCTGGGACACCGGCCCGGCCGAGATCGTCCTGCTGCACGAGGCACGCCGCAGCGCCCGCTCCTGGGACCGGCCGCTGCTCGCGCTCGGCCGCCCGGCCCTCGCGCTGGACCTGCCGGGCCACGGCCGGTCGGGCTGGCGCGGGAACGGCGTCTACTCCCCGCGCAGGCTCGCCCCCGCGGTGAGCGAGGCGATCCGGTCCTTCGCCCCCGCCTCGAAGGTCGTGGCCGGTGCCGGTCTCGGCGCGCTGACCGCGATCGCGCTGACCGCCCGCTCGCCCGACCTGGTACGCGCCCTGGTACTGGTGGACACCCTTCCCGGCGCCTCGGGGGAGCCGGGCACCGCGCCCGGCCGGTACACCTCCCGGGAGAAGGCGCTCGACCGGCTCAGGGAGGCCAGACCGGACGCCGCCGAGGAGGACCTGGTCGCCGACGTCCGCTACGAGCTCGCCGAGGAGTCCGACGGGACCTGGACCTGGCGCCACCACCTGGGCAACCTGCCCGCCGAGGCGGCGGCGCACCTCGGCGACGAGACCCTCTGGGAGCAGCTGGAGGTCCTCTCCGGGTACGAGGTGCCCGTCCTGCTCGTACGCCCCGCCACCGGTGGCCGCCTGAGCGAGGCGTCCGTCGGCGAGCTCACCCGCCGGGTGCCGTCGGCCCGGCTCGTCACGGCGGACACCCCGGCCGAGCTGGCCGGGGTGCTGCGCGAAGCGCTCGACACGATCCAAGGGAGAATCGCATGACCGCCCAGATCCCCGTCATCGACCTCGAACTGGCCCTGAGCGACGACGCCCCCGAGGAGCTGATCGCCTCGGTGCGCGCGGCGGCCGAGCAGGTGGGCATCATCCAGGTCGTCAACCACGGCGTCTCCGCCGAGCTGATCGACGACTTCCACGACCGGATCGGCCGCGTCCTCGCGCTGCCCGCGCGGGAGAAGGCGAGGCTGGCCAGCCCGACCGGGCACCCCTACCGGGGCTGGCGGCAGTGGCCCGACGACTTCGGGCGGCTGGAGCTGGAGCGCTTCACCATCGGCCAGTTCGACACCGTCGAGGAGGCCAGGGCCGCGGGGCTGTCGGAGGAGTACGCGCAGCTGTACGCCCACCCCAACGTCTGGCCGCCGCAGGAGCCCGGCCTCGCCGGGGTGGCCAGGCTCTACCACGACGCCTCGGTCCGCGTGGCCGAACGGGTGCTCGCCCTCTACGGCCGGGTGCTCGGCGTACCCCTGTCGACGTTCCCGATCTCCGGGCGCCCCTACTACACGAGCTTCGTCGTCAACGACTACCCGACCTGGACGCACGAGGGCGCCGGGGGCGACGACGACAAGCTGCTCCTGCTGGAGCACGCCGACGGCTCGGCGCTGACCGTGCTGCACCAGCGCGGCGACTACGCGGGACTGCAGGGGCAGGCGCCCGACGGGAGCTGGATCCCGGTACCGATCGTGCCCGGCGCCCTGCAGGTCTTCTCCGGCCACATCCTCACCAAGTGGACGAACGGGCGGCTCCGCCCCGGACGGCACCGCGTCGTGGCGGGCGGCACGGTCACCCGGCGCTCCACGGGCGTCTTCTGGCACCCCAGCCTCGACACGGTGATCGAGCCGCTGGAGCCGTTCGTCGGCCCCGAGGGCAGTGACTTCGAGCCGGAGCTGCTGTGGGACCAGGCCGGAAGGCAGGTCGAGGAGTATCTGCAGGTCTTCGGGCGGCCCGACCAGATCGCGGCCTGGCGCGAGCGCAGGCCGTACGTCGCGGAGCTCGCGGAACTCACGGAGGCGTAGGCCGTGCCCGCCTCCGGAACGTTCGACTGGGAGCCCAGCGAGCGCTGGGTCCGCAGGACCAGGGGCGACGTCACCGTCGTCGACAGCCGCGACCCGGTCCTGGTCTGGGAGACGTCGCACCCGGTGCCCCGCTACGCGTTCCCCGCGTCCCAGGTCCGCTCCGACCTGCTGCGCCCGGCCGCCGACCCGGCGACCGGCGCCCACGAGGGGTCCACGGTCTTCTACGACCTGGTGATCGGCGGCGAGACCGTCGCGAACGCCGCGTGGAGCTACCCGGCCCTGCCCGATCACATCGCGTTCGAGTGGTTCCAGCACGACGGCGAGGTACTCGACCACTGGTACGAAGAGGAGGAGGAGATCTTCGTCCATCCCCGTGACCCGTACAAGCGGGTCGATCCGGTGCCCAGCTCGCGGCACGTCAGGGTCGAGATCGGCGGCAGGGTCGTCGCGGAGACCCGGCGCCCGGTGCTGCTGTTCGAGACGGGCCTGCCCACCCGCTACTACATCCCCCCGGAGGACGTGAACTTCGAGCTGTTCGAACCGACGGCGAGCAGCACCCGCTGCCCGTACAAGGGAGTCGCCTCCTACTGGTCCGCGCGCGAGGGCGGGTCCGTCCCGGCCGACGTGGCGTGGGCCTACCCCGACCCGATCCCGGCCGCCGAGAGGATCAGGGACCACGTCGCCTTCTACAACGAGGTCGTCGACATCGTCGTGGACGGCGTGAGGCTCGAAAGGCCCGTGACCCTCTTCAGCGAGCGCCTGTCGGAGTCCTGAGACGGGATTCCCGCCTCTCCCCGCCCCGATCCGATCCGACCCCGATCAGACCCCGATCCGGCCCCGACCGCGGTTCCCGCCGCGACCGGGGCCGGACCCGACCCGCCGGGACCCCGGAGCATGGCCCCGGTCCCGTCCGGAGGGTGCGAAGCTGGTACGGCCGGTGCCGCCGGGGGTGGCGCGCGGTCGATGGGCCGGTTCTCTCTGGGAGGTAAGTCGTGTCGGACGAGTTCGACGTGGTGGTTGTGGGCGCGGGCCCCGCGGGCGAGAACGTCGCCGACCGCGCGGTCAGGGGTGGGCTGACCGCCGCGATCGTCGAGGGCAACCTGGCGGGCGGCGAGTGCTCGTACTGGGCGTGCATCCCCAGCAAGGCGCTGCTGCGCCCGGTGGATCTGGCCGCCGAGGTCTCCCGGGTGCCCGGTTTGACGGTGGGCCCGATCGACACCGCCGCCGTGCTCGCCCGGCGCGACGAGGTGGTGTCCAACTTCGACGACGCCGGTCAGGTCGAGTGGATCGGGAGCGTGCCCGCGGAGTTCGTCCGGGGGCACGGGCGGCTGGACGGTCCCCGGCGGGTCACGGTGACCGCGAAGGACGGCTCGGTCCGCACGCTGACCGCCCGCCGGGCGGTCGTGCTGGCCACCGGCAGCGACGCGGCCGTCCCGCCGATCCCCGGCCTGGCGGAGGCGTCGCCGTGGACGAGCCACGAGGTGACGGCCACGAGGAGCGTGCCCGGACGGCTGGCCGTGCTGGGCGGCGGCGTGGTGGCCTGCGAGATGGCCCAGGCCATGCACGGGCTCGGCGCCCGGGAGACGACCGTGCTGGCGCGCGGCGGGCTGCTCGGCAGGATGGAGCCGTTCGCCGGGGAGCTGGTGGCGGAGTCGTTCGCCGAGGCGGGCATCACGGTACGCACCGGCGTCCAGGTGACGAGGGTCGAGCGGCCCACGCCCGGGGGCCCGGTGACGGTCCACCTGTCCGAGGGCCCGTCCGTCGAGGCCGACGAGCTGCTGGTGGCCACCGGCAGGCGTCCCGCGACCGGCGACATCGGCCTGGAGACCGTCGGCCTGGAGGCCGGGAGCTCGGTGGAGGTCGACGACAGCATGCGCGCGACCGGCGTCCCCGGCGGCTGGCTGTACGCGGTGGGCGACGTCAACGGCCGCGCCCTGCTCACCCACATGGGCAAGTACCAGGCGCGGGTGTGCGGCGACGTCATCGCGGCGCGGGCCAAGGACGAGCCCGACGACCTGCCCGGCCTGCGCGACGTGGCGGACGCGTACGGCGCGCCGCAGGTGGTTTTCACCGACCCGCAGGTGTGCTCGGCCGGCCGGACCGAGGCGCAGGCGCGCGCCGAGGGGTTCGACGTCCGCGTGGTCGAGTACGACCTGGGCAGGGTCACGGGGGCCTACCTTCAGGGCGACGGCTACCGGGGCAGGGCCAAGGCCGTCGTGGACGAGCGGCGCCGCGTGCTGCTCGGGGTGACCTTCGCCGGTCCCGCGGTGGGCGAGATGCTGCACTCCGCGACGATCGCCGTCGTCGGCGAAGTGCCCCTCGACCGGCTCTGGCACGCCGTGCCGTCCTTCCCCACGGTCAGCGAGATCTGGCTGCGGCTGCTGGAGGCGTACGGGCTCTGACACGGCGTCCGGACCCTAAAAAAGGCATCCGGGCCCTGAAAAGCGTCCGGATCCTGAAAAGGCGTCCGGGTTTTGATCGGGGCGTCCGGGCCGGGAGGCGACGTGCCCTCACGGCCCGGACCACCGCCGGGGCCACGCGGCGGGTCACCGGCGGGTGGCCGCCGAGGGTGTCACCGCCCGGCGTTCTCGGCGTCCCTGGCGAGGGCGCGGCCGATGACCAGGCGCTGGACCTGGTTGGTGCCCTCGACGATCTGCAGGACCTTGGCCTCCCGCATGTGGCGCTCGACCGGGAAGTCCTCCACGTACCCGTAGCCGCCGAGGACCTGGACCGCGTCGGTGGTGACCTTCATGCACATGTCGGTGGCGAAGAGCTTCGCCATCGCGGCCCGCGTCCCGTACGGCCGGCCCGCGTCGCGCAGCCGGGCGGCGTCCAGGTAGAGGGCGCGGGCGGCGGCGATCTGGGTGGCCATGTCGGCGAGCATGAAGCCGACGCCCTGGAAGTCGATGATCCGCGAGCCGAACTGGCGGCGCTCGGCGGCGTACGCGGTGGCGGTGTCGAAGGCGGCCTGGGCCACGCCCACGGCGCAGGCCGCGATGCCGAGCCTGCCGCCGTCCAGGGCCGCCATCGCGATCCGGAAGCCCTCCCCCTCGGAGCCCAGCAGCGCCTCGGGCGCCAGCCGCACCCCGTCGAAGCGGACCTGCGCGGTCGGCGAGGACCTCATCCCCATCTTCCGCTCGGGCACGCCGAACGACAGCCCCTCCGTCCCGGCGGGCACGTGGAAACAGGAGATGCCCCGCGCGCCGTCGGCCGAGGTGCGGGCCATCAGCGTGTAGAAGTCGGCGACGCCGCCGTGGGTGATCCAGGCCTTCACGCCGTCGACGGTGTAGCCGCCGTCTCCGGGAACCGCCCTGGTCGTCAGCGCGGCGGCGTCGGACCCCGACTGCGGCTCCGACAGGCAGTACGCGCCCAGCCACTCGCCGCCCAGCATCTCGGGAAGCAGCGCGGCGCGCTGCTCGGCGGTGCCGTAGGCGGCCACCGGGAAGCACGACAGCGTGTGGACCGACAGGCCGAGACCGACGGCCAGCCAACCGGCCGCGAGTTCCTCGATCACCTGCAAATAGACCTCGTACGGCTGCGCCGCCCCGCCGTGCTCCTCGGGGTAGGGAAGGCCGAGCAGCCCCGTACGGCCGAGCGTGGTGAACACCTCCCGGGGGAAGCGCCCGGCGGACTCGTCGGCCGCGGCCCGGGGCGCGACCTCCTTGCCGATCAGGTCGCGGACCAGGTCCATCAGGTCATGGGCGTCGCCGGTCGGCAGAACGCGCTCAACGGTCATCTGAGTCCTTCCAGCGTGGAGACCCCGCCCCGGGGTCACGGGGAGGGGGTCGCGCCCGCGTACCCCGGGTCCCGGCACGAAGTCCCGGCGAGGTCCCGGCACGGGCGGCGAGAGGGCGGCCGGGGTCACCGGCCACCCCGATTCTGACACCCGCCGCGCGACCACCGCCACGCGACCGTACCCGCCCCCACGCCCATGCCCACGGCCGTGCCCGTCCCCACAAACCGCACCCGTGCCCGCGCCCGTCCCCATGGACAGAGCCCGCGACCGCAGCCGTGCCCGTCCCCGCGACCGGGCGAGAACCGGGCCGCGCCCGTACGAGACGAGGCGAGACCCGCCTCGCGGCCAGGCGCGGCCGTCCAGGAGCCGCTAGACGACCACCAGCTCGCGGGGGCGGTGGTTGACCCGCTCGCCGCCCTCGTCGGTGCAGACGAGGATGTCCTCGATGCGGGCGCCGTGCGCCCCGGGCAGGTAGATGCCCGGCTCGACGGAGAAGGCGAAGCCGGGCTTCAGCGGCTCGGCGTTGCCCGCGACGATGTACGGCTCCTCGTGGGTCTCCAGGCCGATGCCGTGGCCGGTGCGGTGGATGAAGTAGTCGCCGTAGCCCTCGGCCGCGATCACCTCCCGCGCGGCGGCGTCGACCGCCTCGCACGGCACCCCGGGGCGCACGGCGTCGCAGGCGGCCTGCTGGGCGCGCCTGAGCACCTCGTAGTACTTCATGAAGCCCGCGGGAGGCTCGCCGACGGCGTAGACGCGCGTGGAGTCGGAGCAGTAGCCGCCGGGCATCTGGCCGCCGATGTCGACCACGATCGGCTCGCGCTCCTGGACGACGCGGTCCGACAGCTCGTGGTGCGGGCTGGCGCCGTTGGGCCCGGAGCCGACGATGACGAAGTCGACGGTGGAGTGACCGGCCGCGATGATCGCCTCGGCGATGTCCCTGCCGATCTCGCGCTCGGTCCTGCCGGCCCGCAGGAAGCCGGGCACCTGGGCGTGCACGGCGTCGATCGCGGCCCCCGCCTCGCGCAGCGCCGCCACCTCGGCCGGGGTCTTCCGCATCCGCAGCCCGCGCAGGACGGTCCCGGCGAGCACCTGCTCCGCGCCGGGGATCGCGTCGCGCAGGCGCAGCGACTGCATCGCCCACATCCGGTCGGCGAGGCCGACCTTGCGCACCGCGCCCAGGCGCTTGCCGACGACCGCGTACGGATCGTCGGTCTCGTCCCAGGGAACGAACTCGACGCCGAGCCGCGACGCCGGGGAGTGCTCGGCCGCGGGCAGTTCCAGGCGGGGCACCATCAGGAACGCCTCGCCCTCGGCCGGGAGCACCAGGCAGGTGAGCCGCTCCGACGACAGGGCCTCGTACCCGGTCACGTAGCGGAGGTCGGGGCCGGGCGTGAGCAGCAGCGCGTCGAGCCCGGCGGCGGCGGCCGCCTCGCGGGCGGCGGCCAGGCGGGTCACGGGATAGAGGTCAAAGGACTCCGTCGTCACACCGACCAATCTAATCCCGGCCGGAACGGCGATGCGTCCGGCCCCGGCCCGGGAACCGAAAGTCAGGGAAAGGAAGGCACGAAGGCGACCCCGCCACTACAATCTGTTGAAGTACGATCACATTTTGTTGGCAAAATATCCGTAAAGCCACACATTTCGAGAGCGAGCTACATGGTCGGCGTAGTGGGCGGCCACCAGCCACCCCTCCACCCACGAAACGACCAGGTGACCGATCCGGCCCCGCCGACCGCCGCTGGGATGGTGCAGCGGTTACGCGATGAGCCGGACGAGCACATGGCCGTTGAGCGACAACTCCTCACCGCACGCCTGGCGCACGCGGAGCGCATGGGCGAGATGGGCTGGACCAAGTGGGATCTCCAGACCGGAGAGTCCACCTGGTCCGACCAGGCGTACACCATATTCGGCCGTGTCCCCGGCGACGGCCCGATCCCCCTGCGCGACCTGACCGGTCACGTCGAGGCGGCCGACCGGCCCGACCTCGACCGGCTGCTGTGGTCCGTCGTGCACCGGGCCGAGTCCGGGGAGGTCGAGTTCCGCATCCGCCGCCACGGCGAGCTGCGCCACCTGCGCGCCGTGCTCGACCCCGTCGCGACCGGCGGGCTTCCCATCGTGCACGGCGTCGTCCAGGACATCACCTGCCGCCGCCGCGCCGAGCGGATCATGTCGGAGTCGCGCAGCAAGCTGCTGCGGGTCCGCGAGCAGGTCGCGGAGGAGCACGACATGAGCATGGCGCTGCGCGAGGCGATCATGCCGGGCCTGGGAGACACCATCGACCTGCCGCACGCGCGCATCGCGGTCCGCTACGTGGCGGCGGGGATCAAGCCCGGTCTGGGCGGCGACTGGTACGACGCCGTCCCGCTGTCCGACGGCAGGGTGCTGCTCGCCATCGGCGACGTGTCCGGGCACGGGATGCCCGCGATCTCCCAGATGGCCCAGCTGCGCCACGCCCTGATCGGCCTCGCGATGACCGGCCAGTCCCCCGACAGGCTGCTGGCCTGGCTCAACGACCTCGTGCTGCACCGGATGCCCGAGACGACGGCGACCGCGGTCGTCGGCCACCTCGACCCGGCCACGAGGAGGTTCACCTGGGGGCAGGCGGGGCATCCGGCGCCGATCCTGGTCCGCGACGGGACGGCCACCCAGCTCGACTCGCCCGCCGGGGTGCTGCTGGGCGCCACCCCCGACGAGCCGTACGAGCTGGCCGGGGTCGAGCTGCGGGAGGGCGACCTCCTGCTGCTGTTCACCGACGGGCTGGTGGAGCGGCGCACCCGCGACATCGACGAGGGTCTCGCGCTGACCATGGAGGCCGCGGCCCTGCTGAGAGGAGACCCGAACGACGGGCTCGACCGGCTCATCGAGGTGATCGGCGGCCCCAACCCGGAGGACGACACCTGCGTTCTGGCGATCGGGGTGCTCGGCTGATTGGTTAAATGGTCGCCATGCCCGGCCTGATGCTTCTCGACACCCCCTCGCTGTACTACCGCGCCTTCTACGGCATCCCCGAGTCGATGACCGCGCCCGACGGGATGCCCGTCAACGCGGTGCGCGGCGTCATCGACATGATCGCCATGCTGGTCCGGCGGCACTCCCCCGCCGAACTCGTCGCCTGCATGGACGCCGACTGGCGCCCGGCCTTCCGGGTGGCGGCCATCCCGACGTACAAGACCCACCGGGTCGCCGAGGGCGGCGCCGAGGAGACTCCCGACACGCTCGCCCCGCAGGTGCCGGTGATCGAGCGGGTGCTCGACGCGGTGGGCATCGCCCTCGTCGGCGTGCCCGGCTACGAGGCCGACGACGTGATGGGCACGTTCACCGCGCGGGCGAGCGGCCAGGTCGACGTCGTCACCGGCGACCGCGACCTGTTCCAGCTGGTCGACGACTCCCGGCCGGTCCGGATCCTCTACACCGCCAGGGGGGTGAAGAACCTCCAGCTGGTCGACGAGGCGGCCGTCGCCGAGAAGTACGGCGTCCCCGGCCGTTCCTACGCCGACTTCGCCACCCTGCGCGGCGACCCCAGCGACGGGCTGCCGGGCGTGCCGGGGGTGGGCGACAAGACCGCGGCGGCCCTGATCACCCGGTTCGGCTCGCTGGAGGCGCTGCTGCGCGCCGTCGACGGGGGTGAGGGCGCCGATGACCTGACCGCCGGGCAGCGCGCCAAGCTGTCGGCGGCCCGCGACTACCTGCGGGTGGCCCCCGAGGTGGTCCAGGTCGCCCGCGACGCCCCCCTGCCCGAGGTCGGCATCGCGCTTCCCGCCAAGCCGCGCGACCCGGAGGCCCTGGCGGCCCTAAGCGAGCGCTACGGCCTCTCCGGCCCGCTGGAGCGCCTGACCTCCGCGCTCTGACCCCGCTGGCCACAGCTGAGCCTGCCCACGCCACCGCCCAGCCCCCACGCCGACGTCCGGCACGGCCTCACCTCCTCGCCCCCGGGCCGCGCCGGTCACCGTCGTCCCGACCGGCCGGTGAGGGGGCCGCCGCGAGCCGGTAGGTTGCTCCCTGTGCCTCACAAGAGCATCCGGGTGCCCGGAGAGTCCCATCCGCGGCTCGACGACGGTTTCGAACGGATCCGCCGTGAGATGAAACTGCCCGAGGGGTTCCCCCGGGCGGTGGTCGACGAGGCCGAGTGGGTCGCCGAGGTGCCCGCTCTGCCCCGGCTCGACCGGACCGACCTGCCGCTGATCACCATCGACCCTCCGGGGGCGATGGACCTCGACCAGGCCGTGCACCTGGAGGAGCAGCCCGGCGGCTACCGCGTCTGGTACGCCATCGCCGACGTCGGGGCGTTCGTCAGGCCAGGCGGCGCGATCGACGCCGAGGCCCGCGTCCGGGGCGAGACGGTCTACATGCCCGACGGGCGCGTGCCGCTGCACCCGCCCGTGCTGTCCGAGGGCGCCGCCAGCCTGCTGCCCGGCGTGACGCGGCCCGCCGCGCTGTGGTGCGTCGACCTGGACGCCGAGGGCCGGATCGTGGGCGCGGACGTGACCAGGGCGCTGGTACGCAGCCGCGAGCGGCTCGACTACGACTACGCGCAGGCCGCGATCGACACCGGCACCGCCGACGGCACGCTGCGGCTGCTGGCCGAGATCGGCCGGCTCAGGCTCGCCCAGGAGCGGGCCAGGGGCGGCGTGACGCTGCCCACCCCCGACCAGGAGGTCGTCCCCGACGGTGACGGCTACCGGGTGGAGCTGCGCGCCCCGCTGGACGCCGAGGCGTGGAACGCGCAGATCTCGCTGCTGACGGGCATGGCCGCCGCCTCCATGATGCTGGACGCCGAGATCGGCCTGCTGCGGGTGCTGCCGCCCGCCCCGGCCGAGAGGATAGCCCAGGTCCGCCGGGTGGCCGCCGCCCTCGGCGTGCCCTGGCCCGAGGGCGCCGGGTACGGCGACGTCGTGCACTCCCTCGACCCGAAGATCCCCGAGCAGGCCGCGTTCCTTCAGGAGTCGACGGTGCTGCTGCGCGGCGCCGGATACGTCGCCTTCAACGGCGAGCCGCCCGCGCAGGCGGAGCACGCCGCCGTGGGGGCGCCGTACGCGCACGTGACCGCTCCGCTGCGCCGCCTCGTCGACCGCTACGCCACGGAGATCTGCCTGGCCATCGCGGCGGGCGAGCCGGTGCCCCAGGACGTCCAGCGGGCGATGGGCGAGCTGCCGGAGATCATGCACGCCACCGGGCGCCGCGCGGGCGGCGTCGAGCGGGCGTGCGTGGACCTGGTGGAGGCCTTCGTCCTGCGCGAGCGGGTGGGCCAGACGTTCGACGCCGTGGTGATCGACGTGGCCGAGGACCGGCCGTGGGGCCAGGTGCAGGTCACCGACCCGGCGGTGGTGGCCCGCTGCGACGGCGAGGCGCTCCCGCTGGGGGAGACCGTACGCGTGCGGCTGACGCGCGCCGACCCGACCACCCGCGAGGTCCGCTTCAGCTTCGAACCGGGGACCGGGACTCAGGTCACGGACGAGTAGGCCACCACACCACGCCGCAGGGCGTCCATCGACTTGCCCGCGGTCTGCTTGACCTTGCTCCCCGCCGGGGCGGCGTCGGAGATCTGGCCGAGGAGGTCGAGCAGCTGCTTGGTCCAGCGGACGAAGTCTCCGGCGGCCAGCTCCGCACCGGCCACACCGTCGCGGAGCACGGCGTCCAGGGTGTGGCCCTTGGCCCAGCGGAAGGCCGCCCAGGCGAAGCCGAAGTCGGGCTCCCTGATGAACGACAGGCCGTGGTCGCTCTCGATCGACTCCAGCTCACCCCAGAGGCGCACCATGTCCGCCAGCGTCTTCTGGGCCGCTCCCGCGGGGATCCTGGGCTGGCGGGCGTCGTCGGCCTGCCGCGACTCGAAGACCAGTGACGACACGCACGCGGCCAGCTCGGCCGGGTCCAGGTCGTTCCAGAGCCCCGCGCGCAGGCACTCGGCGGTCAGCAGGTCCAGCTCGGTGTAGAGCTGGGCCAGGCGGCGGCCCTCGGCGGTGACGCTCTCGCCGTCGAGGTAGCCGAGCTGGTCGAGCACCCCGCAGACCTTGTCGAAGGTGCGGGCGATGACGTGCGAGCGGCCCTCGACCCGGCGGCGCAGGCCCTCGGTCTCGCGGAGCAGCTTGTGGTAGCGCTCGGCCCAGCGGGCGTGGTCCTCGCGCTCGTCGCACCCGTGGCAGGGGTGCTGGCGGATCTCCCGGCGCAGGCGGTTGATCTCGTCGTCCTCGGCGGCGTGGTCGCGCGCCCTGACCGGCTTGCCGAAGTCACGGTCGCCGATCTTGGCGTGCACGGAGGAGACCAGGTTGGCCCGTTCCTTGGGCGAGCGGGCGTTGAAGTTCTTCGGGATGCGCAGGTGCTCGACCGGCTCCACCGGGACGGGGAAGTCGGCCGGTGACAGCTTCTTGACCTGCTTGCCGATGGTCAGCACCAGCGGGGACGGCCCCTCGCCCCGGGAGTTGAGGCCGGGGTCGAGGACGACGGCCAGACCGGCGCGGCGCCCGCCGGGCACCCTGATGATGTCGCCGGGCTTGAGCGCCTCCAGCGAGCGCAGCGCCTGCGTCCTGCGGGCCGCGCCGCGCTGGCGCGACAGCTCGGCCTCCCGGTCGGACAGGGCCCTGCGCATCGCGGCGTACTCCTCGAAGTCGCCCAGGTGGCAGGTCATCGCCTGGCGGTAGCCCTCCAGGGCCTCCTCCGCGCGGCGCACCTGCTTGGCGATGCCCACCACGGCCCGGTCGGCCTGGAACTGCGCGAACGAGGACTCCAGGAGGGTCCTGGCCCGCTCCCTGCCCACCTGGCCGACGAGGTTGACCGCCATGTTGTACGAGGGCCGGAAGCTGGAGCGCAGCGGGTAGGTGCGGGTGCTGGCCAGGCCGGCGACCTGGAGCGGGTCGGTGCCCGGCTGCCACTGGACGACCGCGTGGCCCTCCACGTCGATGCCGCGGCGCCCGGCCCGCCCGGTGAGCTGGGTGTACTCGCCGGGGGTGAGGTCGGCGTGGGTCTCGCCGTTCCACTTGTCGAGCTTCTCGATCACCACGGAGCGGGCGGGCATGTTGATGCCCAGCGCGAGGGTCTCGGTGGCGAACACGGCCTTGACCAGGCCCCGGGTGAACAGCTCCTCGACGACCTCCTTGAAGGTCGGGAGCATGCCCGCGTGGTGGGCGGCCAGGCCGCGCTCCAGGGCGTCGCGCCACTCCAGGTAGCCGAGCACGCCCAGGTCCTCGTCGGGCAGGTGCGCGGTGCGCTCGTCGACGATCTGCCGGATCTCGTGGCGCTCGGCGTCGCCGGTGAGCCGGATGCCGTCGTGCAGGCACTGCATGACGGCGGCGTCGCAGCCTGCCCTGGAGAAGATGAACGTGATCGCGGGCAGCAGGGCGTCGGCGTCCAGGCGCTCGATCGCCGCCGCCCGGTCCGGCGGTCCGTTCCTGCGGGGCCGCGAGTAGCCTCGGCGCCCCCTGCCGTACGCCTGGCGCTCCTCGTCCTTGGCGATGCGCAGGAGGTTGGGGTTGATCTGCGGGCGCCGGTCCTCGTCGCCGGTGACGAACAGGTCGTAGATGCGGCTGCCGACGAGCATGTGCTGCCAGAGCGGGACCGGGCGGTGCTCGTCGACGATGACGCTGGTGTCGCCGCGGACCTCGCCCATCCACTCGCCGAACTCCTCGGCGTTGCTGACCGTGGCCGACAGGGCGACCAGGCGCACCGACTCGGGCAGGTGGATGATCACTTCTTCCCAGACCGCGCCGCGGAACCGGTCGGCGAGGTAGTGGACCTCGTCCATCACGACGAAACCGAGCCCCGCCAGGGTGGAGGACCCGGCGTAGAGCATGTTGCGCAGCACCTCGGTCGTCATGACGACGATGGGGGCCTCGCCGTTGACGCTGTTGTCACCGGTGAGCAGGCCGACCTTGTCGGCGCCGTACCGCTTGACCAGGTCGTTGTACTTCTGGTTGGACAGCGCCTTGATGGGGGTGGTGTAGAAGCACTTGCGACCCTCCTGCAGGGCCACGTGCACCGCGAACTCACCCACGACGGTCTTGCCCGAGCCGGTGGGGGCCGCCACGAGGACCCCGTCGCCCGCCTCCAGCGCCCGGCAGGCGTCGAGCTGGAAGTCGTCCAGCTCGAAGTCGTAGAGGCCGCGGAACGAGGTCAGCGCCGGCCCGCTCTCGGCCTGGCTCTGACGGAAGGCAGCGTATCGTTCCGCTGGGGTCGTCATGCCTCCAGCCTACCGATATCGGGATTCCGGTCCGCCCCCCCTTTCTTCCAGGGGCCGGCCGGTCACACGGGCGATTCCGGACAGGCCGTCGAACGGCACAGGGCGGCACAGGGCGGCGCTGAACGGCGCTGGGGCCCCGGCGGGCCTAGACGAGGACCGCCAGCGCGCCGGGGACGATCTCGCACGTCAGCGGGGTGGGGCCGACCCGCTCGCCGTCGGCGTAGGCGATCACTCCCGGCGCCTCCAGGGTCACCCGGCGGGCCCGGCGCATGGTGACGGCGGGGTGGGCGCCGTGGGAGCCCCGGTAGACGCGGGGGAAGGTACGCAGGAACTCCCCCCGGGGGACGGCCCCGAGGATCGTCACGTCCAGCAGGCCGTCGTCGGGGACGGCGCCGGGGCACACGCGCATACCGGCGCCGTAGGAGGAGGTGTTGCCGACCGCGACCAGCATCGCCTCGCGCTCGACGACCTCACCGTCCAGGTCGATCCTGAAGGGGATGGGCCGGAAGGAGCGCAGCTCCTCGGCGAGGGCGACCAGGTATCTGGCCATGCCGGGCGGCCAGGTCATCGTGTTGGCCCGCTCGTTGACCCTGGAGTCGAAGCCGCAGGCCAGCACCCCGGCGAACCACTCGTCCTCGCCCGCCTTCGCGGCGTCGACCGTGCGCACCCGCCCGCGCAGCACGGTGTCGGCGGCGGCCAGCGGCGCCTTCAGGGGGATGCCGAGCGCGGCGGCGATGTCGTTGCCGGTGCCCACCGGGATGACGCCCAGCGGCACGCCGCTGCCCGCGACCGCCTGGACGGCCAGGTGGACCAGGCCGTCGCCGCCGAAGGCGACCAGCGCCTCCGGCTCCTCGGCGACGGCCGTGCAGGCGCGTTCCAGGGCGTCGGAGGCGGAGTCTCCGAGGATCACCGAGACCTCGCGCCCGCCCTGCCTCAGGCGGTCGAGCACCGGGGAGAGCAGCCCCCGCGAACGGCCGCCGCGGGCGGCGGGGTTGACGAGGACTGCGATCTCTGCGGGCACAGACCGGAACTTATCCCCTATCTGCCGGGGTCGGTGTCGGTCGTTCTCGAATCGATAGGAGCCGGTTCCCCGACGGGGACCACGTCGCCCAGGGGCGAGGCGTCGTCGTCGAGGGAGGAGGCCTCGTCGTCGGACAGGTGGGAGAAGTCGTCGCCGTGCTTGGACCGCCTTCTCTCCCTGAGGTACATGAACCCCTCGGCCAGGGCGAAGAGCACCACCATCGGCAGGGCGAGCGCGATCATCGTGAACGGGTCGCCGCCGGGGGTGGCGACCGCGCCGAAGACGAACATGATGAAGATGACCATGCGGCGGTGCTTGGCCACCAGCGCGTGCGGCAGCACCCCGATGATGTTCAGGAACACCATGAGCAGCGGTAGCTCGAAGGAGATGCCGAACACGATGAGCATGATCAGCGCGTAGCCGAGATACTCGTCGATCGTGATGCCGGTGAGCGTTCCCGGAGGGGCGAAGCCCAGCAGGATCGACAGGCCCGTGTCCATCACGAAGTAGGCGAGGGCCGCGCCCGCGAGGAACAGCGGCACGGCCAGCATGATGAACAGGATCGAGTAGCGCTTCTCGTTGCGGTACAGGCCCGGGGTGACGAAGCCCCAGATCTGCCACAGCCAGATCGGCGAGGAGACGACGAGGCCGAACATCGCCGCGACCTTGAGGTTCACGAAGAAGGAGTCGAAGACGCCGAGGATCAGCATGGTGCACTGCCCCGGCCTCAGCTCCTGCGCCTGGGGAAGCCCGCAGTAGGGGGCCGAGACGAAAGACCAGATCGGGTCGAAGAAGATGAAACCGACGACGATTCCGGCGACCAGACCGAGCAGGGCGATGACCAGTCGGTTACGCAGCTCGCGCAGGTGCGCCATGAGCGGCATGCGACCGTCGTCCGCCTCGGGGGGCGGGGGTGCCGCCCCGTTCCGGCCCGATTTGGGCCACTTCAGCAGCGCCATTCGCGAATCCTGGGGTGACGAGTCGGGTGATCAGGGTAGATCTTCAGGCTACCGCCGATCACTGCGACCTGGGCGCTCCGGCCTGGGCGCGCAGCCGGGCGGCCTGCTCCTCAAGCCGGCGAGCCTCCTCCTCGGCGCTCAGCGGGGGAGCCGGGGCCGGGGTCGCCGCCGGGATCGGCTGCGGGACCGGGGCCGCGGGCTGGGGCTGCGCCTGGACGACCGTGGCGGTCGCGGTCGGCGGCTCATCCTCGTCGCGGAGCTTGGCGGTCTCCGACTTGAAGATGCGCAGCGACCGGCCGAGCCCGCGGGCGGCTTCCGGCAGCTTCTTGGCACCGAAGAGCAGCACCAGAATCAGGCCGATGATGATCAGCTCAGTGGGTCCGAGGTTGGGCATTACACATCCTTACGCCGGGCGACGTGCAGTATCTGCTCCCGATCGTACGCTCCCCCGGGGACAGACTCATCCCTTTGGCCCCGTACAGCCGCCGTACGCTCTCCGAACAGAACCCGAACGGGCTCCAGTCTCCCCTCCGTGCGGTCGACCTCGCGGCCCAGCTCGGCGGCCGCACGCAGCACGCGGACGGCCAGGAGGGCCAGGACGGCCAGCCCCGCGACGGCCAGCGAGATCGCGGCGAAGATCCAGCTCATGTGGGGAGACTCCAGATCCGTACGTCAGAAAACCGACTCGTAACGATTCAGCGCGGCGGTGGCCGCGGCCCGGACGCTCTCGTCCAGCGAGGCGGGCGAGACCACCCTGCCGGTGTCGCCGAGGCGCAGCGCCAGGCGTACCAGCCAGCCCTGGTCCCTGGCCCGCAGGGCCACCCGCAGGCGGCCCTCGCCGAGCTCCTCGACCCGCTCGCACGGGTAGTACTCGGCGACCCAGCGGCCCGCGGCGGTCAGCTCCAGCTCCACCAGCTCGTCGGTCGGCGAGGGCCGGAACACCCCGGGCGTCACCTCGTCGGCCACCGCGTCCGCGGGCGGGGCGGCGGGCACGTCGAGCACGTCGACGGAGAGCATCCGGTCCACCCGGAACAGCCGGACCGCCTCGGCCCGGTAGCACCAGCCGGACAGGTAGGGGCGGCCGTCCACGACGACCAGGCGCATCGGATCGACCTCGCGCGGGGTGATCTCGTCGCGTCCCGGCACGTAGTAGCGCAGCGACAGCCGCCTGCGGCTCCGCAGCGCCTCGTTGACGCTGGGCAGCGCGTCGGGCGCGGCGTCGACCTCCACCGCGACCTGGCTGCTGACCGCCGCCGCGCCCTCGCCCGAGGCCTGCTCGAACTTGGCGATGACCCGGGCCAGCGCGTCGCGCTCCCCGAACTCCGGCATCTCGGCGAGCAGGCGCAGCGCGACCAGCAGGGCGCTGGCCTCGTCCACGCCCAGCCGCAGCGGGCGGGCGATGGTCTCGGCGTTGTCGATGACGATCTCCCCGCCGTCCCACGACACGTCGATCAGGTCGCCGGGGGTGTGGCCGGGCAGCCCGCACATCCACACCAGCTGCAGGTCGTCGATGAGCTGCTTCTCGCTCAGCCCGAAAATCTTCGCGACCTCGGGCACCTGGGCCCCCGGGTGCGACATCAGGTAGGGAACCAGTGCCAGCAGCCTGGGCAGGCGATCGGCCGTGCTCACGCGAGTGCTCCCTTCAGGCGGCAGATGACCGCGTCACGGGCGTCCGGCGGGCCGACCACCTCGGCGTCCGCGGCGAAGCCCACGATCCACCCGGCGAGCCTGCCGGGGTCGGTGAAGTCGACGTCCAGCTCGTCCCAGCCGTCACCGGCGGGCCGCACCGCCTTCGCCACCTGGCGCAGCCCCTGGCAGGTGTCCCGCCTGACCCGGACGAGGGCGGTGCGCTCGCGGACGGCGGCGTCGCTGAACCCGACCATGGACCTGATGTCGACGCCCTCGGGCACCACCACGGCGCCGGGGCGGCCGACGGTGGTGACCGTGCCGCTGATCCGGCTGAGCCGGAAGACCCTCGGCGCGTCCCGGTCGCGGTCGTGGCCGACCATGTACCAGCGGCCCCGGCGGCTGACGACGCCCCACGGCTCCACAGTGCGGGTGAGCACGTTCTGGCTGGCCGCCGCCCGGTAGGCGAAGCGGACCGCGCGCCGGTCGCGTACGGCCTCCCAGAGCGCGGGGAAGGAGGGGTCCTGGGTGTCGACGCGCAGCTCCAGCGCCCCGCCGAGCACCCCGTGGGCCTCGTCGGTCTGCACGCCCCCGGCGCGCAGCTTCAGCAGGGCCCCGCTGGCCGCCTCGGCCAGGCTGGCCCGCTGCCACACCTGGGCCGCCAGGCCCACCACGGCGGCCTCGTCGGGCTCCAGGGTGATCTCCGGCAGCTCGTACGCCGAGCGGACGATCCGGTAGCCCGGATCCTCCTCCCACGGGTCCTTGTGGACCTCGATCGGGATGCCTATCTCCCGCAGCTCGTTCTTGTCCCGCTCGAACATCCGCTGGAAGGCCTCGTCGTTGTCGGCGTCGTAGCCCGGCACCGCCTGGCGGATGTGCTCGGCACTGAGCGGCCGCCGCGTGGCCAGCAGGCAGATCACGAGATTGAGCAGCCGCTCGGTCTTCCGGCGCGACATCCGGCCTCCTCCCTGTTCGAGTGACGCTACCCTTCCCCCGTGATCAGATGGCGCAGGGGTGAGGTCGTACGGATCCGGCGCGAATGGCCGGGGGCGGTGGAACTCGACGTGACCACCGGGGACGGTGAGGCTCGCGCGCTCGCCTATCCCGCCCTGGTGGGACGCCCCGAGCCCGGTGACGTGGTGCTGCTCAACACGACCGCGCTCGCGATGGGTCTCGGTACGGGAGGCTACGCCATGGTGGTGGCTGTTCCCGACCGTTTGCCACAAGATCCTCAAGGCCCCGGACACCTGGTGAAGGCACGCTACACCCCGTTGCAGGCCACCGTCCTCGGCGCGGACGAGCAGGATTCGCCCTTCCACGAGGTCCTGCGCGACGCCGACTCCGTGGACGGCATGCCGGTGATCGTCGCTGACCTGCACTCGGCCCTGCCCGCGATCCTCTGCGGCCTGTACGGGCAGAACCCCCCCGAGCCCGGGAGAACGCCCGTCAGGGTCGCCTACGTGATGCTCGACGGGGGCGCGCTGCCCGCCTGGTTCTCCATGTCGTGCGCGCGGCTGCGGGAGACCGGCTGGCTGTGCGGGGTCGTCACGGCGGGCCAGGCCTTCGGCGGCGACGTGGAGGTGGTGACCCCGCACACGGGCCTGCTGGCGGCCAGGCACGTCCTGGAGGCCGACGTCGCGATCGTCACCCAGGGGCCGGGCAACCTGGGCAGCGGCACCCGCTGGGGTTTCTCCGGCGTCTCGGCCGGCGAGGCGGTCAACGCCGCCGCCGTCCTGGAGGGCCGCCCGGTCGCGGCGCTGCGGGTCAGCGAGGGCGACCTGCGCGAGCGTCACATCGGGGTCTCACACCACTCGCTGACCGCCTACGGCCGGGTGGCGCTGGCCCCGGCCCAGATCGCCGTGCCCGTGCTGCCCGGCGACTTCGGCAGGCGGGTGGCCGAGCAGTCGCGCCCGCTCGCCGCGCGGCACGAGCTGGTCGAGGTGCCGGTGGACGGGCTGTACGAGGCGCTGCGGGAGTCTCCGGTACGGCTGTCGACGATGGGCCGGGGCCTGGACGAGGACCTGGCCTACTTCCTGGCCTCGGCCGCCGCCGGGCGCCACACGGCCTCGCTGCTGCCGTAGCGGTTCTCCGCCCGAAACCGGGACCGGCCCACGGCCCGGACGGCAGGCCGGACCGTGGGCCGGGAAGCGCGGAGCCCGGCCGTGCGCGCACGGCCGGGCTCCGGGACGGGGCAGGTCACCCCGGTGGATCGGTGAACCGGTGGATCAGTGGATCGGCGGGGTCAGTAGGCGCCCAGCACGTCGACCAGGAAGACCAGGGTGTCGGTGCCCTTGATCTTGTCGCCGGAGCCCGCCTTGCCGTAACCGAGATCCGGCGGGATGCTCAGCAGCACCCGGCTGCCGGTCGGGACGCCGACCAGACCCTGGTCCCAGCCCTTGATGACCTTGCCCGCCCCGATCTGGAACATGATCGGCTGACCGCCACGGGACCAGCTGCTGTCGAACTCGACGTCCGATCCCCAGATCTTCCCGGCGTACTGGACCAGGATCGACTGGCCGGACTTGACCTCGGGGCCCGTACCCTTGATCACGGTCTTGGCGACGAGCTCCTTGGGAGCCTTCTCCTTGGTCTTGGTGGTGAGCTTCGGCGCGGCGTCACCGGCTGGGTTCTCCACCTTGACACCGTCGAGACCGGGGTCGGTCGCGGTGCCCTTGGCGGCCTTCTCCTGGGGGACGCCCACGACGTCGACCACGAAGACCTGCGACTGGCCCGGAGGGGCCTGCGCCTGCTGCTCGGCGGGCAGCGCGTCCTTGGCGACGATCGACATGAACCTGCCGCCGCCCTTGGTCTCGGCGAAGCCCTTGCGGAGGATCTCCGGGACCTGCTCGTTGAGCGTGATGACCTGCGGCCCGCCCTCGTCGTAGGTCGACCCGGCGAGCTTGTTCTCCTTGCCGTCCCAGGTGAAGACGGTGAAGTTGGCGATGACACTGGTGCCGAGCTGGGCGGCCTCCCCCGTGGTGCCGGGGGTGAGCACCTTGAAGGAGGAGGTCTCGACGACCTTGGACGGGAAGGCGACGGTCGGCTTGGCACCGGCCTGCCCGGTCACCTGCAGCTCGGTGACCCCGCTGCTGCTGCTGGCAGGACTGGAGGCGCCGGTGGCCACGCCCCCGCCGGAGCCGCATGCTGCGGCGAACATCAGAGGCACTGCGGCCAGTACGGCCATGCTGCGGCGGCGCATAGGTATCCCTCAAGCAGACGTCAGGTTCGCGCCACACTACCCGTCCCGGCGTACGTAGGAGGTAAGGCCGGGACGAGCTTGCCGAAGTATGACCGTCACATTCCGGCGATGAGCTTGTCCACCCTCTCGTCGACGCTGCGGAAGGGGTCCTTGCACAGCACGGTGCGCTGTGCCTGGTCGTTGAGCTTCAGGTGCACCCAGTCGACGGTGAAGTCGCGGCGCTTCTCCTGCGCCTTGCGGATGAACTCACCGCGCAGCCGGGCCCGGGTGGTCTGCGGCGGCACCGACTTGGCCTCGAAGATCTTCAGGTCGGAGGCCACCCGCTCCACCGCGCCGCGCTTCTGCAGCAGGTAGAACAGGCCACGGCGGCGGTGCACGTCGTGGTAGGCGAGGTCGAGCTGGGCGACCCTGGGGCTCGACAGCGGCAGGTCGTACTTCTTGCGGTAGCGCTCGATCAGCTGGTATTTGGTCACCCAGTCGATCTCGCGGGCGACCTTGTCGAGGTTGCCGGTCTCGACCGCGTTGAGCGTGCGCTCCCACAGCTCCAGCACCCGGTGGCTGATCTCGTCGCCGCCACGGCGGTCGACGAAGTCGCGGGCCTTGGAGAGGTATTCCTCCTGGATCTCCAGCGAGGACGCCTCCCGGCCGTTGGCCAGCCGCACCCGCCGCCGCCCGGTCATGTCGTGGGAGACCTCCCTGATGGCCCGGATCGGGTTCTCCAGGGACAGGTCGCGCATCACGGTGCCCGCCTCGATCATGCGGAGCACCAGGTCGGTCGCGCCGACCTTGAGCAGCATGGTCGTCTCGCTCATGTTGGAGTCGCCGACGATGACGTGCAGGCGGCGGAACCGCTCGGCGTCGGCGTGCGGCTCGTCGCGGGTGTTGATGATCGGGCGCGACCGGGTGGTGGCGCTGGAGACGCCCTCCCAGATGTGCTCGGCCCGCTGGGAGACGCAGTAGACCGCTCCGCGCGGGGTCTGCAGCACCTTGCCCGCGCCGCAGATGATCTGCCGGGTGACCAGGAACGGGATCAGCACGTCGGCCAGGCGGCCGAACTCGCCGTGCCGGCCCACCAGGTAGTTCTCGTGGCAGCCGTAGGAGTTGCCCGCGGAGTCGGTGTTGTTCTTGAACAGGTAGATGTCCCCGGCGATGCCCTCCTCGCGGAGGCGCTTCTCGGCGTCAACGAGGAGGCCCTCCAGGATGCGCTCGCCCGCCTTGTCGTGGGTGACGAGCTCCACGACGTTGTCGCACTCGGGGGTGGCGTACTCGGGGTGGCTTCCCACGTCGAGATACAGGCGCGCCCCGTTGCGGAGGAAGACGTTGCTCGATCGGCCCCAGGAGACGACACGGCGGAATAGATAACGCGCTACCTCGTCGGGTGACAGCCGCCGCTGCCCCCTGAACGTGCAGGTGACGCCGTACTCGTTCTCAAGCCCGAAGATGCGACGATCCATTGCCTCACACTATTCGCCGAACCCCTCTCGCGGGAGGGATCATGGGGTTTTCGGTCGTACGGCTTATGCCCCAGGCTGTGAGCGGCTAAGCGCGGGCGCGGTCCATGCCCGGCCCGCGCCCGGTTCCCACCGGGTGTGAGGGGTGCGGAGGCGCCGGGATCGGCGGTTCCGATCAGCCTCCGCCCTGCCAGAAGATCTCGACAACCTTGGTGATCCTGCCGTTCTCCGTGGTGATCAGGGCCGGTCGGTGGCGGCCCTCCACCCCGGTCAGGGAGGCCGCCTCCCTGACGTCGCCGATCAGCGTCTCGCGGGCGCAGCTCTCGGTGCCGAGGCCGGTGGCCCTGTCATAGGTCCGCGCCGAGCCGTCACAGCCGTCGGCCGCGAGATACCGTACGTCCTCGGCGACGGGCGCCGCGTAGCGGACCACGTCGCCTTCCTCGGGACCGTCGAAGTGGCCGTCCTCGCCGCCGCGCTGGACGAAGCGGACCGGCCTGTACTCGGCCACCCCGTCGTCGTCCACGTCGGTGAGCCAGCCCCGCAGGACGCCCTCGAAGGGCGGCGGCTGTCCCTTGCTCCAGTCGTGCTCGGGAGGGTCCTGGAACTCGGTACCGAAGATCTCAGGGACGGCCGAGGGCCTGGAGGCCGGGGTGAGCCCGGATGCGGGTACGGAGAGGGCGGGCGCGGAGGAAACGGGCGCGGAGGAGGCGGCGGCCGGGGAAGGGGCCGGGGCGGGTTCCGCGGCGCAGCCGGACGCCAGTGCCACGGCCGCGAGCAGGGCGAGCGCCACGCCGGGCCGTCGCGAAGCGGCAGGGGTGGGGGCGGCCGTATGGAGGGCGAGCCTGGTCCGGGCCCGGGGGGTGGTGTCGTTCACGCAGGGTGTGACCACGGCGGAACGGGATCGGTTGGCCGGAGGGAATGTGATCCAGGGCACAGTGCCGGTGGGCGGTCCCGTCCGGCGAGGGAGTGCCGTCCCCGGGTGGGGGCACTCCCGCGCCGGACGGTCAGCCGTGCGGTCAGCCGTCCGGCGTGGCACCGGCGTCGCCGGTGGGCGCGCTCAGCCGCTGGACCCGGTGTCGATGTCGCCGTCGGGGGCGGTCGGCGGGGCGCCGGGCGTCTCGGGCGCGGAGAGGGGGTTCTCCTCCTTGGCCGCCTGGGCGGCAGACTCGGCCGCGGGGGCCCCGTCGGCCAGCAGCCGCTCCAGCCTGGGGCCGTTGAGCCGCAGGAACTTGCGGTGCGGGCGGTTGCGGTCGAGCACCGCCACCTCCAGCTGGTTCGCGGGGAAGCGCTCGCCTCCGGGCTCGGTCAGCGCGAACAGCGCCGCCTCCAGCGCCTCGCCCAGCGACAGGCCGTCGCGGTAGCGCTCCTTGAGACGGCTCGCCACCGCCTCGGCCTGGCCGCCCATGGCCACCAGGCCCGCCTCGTCGAAGACCGAGCCGTCGAAGGTCAGCCGGTAGATGTGGTCCTCGTCGGAGGAGTCGCCGACCTCGGCGACCACGATCTCCACCTCGAACGGCTTCAGCGACTCGGTGAAGATCTGGCCGAGGTTCTGCGCGTAGAGGTTGGCCAGGCCACGGGCGGTGACGTCGTCGCGGGCGTAGGTGTAGCCGTTGATGTCGGCGTATCGGATGCCGCCGAGGCGCAGGGCCTCGAACTCGTTGTAGCGGCCGACCGCGGCGAACCCGATCTTGTCGTAGATCTCGCTGATCTTGTGCAGGGCGCGGGACGGGTTGGGTGCGACGAACAGGATGCCGTCCTCGTACTGCAGGACGACGACGCTACGGCCCCGCGCGATCCCCTTGCGCGCGTAGTCCGCCTTGTCCCGCATCTGCTGCTCGGGCGAGACATATCCAAAAGGCATGGACACCTGGGGTGATCCTCTCGTGTTAGCGCAGCGGGGCGGTGGGACCGTCGGGGCGGTCCGCCCGGGATTCGATCACGACCCGGACGAGCTCTCCGACCTCCTCGTCGGGGAGCCGGTGGTATCCGTCGGCGGTGATCACCGCGACGACGGGCCAGATCTTGCGGATCACGTCGGGACCGCCGGTCGCCGAGTCGTCGTCGGCCGCGTCGTAGAGGGCCTGGATCAGCGTCAGCACGGTGTCCTCGGGTGAGGCGCCCTCGCGGTAGAGCTTCTTCAGCGCGCCCCGCGCGAAGATCGAGCCGGATCCGATCGAGTGGTAGTCACGCTGCTCGTAGGGGCCGCCGCCCACGTCGTAACTGAAGATCCGGCCGCCGTCGACGTCGGGGTCGTAGGCGGCGAAGAGCGGGACGACCACGAGCCCCTGCATCGCCATCGGCAGGTTGCCGCGGATCATCGTGGCGAGCCGGTTGGCCTTGCCCGTCACCGAGAGCGTGCGGCCCTCGCGCTTCTCGTAGTGTTCGAGCTCCACCCGGTAGAGGCGGGCCATCTCGATGCCGGTGCTCGCCGCCCCGGCGATGCCCATGCCCGAGTGGTCGTCGGTGCGGAACACCTTCTCCATGTCACGCTGGGAGATGATGTTGCCGGAGGTCGCCCGGCGGTCGCCCGCGATCACCACGCCACCGGCGCACATCGCCGCGACGATCGTGGTGGCGTGCGGGATCTGATCGCCCACCGGGGTTGCCAGGGCCTCGTTACGGCCAGGCAGCAAGTCCGGCGAATGGGACCTGACAAACTCGGTGAACGAGGAGCTCCCGGTGTCGGTAAAGATGTGATTCACCATGCCGGCGGGCAGGTCCCTGTGAGATCCCACGCGACTCCCTCCAAAGGTGCAGTCCTTTAAGGCCCGACCTTACTCATCTTGCCGTGTTGCTTGCACTTCCCTGGATCAGCTCAGCGCGAACCACCTCCGCCGGGCTTTTGAATCTTTACGGGTGATCGGCCCCGGCCGCCGGATCCGTCGCGGATCCCCCCGGACACGGCGAACACGACGGCGCCGCGAAGGCGACCGGCGGCCCGTACGGCCCGCCCGGACCGCCCAGACCGCGCGGGCGGGCCCCGCCCGCGAGGGGCGCGTGGACGGCACCCCCGGAGAACGCGGGACGGTGCCCACAAAAGGGACGGTGCCCATAGAAGGAGACGGTGCCCATAGGAGGCGCGTAGACGGTGCTCGCGGAAGGACGTCGCGAGGGCCGGTGCCCGGCGGAGAGCGCGGGACGGTATCCGCGAGGAGCGCGTAGGCGGCGCTCGCGGAAGGTTCGGGGCGGCGCCCGTGGTGCTCCATCGCGCCGGCTCCCGTCACGGAGGTGGCGGGGCCGGCGGGAACGGCCGGCCCGCCGGGCCGGGAACGGTCGCGGCCGGATCGGCCCGCGCCTTCCCGTTTCGTACTCCGGACGGTTCTCATTCCCTCCGGGAACCGTTCCCGGAGGGGTCTCCCCTTGATCGACTCAGCGTGTTCGCGGCGGCTGGAGGCGGAGCACCCGGGAGGGCGCGCCCCCGGCGGGGGACGGCCGCACGTCACCCGCCCGCCGGACCCGGCGGGAGCCGGGCCTGGCCCGCGGTCAGGACGGGTCTCCCGGCTCCCCGCCGGATCCGCCCTCACCCCTGACCTTGGATCTGACCGTGAATCGCGGTGGACGGACCTACTGTCCGCCCTTCTGGACGTAGCTCCTCACGAACTCCTCGGCGTTCTCCTCCAGGACCTCGTCGATCTCGTCGAGGATCGCGTCGACGTCGTCGGAGAGCTTCTCGTGACGTTCCTGGACGTCGGAGGTTTCCGCGGCGGCGGTCTCCTCGACCTCCTTGTCGGTCCGGCCGGTCTGCTTCTGGCCGCCGGTGTCCTTGTTTGCCATGTGTGGCACCTCCACCTGGGGGACGGATCTGATTCATATCTTCCCCGAACCGGGCGACATTGCGCGCGGATCGTCCCGCGATCTTTACGGGAGCCCGTACGGGCCGTGCCGAGGTCCTGCCCGCCAGGGAACCCCTCCCGGGGCCCCAAGGCAAATCCGCCCCCTCGGCCGGATGGCGGCCCCACCTCGTCCCGCGCCTTCCGGCCGCTCCCACAAGGGGCGCCCGGCCGCCCCGGCGCGAGGCGAGGGAGAATCGGGGCCGGGGCCGTCTTCGGGGATCCGGAGCCGCCGGGGCGCCGCTCACCTGCCCGATGTGACCACCGTCACCCCCGGATCCGGCCCGGTTTGGCGTTCGGAGGGAGATAGGGAACGTTCCAGGTAGGCCTTCGGGACGGAAAACTGCGATCATTGGGAGGTGAGCACCATCATCGCGCGCAGGTACAAGCTCGTCTCACGCGTCGGCCAGGGGGCGACCGGCGTCGTCTGGCGCGCATACGACCTGCTTCTGGAGCGTGAGGTGGCCCTCAAGGAGATACTCCTGCCACCCGGGGCCGCCGCGGCCGAGCAGCGGCGGCGGGTGGTCAGGGAGGCGCGCATGGCGGCGCGGCTGAGCCACCGGGGCATCGTGACGGTGCACAACCTCACCGAGGAGGCCGAGCGCCTCTGGATCGTCATGGAGTTCCTGGAGGCGCTGACGCTGCACGACACGCTCGTGCAGGCGGGCCCGCTCCCGGTGGACCTGGTGGCGGCGATGGGGTGCCGCCTGCTGGAGGCGTTGCGGCACGCGCACGACGGCGGGGTGATCCATCGCGACATCAAGCCCGCCAACATCATGCTGACCGGCGACCGGGTGGTGCTGGCCGACTTCGGCTTCGCCGCGCCGGAGGGGGCGGCGACGACCTCGACGCGGGGCACCCCGGCGTTCATCGCGCCGGAGGCGCTGCAGGGCAGGGGCGGCACCCGCGAGGCGGACATGTGGTCGTTCGGCGCGACGCTGTACATGGCGGTGGAGGGCCGGACCCCGTTCCGTACGGTGAACTCGATGGCGGCGCTGGTGGCGGCGCTGCGCGAGCCGCCGAGGGCGCCGAAGCGGGCGGGCGCCCTGGAACCGGTGCTGCGGGGGCTGTTGCGCAAGGATCCGCGGGCGCGGCTGAGCGCCGCGCGGACCTCGAAGATGCTGGAGGACGTGCGCTGTTTCAGCGCGGCCTGAAGCCGTTCGCGAGCGTTCCGAAACGCGTTCGCCGCCCCCCGGGCGATTTTCCTGATTCCGTAATCAGGCTTTACGGCATGGAACAAAATTCCGTCGCGCCCATGCGTCTAAATCGTTACAGAGAATCACCATAGGTAATCACATAGTGCGCCGTCGCAGGTGAAAATATGAACCAGCTGAGGGGCCCGGCTTCTATGTGCAACAGGTGATTCATGGGAACAGATGCGGGAAAGGCACGCTTACTAGGCGATCGTTATCAGTTGGACTCGCCGATCGGGCGGGACGGCGTGGGCACGACGTGGCGGGCCCACGACTCCCTGCTCAGACGGAATGTGGCGATCAAGGAGATCCAGCCCCGGTTCGGCGAGAGCGGGGCGGACATCCACGACGCGCGGCGGCGGGCCCTGCGCGAGGCGCGCTCCGCCGGGAGGCTGAACCACCCGGCGGTGATCTCCGTGCACGACCTTCTCGAGGAGGACGGGCGGCTCTGGATCGTCATGGAGCTGCTGGAGGCCCTCACGCTCAAGGAGACCGTGCGGCACCTGGGCCACCTGCCGATCCACTGGGCGGCGTGGATCGGCTTCCAGCTGCTGAGCGGGCTGCGCCACGCGCACGGGGCGGGTGTCCTGCACCGGGACATCAACCCGCGCAACATCCTGCTGACCGGCGACCGGGTGGTGCTGGCCGACTTCGGCATCGCGGCGCTGCACGGCGATCCAGACAGCTCCTCGACCGTGCCGCTCGCCCACGTTCCCACCTTCGTCGCGCCGGAGCGGCTGCGGGGCGGGGCGCCGACCCCGGCGGGCGATCTGTGGTCGTTCGGGGCGAGCCTGTACTTCGCGGTGGAGGGCCGTCCTCCGCGCCCCACCTCCCGTACGCCGGCGCCGCGCGGCCCGGCGGACGGCGGGCACGAGGATCCGGCGACGCTGGCGGGGGTGCTGTGGCCCGTCCTGGAGGGGCTCCTCCGGCGCGATCCGGCGGCCCGCATCAGCATGGGGCAGGCCGGTCGCATGCTGTCGGCGATCCTGCACACCGAGGGGGTGGCCCTGGCCCCGCCGCGGCTGCCCGCGGCCCGGCTGCCCCCGGACGCCTTCGCCTAGGATTCCGCGCCCCTCACCCGACATTCAAGGCGAGGAAAATCGCCTTTCGTCCCTTCTTTCGCTTCCGTCGCGCGGGACCGGCCGTTTCACGACGGCCGGGATGCCTTTCCCTGAATCTCCCAATGAATGGACAAACAACCAGAATCACTCCGAACGAAAAACGGGGGGTCAGACGGCCGGGACGCGGCGGCAGGCCTCGACGAACCTGGAGGCCAGCCGTGGGCTACCGGCCCAGTGCAGGTGCAGGTAGGAGGCGGTGATCCGGCCGTCGGCGAACCCGTCGGCACCGCCCCGCCAGCGGAACAGCGGCCGGTCGGGGACGGGCTCGACCGCGGTGCGGTGGAACTCGTGGCCCCGGTAGCGCTCGCCGTCCCTGGTGAGCGGCGAGTCGCGGACGGCCACCGCGTCCCGGTAGCCGAGGGTGAGGGTGCCGGTCATCCTGGCCTCGATGTCGAGGACCCCGCACATCGGCCTGCCGTCCAGCCTCCTGGCGAGGTACAGCAGGCCCGCGCACTCGGCCGAGATCGGCCCGTCGAACGCGGCGACCTGGTCGCGCAGCGGCTCGTTGGCCGACAGCTCGGCCGCGTAGACCTCGGGGAAGCCGCCCCCGATGACGATCCCGCGAACCCCGTCGGGGAGGGCCTCGTCGACGAGCGGGTCGAAGGGGACGACCTCGGCCCCCGCCGCCGCCAGCAGCTCGGCCTGCTCGGTGTAGCCGAAGGTGAACGCCTGCCCTCCGGCGACCGCGATCCTCGTGACGGGGGCGGCGGGCGGCCCGGGACTCCACGGGACGGCGGGCAGCGGCGGCGCGGTACGGGCGAGGCGCAGGAGTTCCTCCAGGTCGCAGGAGGAGGCGACCAGGTCCGCGACGGCGTCCATCGCCCTGACGGCCTGGGTGCGGCGCTCGGCGGCCGGAACCAGGCCCAGGTGCCTGGAGGGGGTGGCGACGGCGTCGCTGCGGCGGATCGCGCCGAGCACGGGTATGCCGCTCTCGGCGAGCGCCTCGCGGCAGATGGCCTCGTGCCGTTCGGAGCCGATCCGGTTGAGGATCACCCCGCCGAGCCTGACGCGGGTGTCGTAGGAGGCGAAGCCGTGGACCAGCGCCGCCACGGAGCGGCTCTGCTTGGCGGCGTCCACGACCAGGACCACCGGGGCGCCGAGCAGCCTGGCGACGTGCGCGGTGGAGGCGAACTCGGTGGAGCCCGCGCCGTCGTACAGGCCCATCACGCCCTCCACGACGGCGACGTCCGCCCCGGCGGCGCCGTGCAGGAACAGCGGGGCGACGAGCTCCTCCCCCACCAGCCAGGGGTCGAGGTTGCGCCCGGGGCGTCCGGTGGCCATCGCGTGGTAGCTGGGGTCGATGTAGTCGGGCCCCACCTTGTGCGGGGAGACCGCCATGCCCCGGCGGGCGAGGGCGGCCATCAGGCCGGTCGCCACGGTCGTCTTGCCCGCTCCTGAGGCGGGGGCGGCGATGACCAGCCGGGCTACCACTCGATGCCCTTCTGACCCTTCTGCCCGGCGTCCATCGGGTGCTTGATCTTGCCCATCTCGGTGACGAGGTCGGCGGCGTCGAGCAGCCGGGGGTCGGCGTCGCGGCCGGTGACGACGACGTGCTGGCCGCCGGGGCGCCCGCGCAGGGTCTCGACCACCTCGTCGACGTCGATCCAGCCCCACTTCATCGGGTACGTGAACTCGTCGAGCACGTACAGGCGGAACGTCTCCGCGGCGAGGTCGCGCTTGATCTGCTCCCAGCCCTCGCGGGCGTCGGCGGCGTGGTCCTCCTCGCTGCCGGGACGCTGGATCCAGGACCAGCCCTCGCCCATCTTGTGCCAGGAGACCGGCCCGCCCTCACCGGAGTCGCCGAGTACCCGCAGTGCCCGTTCCTCGCCGATGCGCCACTTGGCGGACTTGACGAACTGGAAGACCCCGATCGGCCAGCCCTGGTTCCAGGCGCGCAGGGCCAGGCCGAAGGCGGCGGTGGACTTGCCCTTGCCCGGTCCCGTGTGGACGATCAGCAGCGGCCGGGTACGGCGCTGCCTGGTGGTCAGGCCGTCCTCGGGCACGCTGACGGGTTTGCCCTGCGGCATCGTCGCCCTCCCTTCGCTGTCATGCGACTCACTTCACTGTCGTACGGCACGGCGTCCTCGCCGCGCCAACCGCCCCTGCCGGTCCTTTGGCGGTCACGCGGCGCCGCGCCGCTCGCGGACCATTCCGGCCAGGTCGGTGAGGTCGTCGAGGTGTACGGTCTCCGCGCCCATCCGGGCCGCCAGGGAGGCGGCGAGGCCGAGGCGCACGTGGCCGCCCTCGCAGTCGACCACCACGCCCGCCACCCCGGCCAGCAGTCCCGCCGCGCGGTGGGACTCCTCGACGGTTCCCGAGGTGGCCCGCCCGTCGGTGACCAGGACCACCAGCGGGCGCCTGGACGGGTCGCGCAGGCGCTCGACCCGCAGCACCTCGGCGGCCCGCAGCAGACCGGCGGCCAGCGGGGTCCTGCCTCCGGTGGGAAGCTCGCGCAGCCGGGCCGCACCGGCCTCGACGGAGGAGGTGGGCGGCAGCACCAGGTCGGCGCGGGCGCCCCGGAAGGTGACGAGCCCGACCTTGTCGCGGCGCTGGTAGGCGTCGAGAAGCAGGCCGAGCACCGCTGTCTTGACCGCGCGCATGCGCTGCCTGGCGGCCATGGAACCGCTGGCGTCCACGACGAACAGCACCAGGTTGCCCTCGCGGCCCTCGCGGACCGCCTCCCGGAGGTCGCCGCGCCGCAGCAGCAGTCCCGGCCCGCTCCTGCCCCGCGCGACCTGGTACGGGGCGGCGGCGCCGACGGTGGCCCGCAGGTGGAGGGAGCCGGGGTGGCCCTCGGGGACCCGGGCCCCCGTGGTACGGCCCAGGGGCGTCCTGGCGCGCGACCGGCGCCCCGGGGCTCCCGCGCCGACGCCGGGGACGGTGAACAGCCTGGTGCCGCCCCCGGGCTCGGCGTCGAAGGTCCGCTCGCGGGCCGGTACTCCCCCGGCCGTCTCCCCCGGTTCCCGGGGATCCGCCGGGGCCTCCCGCATGCCGGAGGCGTCCCGGGCGTCCTGGGTGTCCGGGGGTACGGGCCGGGGGGCGTCCCCGTCGTGACCGCCGGTGCCGTCCGTGCCGTCCGTGCCCGGGTCGTCCGGGGAGGCGCCGCCGTCGGGCGCGGGGCCGTCCGGGCCTCCGTCGGGGTCGGTGCCCCCGGGGCCGCCGGAGTCGTCCGGGCCCTCGGGATCGCCGGGGTCGTCGGGGATCTGGTCCAGGAGGTCCTGGAGCTTGGACTCGTCCAGGCCGGGCGCGTCGAAGGGGTCGCGGCGGCGGCGGTGCGGGAGCGCGAGCCTGGCCGCCTCCCGTACGTCGTCGGCGGTGACGGAGGTGCGGCCCTGCCAGGCGGCGTGCGCGATCGCCGCGCCCGCGGTGACCAGGTCGGCCCGGAGCCCGTCCACCTCGAACCCCGCGCAGACGGTGGCGATCCTGAGCAGTGCCGCGTCCGGCAGGACGACCTGGGCGACCCTGGCCCGGGCCTCGGCGATGCGCGCGGCGAGCGCCCGCTCCTCGTCCGACCAGGCGGCGGCGAAGGCGTCGGGGTCGGCCTCGAAGGCCAGGCGGCGCCGGACCACGTCCACCCGCTGGGACGGTTCCCGCGAGGCCCGGACCTCCACGGTCAGCCCGAAGCGGTCGAGCAGCTGCGGGCGCAGCTCCCCCTCCTCGGGGTTCATCGTCCCGACCAGCAGGAACCGGGCGGCGTGCCGTACTGACACCCCCTCGCGCTCGACGTAGCAGGTCCCGAGGGCGGCGGCGTCGAGCAGCAGGTCCACCAGGTGGTCGTGGAGGAGGTTGACCTCGTCGACGTACAGGACGCCCCGGTGGGCACCCGCCAGGAGGCCGGGTTCGAAGGATTTCACGCCCTCGGTGAGAGCTCGTTCGATGTCGAGGGAGCCGACGAGGCGGTCCTCGGAGGCGCCGACGGGCAACTCGACCAGACGGGCGGGCCGGGCCTCACCGGAGCGGGCCGCCTCGGGCCGGGGCGCGGAGGACGCGGAGGACGCTGCCGCGCCGGTCCGGACGGTGCCTTCTGTACGGGCCTCGTGCGGCCCGTCGGGGCAGCCGGGGTCGGGGGCGGCGGGGTCGCAGGAGAAGCGGCAGCCGGGCACCACCTCGACGGGCGGCAGGAGGGCGGCCAGTGCCCGCACGATCGTGGACTTGGCGGTGCCCTTCTCCCCCCTGACCAGCACTCCCCCGACGCGGGGGGAGACCGCGTTGAGGATCAGCGCGAGTTTCAGGTCCTCCAGCCCCACGATCGCGGTGAAGGGATAGCGGGAGTCAGGCACCTTCGGGATCTCCTTTTCTGCGGCCGAACAGCCAAGCGGCCGATTAGCCGGATGGCCAGGTCACCGGGTCGTCACGTCAGCCGGGCCTTCGGGTGTTCACGTCGTCATGGGGAGTAGCTGAGCCGCCAGCGCCCGCCGCGTCCGGTGAGCGTCACGCGGGCCAGCGGCGCGACGTCGACGCGCCAGAAGGCCTGGGCGGGGGCGCCGAGGGCGTGGACGACCGCGGCGCGGATGATCGCCGGGTGGGTGACCGCGACGGCCCTGCCGGGAGCGCGGGCGGCGAGCCAGCCCGACACCCTGGCGAGGAGCGCGGTGACCGGTTCCCCGCCGTGTGGCGCCGCGCCGGGGTCGCCGAGCCAGGACGCGAGCGCCTCGGGTTCGGCGGCCTCGACCTCGCCGAGCGTCAGGCCGCTCCAGCGGCCGTAGTCGCAGTCGGCCAGCAGCGGGTCGGGCTCGGCCCGCAGGCCGAGCGCCGCCGCCGTCTGGACGCAGCGCAGCTCGGCGGGACAGGCGGCGGGGCCGGGGCCGAGGTCCCGCGCCATCGCCTCGGCCCGGCGCAGGCCGCGTTCGTCGAGTGGTTCGTCACCCGGGAACGCGGCCCGTACCGTCGCCGAGGTGGAGGCGTGGCAGACCAGGAGCAGGCGGGTGACCCCCGAGGGGGTCGTCACACCGGGCCGCGCCTGCGGGCGGCGAAGGCGAACAGCGCGCCGACGCCGGTCCAGAAGACCACCTGGGTCCCGATGGAGGCGACCCTGAAGTCCCACAGGAGGTCGGCGGGGAAGCCCTGGGGCACCTCCGAGATCTCCGGCAGGAGGATCCAGGCCGCGACGACGGGGATCAGCACGGTGGCGCCCGCCGCCAGCCAGCGCACCCACGGTTCGCTCCGCGCGGCGTAGCGGTAGGCGGCGGTGCCCGCGGCGACGGCGAGGATCCCGATGACCACGGCGACCAGGTAGAGCACGGTGCGCTGGTTGATGGTCTCCGGATCACCGACGGCCGGTGGGTTGGCGGGATATTTCACGAAAGGGATGAGAACGACGGAGGTGAACGCGGCAGCGGCGAGGGTGACCGCGAGCACCGGTTCCGAGCGGGGTCCCGCACGGCCGCGTACGGCCGCGTAGACGAGGGAGAACAGGCCCCCGACCGCCAGGCCGTACAGGCCGAGGGCGAGGAAGAGCCCGAAGCGCTGCCCGTCCCTGCTGACCAGGGCCTCCTCCTCGTCGTGGGAGTGGGCCGCGGTCGCGGTGTCGTCGTGTGATTCGGCCGGGGCGGCGGCCGCGGCGGCCGCCTCCTCCAGCGCGATGGCCTGGTCGATGCGCGGTTCGCCGACGGTGTAGGCGAAGACGGCCGCGAGCAGCCCTGCGAGCAGTCCGACGACGAGGCCCCGGACGATGAGTTTGGTGATCACCGATGGCTCAGTGGCACGGTACGCCGAGCAGGTGGCGCCCGTCGTGCATGAGTTCGTGCAGGTAGTTTCCCGCCTGGGAGATCGCTCCCTGGTCGAAGGTGACCAGGTAGGCGAGGAGCAGCAGCACCGGTACGGCGAGCAGCCAGCGGGTGAGCGAGGGCCATGGGATGGGCTGGTTGTGCGGTGCCGAGATCTGGCTCACGGCCACCTCCTCCGGGATTGACGCGTCCCTTTTCGTAGGTCGGTGGCGGCCGAGTGTGACCTGACTCCCGGCTCCTGGGAGCCGGTTACAGTGGCGCGACCGCACCGGAATCTCACCGGATTTCCCTCGCACCGCCACAAAACACCCGGAACGTATCCCGGTTCTCCGTCCTCCGTCAATCCGGATGTCCGCTTTGACGGGATCCGGTGTTCCAGAGTTTCCCGACGGCCCCGGACACGCCGAGGGGGGAGGCGGCCCGGCCGGGCCGCCTCCCCCCTCTCAGGAGGTCACTGCTCGCCGGTCAGCGCCGTCACCAGCTCCGCGGCGGTACGGCAGCGGTCGAACAGCTCGCCCACGTGGGCCTTGGTACCGCGCAGCGGCTCAAGGGTGGGGACGCGCTGCAGCGACTCGCGGCCGGGGATGTCGAAGATGACCGAGTCCCAGGAGGCCGCGGCCACCGACTCGCTGTACTGGCTCAGGCAGCGTCCGCGGAAGTAGGCACGGGTGTCGTTGGGCGGCACCTCGATGGCCCTCTGCACCTCTTCCTCGGTGACCAGGCGCTGCATCCGGCCCCGGGCGACCAGCCGGTTGTAGAGCCCCCGGTCGGGACGGATGTCGGAGTACTGGAGGTCGACGAGCTGCAGGCGCGGGTGCGACCAGGGAAGGCCGTCACGGGTGCGGTAGCCCTCCAGGAGCTCCAGCTTGGCCACCCAGTCGAGCTCCCCGGACAGCTGCATCGGGTCCTCCGCCAGGCGGGTGAGGACCGACTCCCAGCGCTCCAGGATGTCCTTGGTGGGCTCGTCCAGGCCGTTGGCGCTGCGCTCCTCGGCGTACTTGCGCGCGAGCTCCAGGTATTCCATCTGGAGCTGCACGGCCGTCAGCCTGCGGCCGTCGCGCATGGAGATCTCGTACTTGAGCGTGGGGTCGTGCGAGACCGCGCGCAGGGCCTGGACGGGGTTGTCCACCGCGAGGTCGCGGGTGAAGTAGCCGTCCTCGATCATGGCCAGGACGAGCGCGGTGGATCCCAGCTTCAGGTAGGTCGAGATCTCCGACATGTTGGCGTCGCCGATGATGACGTGCAGGCGGCGGTATTTCTCCGGGTCGGCGTGGGGCTCGTCCCGGGTGTTGATGATCGGCCGCTTGAGCGTCGTCTCCAGGCCCACCTCGACCTCGAAGAAGTCGGCCCGCTGGCTGATCTGGAAGCCCTCGCCCCGGGAGTCCTGGCCGATGCCGACCTTGCCCGCGCCGGTGACGACCTGCCGGGAGACGAAGAACGGCGTCAGGTGCCTGACGATGTCGGCGAACGAGGTGGCCCGGCGCATGAGGTAGTTCTCATGGCAGCCGTAGGAGGCGCCCTTGTTGTCGGTGTTGTTCTTGTAGAGCTGGATCGGGGCGTTGGCCGGCATCGCCGAGGCGCGGACCGCCGCGTCGTGCATCACCCGTTCGCCCGCCTTGTCCCAGATCACCGCCGCCCGAGGGTTGGTGCACTCGGGCGTGGAGTATTCGGGATGGGCGTGGTCCACGTACAGCCGGGCCCCGTTGGTGAGGATCACGTTCGCCAGGCCGAGGTCCTCGTCGGTCAGCTGGCTCTGGTCGGCCACCTCCCGCGCGAGGTCGAACCCTCGTGCGTCCCGCAGCGGGTTCTCCTCCTCGAAGTCCCACCGCGCGCGCCGCGCCCTGGCCGCCGAGGCCGCCAGATAGGCGTTCACGACCTGAGAGGAGGTCACCATCGCGTTGGCCCCCGGCTGTCCGGGCACGGAGATGCCGTATTCGGTCTCGATGCCCATCACCCGCCGTACCGTCATGCGCACCCTCTGTTCGTCAGGGACTGATTCTCTCCGTGGTATCTATTCCCGACCCTAGACCCTTCACTATGCCCGGTGGTCGGACAGTTATGGCACCGAAGCCTTTTCGCCCGTTGCGAGGGGGAACGAGGAGAGCGCGGGGAGCTGTGACGGGGAAGGGGATTCGCCCCTCCGCCGCCTCCGGGATTTGACGAACTCCTGAAGCGGGCGCTCGGCCACCCGGTACACCAGGTAGGAGAACGCCATCGCGGCCAGCACGGTGACCAGGGCGGTCAGCGGGGGCGGCAACACGTCCCGCAAGGCCGGGATGATCAGGACCGCGGCCGGGGTGTGGAACAGGTAGAGCGGGTAGGTGAGCGCGCCCAGGACGACCAGGCCGCGCCAGCGCAGCCACCCCAGCCAGCCCAGCGCCACCATCGCCATGAGCACGTAGAAGCCGATCACGGTGGCGATCACGGCCCACTCGGGCACGGGCATCGCGGCGTAGCCGACGTTCTCCACCCGCCCGGCCACCCGGTCGATCGCCGCGCTGACGGCCAGGCCGCCGCTGATCCCGGCCAGGCACCACAGGACGAGCCTGGGCCCGAACTTCGTCATCAGGAAGAACGCCATGCCCCCGACGAAGTACGCCGCGTACTTGGGCATGATCACGAGATCGACCCACGCCTCGTCGCTCCCGGCGAAGAACCCGGCCGCCAGCAGCCAGACGCCCATGAAGACCAGGCAGCGGTTGAGCGTCACCCCGGTGATCACCAGGATCGAGATCAGCACGTAGAAGCGGAGCTCCACCCAGAGCGACCAGTAGACGCCGTTGGCGTCGTAGACGCCGAAGGCCCGCTGGAGCATCGTCAGGTTGATCCCGTACTCGCCGAGGCCGAGCTTGGGGTCCAGGGCCTTGGCGGCGGTCAGCCCGTAGACGGCGGCGGTGACGGCCACGCTGACCCAGTAGGCGGGATAGAGCCGCACCAGCCGGGAGAGGGCGAACGCCCCCAGGCCGCGTCCCCAGATGCTCATCAGGATCACGAAGCCGCTGATCATGAAGAACAGCTCGACGCCAAGGATGCCGAGCCCGGAGAGGGTGGAGATCGCCGGGAACAGCTCGGCCGGGCGCTCGCCCCACACCGAGGCGAAGGCGATGAAGAAGTGGAAGGCGAGCACCGCCATGGCGGCGAAGAAGCGCAGGAGGTCGAGTTCGGCGAGGCGGCCACTTCCCCGAAGCGCCTCGCGGGACCCCGTGCCGTTCACCGGGCGGCCGGTCCGGAATGTTCACGCACGCCACTTGGACGGCGTCTCGATCATTCGGGTTCCCTGTGACCGCTGTCTATTTCTGTCCACTTACGGGACGGATGTGAAAAGAGATACCGACCTACATCAACAAAAAGGATGAAACAGGACATTAAATACGTACGGAAAATCAGCCGGAGACGCCGGCGGCGCGGCCCCCGTGCGGGGGCCGCGCCGTCGGTCACGCGTGGCGGTAGATCTACAGATACTGACCGGTGTTGGCCACCGTGTCGATGGAGCGCCCGGCCTCGGTGCCCTGCTTGCCCGTCACGAGGGTACGGATGTAGACGATCCGCTCGCCCTTCTTGCCGGAGATGCGGGCCCAGTCGTCGGGGTTGGTGGTGTTGGGCAGGTCCTCGTTCTCGGAGAACTCGTCCACGCAGGCCGCCAGGAGGTGCTGGATCCGGAGACCCTTCTGGCCGGTCTCCAGGAACTGCTTGATCGCCATCTTCTTGCCGCGGTCGACGATGTTCTGGATCATCGCGCCGGAGTTGAAGTCCTTGAAGTACAGGACCTCCTTGTCGCCGTTGGCGTAGGTCACCTCGAGGAAGCGGTTCTCCTCGCTCTCGGTGTACATCCGCTCGACGACCCGCTGGATCATGCCGGAGATGGTCTCCTGGCGGTTGGAGCCGTGCTCGGAGAGGTCGTCGGTGTGGAGCGGCAGCTCGGGGATGAGGTACTTGGAGAAGATGTCCTTGGCCGCCTCGGCGTCCGGCCGCTCGATCTTGATCTTGACGTCCAGGCGGCCGGGCCGCAGGATCGCCGGGTCGATCATGTCCTCGCGGTTGGAGGCGCCGATCACGATGACGTTCTCCAGGCCCTCGACGCCGTCGATCTCCGACAGGAGCTGGGGAACGATGGTGTTCTCGACGTCGGAGGAGACGCCCGAGCCTCTGGTCCGGAAGATCGAGTCCATCTCGTCGAAGAACACGATCACCGGGGTGCCCTCGGAGGCCTTCTCGCGAGCCCGCTGGAAGACCAGGCGGATGTGCCGCTCGGTCTCGCCGACGTACTTGTTGAGAAGCTCGGGACCCTTGATGTTAAGGAAGAAGCTCTTGCCGGACTGGCCGGTCTTCTCCGCGACCTGCTTGGCCAGGGAGTTGGCGACGGCCTTGGCGATGAGCGTCTTGCCGCAGCCGGGCGGCCCGTAGAGCAGGACGCCCTTGGGCGGGCGGAGCTTGTGCTCGCGGAAGAGGTCGGCGTGCAGGTACGGGAGCTCGATGGCGTCCCGGATCTGCTCGATCTGCCGCATGAGCCCGCCGATCTCCTCGTAGGAGATGTCGGGCACCTCCTCCAGGACGAGCTCCTCGACCTCGGACTTGGGGATGCGCTCGTAGACGTAGCCGGAACGCGGTTCGAGCAGCAGGGAGTCGCCCGCCCGGATCGGCTGGTCCATCAGCGACTCGGCGAGCTTCACCACCCGCTCCTCGTCGGCGTGCGAGATCACCAGCGCGCGCTGGCCGTCCTCAAGGAGCTCCTTGAGCATCACGATCTCGCCGAGGTCCTCGAAGCCGAGGGCCTCGACCACGTTGAGCGCCTCGTTGAGCATGACCTCCTGGCCACGCTTCAGCGACTCGACGTCCACCGCGGGACTCACGTTCACCCTGAGTTTGCGGCCACCGGTGAAGACCTCCACCGTGCCGTCTTCTCTGGTTTCGAGGAACACGCCGAACCCGGACGGCGGTTGCGCCAGCCGGTCTACCTCCTCCTTCAAGGCGACGATCTGGTCCCTGGCCTCCTTGAGGGTGGCCACCAGACGCTCGTTCTGGCCGGTTACGGCCGCGAGGTTCGCCTGCACGTCATGGAGACGCTCTTCGAGAATCCTGGCCTGCCGGGGAGACTCCGTCAGCTTCCGACGCAACGCGGTGATCTCCTCCTGCAGGAAGGAGACCTGTGTTGTGAGGTCGGCGACCTCCCGTTCGCGCTGCGCGGCACGAGCCTCAGCGTCGTCGCGAGCTGCCACGGCGTCACCTCCTTCCCAGTCGAGACCGACTACTCAAAACCCTACCCATCTAGGGGCTGTCCCTTACCTGGCTGAGCAGTGTTCATATGACTACATTAAGTGCGTGATGATTAATCCCTTTTGGTGCATTTAGTACTAGAAGTATAAGAACACGAAGGTCCGCTCCCGTGTCACTCTCCCAGGGACCGTCGTGGCCGAATCGTCATCATGTGGCGGAAGACGTGGAAGTCGTGGACTCCTCGCCATGTGCCCCCTTCGCCGGACGTCTACGTCGAGGTGGTGGCGTCACCCCGTCGGCCATGCGACGGGCCGTGACCAGGAACCCGGTGTGGCCGACCATCCTGTGGTCGGGCCGCACGGCCAGCCCCTCGACATGCCAGTCACGAACCAGGGTCTCCCACGCATGGGGCTCGGTGAAACTCCCGTGCTCCCGGAGAGTTTCGACCGTACGCGAGAGCTGGGTTGTGGTCGCGACATAACAGCAGATCACACCCCCTGGGGTGAGAGCCCGGGCCGCGGCGTCCACACATTCCCACGGGGCGAGCATGTCCAGGATGATCCGGTCGACGTCGCTCTCGTCGAGATCCTCGACGAAGTCGCCGACCACCAGACGCCACTGTTTCATCGGCCCGCCGTAGAACTTCTCCACGTTCTTGGTGGCGATCTCGGCGAAGTCCTGGCGCCGTTCGTACGAGGTGAGGGTGCCCTCGGAGCCGATGGCGCGCAGCAGGAAGCAGGTGAGCGCGCCGGAGCCGACGCCCGCCTCCACCACCCGGGCGCCGGGGAAGATGTCGGCCATGGCCACGATCTGGGCCGAGTCCTTGGGATAGATCACCGCCGCGCCGCGCGGCATCGAGAGCGTGTAGTCCTGGAGGAGGTGCCTGAACGCCAGATACTGGGTGCCGCCGGACGAGCGCACCACCGAGCCCTCGGGCTGGCCGATCAGCTCACTGTGCGGGATTCCGCCCTTGTGCGTGTGGAACACGCCGTCTTCCTTCAGCGTCACCGTGTGGCGCTTGTTCTTGGGGTCGGTGAGCTGAACCTGATCCCCGGCCTGAAACGGCCCATGCCTGCGAAAACCCATGACGGCAAGGTTATCGGCGCGCGACGGTGTCCTCGGACGGCCGGGGTGAGGGCGGATGAGCGGGAGTGATCCGCAAAACGATTCGCCCCGTGAGGCGGCACCTGGTAGCTGTTGTGGGGTGTTTCCCCATGATGTGATTCCGGCCGGTCCCGTCGTCCTGAGGCCGCTGACCCCCGCCGACGCCGAGGCGATCGCCCGCGCCTGCGCCGACCCGGAGATCGCCCGTTTCCTTCCCCTCGTCCCCGTCCCCTACACCCACAACGACGCGCTTGAGTACCTGGAGCGCTGCCGGGAGGAGTGGCGGACGGGAGGGGCCCCGTTCGCGATCGCGGACGCGGTGACGGACGAGTGGCTGGGCAACATCGGCCTCATACCCCGTTCCCGAGGGGGCGTCGAGATCGGCTACCTCGTCGCGCCGTGGGCGCGGGGCCGCGGGGTGGCCACGGCCGCCACCGCCGCGCTGACCGCGTGGGGGTTCGGCCACGGGGCCGAGCGCGTCGAGCTGCTCGCCGACGTGGAGAACCTGGCCAGCCAGCGGGTCGCCCTGGCCGCGGGTTTCCGGCACGAGGGCGTGCGGCGCGGGGCCGAGGAGCGGCGTGACGGAACCCGGAGCGACCTGGTGGGCTTCGCGCGCCTGCGCGGCGACTCCGGCGAGCGTGTGGCGCCCCTCCTGCCGGAGTTCCCCGGCGGGTCGCTGACCGACGGGGTCGTGCGGCTCAGGCCGCTCACCGCCGCCGACACCGCCGACTACCTGGCGCTGCAGAACGTGCCCGACGTCGTGAAGTACAGCGTCCCGCCCGAGCCTCCCACCTTCGAACAGGTCGAGGAGCGGTGCCGCACCGCGGGCGCGAACTGGCTGGCCGGCAGGATGGCCGAGGTCGCGATCCTGGACGCCGCGACGGGCGCGTTCGCCGGGGACATCCAGCTCAGCGGGGTGATCCCCCCGCTGGGGCAGGCGATGACGGGCTACAGCCTGCTGCCGGAGTTCCGGGGCAGGGGCTTCGCCTCCAGGGCGGTGGACCTGCTGGTCGGCTGGGCCTTCGAGCACACCTCCCTGGCCCGGATCATCGCGGGCACCTCCCCCGGCAACCTCGCCTCGCAGCGCGTGCTGGAGCGCGCGGGCTTCACCCGCGAGGCCCTGCTACGCGGGCTGCTGCCCGGCCCCGGCGGCACGCGCCTGGACGACCTGCAGTGGTCGCGCCTGCGGGACGACGCCCGGTCCTAGCCGTACGCGCCGTCCGGCCGGGTCCCGATCGGTTTCCAGCCGGGTGCCGACCGGATTCCAGCCGGGTTCCAGCCGGGTGCCGGTCGGTTTTCAGCTGGGTTCCGGCCGGGTTTTCAGTCGGCGCCGAAGCGGGCCCTGAGCTTGGCGTAGGCGGCGTCAGTGCCCTGGAGCGCCCGGTCGATGTCGGCGTCGGTGTGGGCCGCCGACAGGAACCAGTTGTGCCACGGGTGGAGGTAGACCCCCTCCTCCAGGCAGGCCGCGGCCCAGAACATGCCCTTGTCCAGCGTCGCGTCGCCCTCGAAGGAGAGCCACGGGATCTGCGCCGGCCCCGTCTGGTTGACCGTGAAGCCGTGGGAGGCGGCCTGGGCGGCGAGCCCCTCGCGCAGGCGGGTGCCCGCGCGCTCCATCAGGGCGATGCCGTCGATGGCGCGCAGCGTCTCGATCGTGGCCTTGGCCGCGGCCATCGGGGCGGCGTTGAACCAGAAGGAGCCGGTGGAGTAGAGCGTCTGGGCGGGCCCGCGCAGGGAGTCCACCCCGGTGACGGCGGCGATCGGGTGACCGTTGGCCATGGCCTTGCTGAAGGCGTACAGGTCGGGGCGCACACCCAGGGGCTCCCAGGAGCCGCCCAGGTCGATCCGCCAGCCGCCGCGCACGTCGTCGATCACCAGCGCGGCGCCGATCCGGTCGGCCAGGGCCCGCACCCCCCGGGCGAACTCCGTGGCGACGAGTTCCTGGTCCTCGAACGAGTCGTGCTTGAACGGCGTCACGATGATCGCGGCGACGTCGCCCTCGACCTGGGCCGCGGCGGCCTCGACGCTGGCGAGGTCGTTGTAGGTGAACTCGACCAGGTCCGCGCGCTCGCTGGGGGTCGTCCCCGCCGGGCTGGGCGTGCACCACGGGTCGGCCCCGTGGTAGGCGCCGTGCGCCATGAGGACCTTGGTCCTGCCGGTGGCCGCGCGGGCGACCATCAGCGCCTGGGTGGTGGCGTCGGTGCCGTTCTTGGAGAACATCACCCAGTCGGCCTGCGGGACGGTCTCCACCAGCAGCTCGGCGAGCTCCACGTAGACCGGTCCTGGACCGTTGAGGCAGTCGCCCGCGGCGAGCTGGGCCGCGACGGCGCCCTCGACGGCGGGGTGGCGGTGGCCGAGCACGACGGGCCCCCAGGAGCACATGAGGTCGACGTACTCGCGCCCGTCGGCGTCACGCTGGCGGCAGCCCTCTCCCCCGACGAAGAACTGCGGGTAGGCGGGACCGTGCAGGGCCGCGTTGAGATGGCCGTACATGCCGCCGGGGACGACCTTGGCGGCCCGCTCCCTGAGTTTGGCGTCGATGGACATGCGCCCGTCCTTTCGTCTGTGGGTTTTCGCCTCTGGATTCACGCCTCTGGATTCACGTCTCGTCTCCGGATCCACGTCCGGACAGGTCCGCCACCGCCGTACGTCCCGGAGGCCGCGAACGGCGAGGTCACCTCGCGTCGCGGAGCTCCCGCGCCCCGTCCAGACCGGCGTCCGAGCCGAGGCCCCCGGCGACGCGGGCGGCCAGCGCGGTGCCGAGCCGCGCGGCACCGGCCACGTCGCGGCCGTCGACCAGACCGGCGACGAACCCGGCGCAGTAGGCGTCACCGCACCCGGTGGTGTCGACCACCGGGACGTCGAGGGCGGGAACGCGGATGAGGCCCTGCGCGTCGGCGACGAGGCTTCCCTCCGCGCCGAGGGTGACCAGTACGGCCGAGGGGCCCTCGGCCAGCAGGGACAGCGCGGCCTCCGCCACGTCCCGGGTGCCGCTCATCAGCAGCGCCTGTTCGTCGTTGGGCAGGAGATAGTCGACGTGCGGCAGGAAACCGCGGGCCCCCCGCATGAGATCCGGCATGTTGGACAGCAGGTCCATGGTGACGATCGTGCCCGCCGCCCGCGCCTCGTCCAGCAGCGCGAAGAACGCGGGGTCGTACAGGCCCCAGGCGACGTCCATGCCGCCCAGGTGCAGGACCCGCGCGCCGAGTACGGTCTCGCGGGCGACGTCGGCGGTGGGCAGGCTCAGGTTGGCGCCGGGGACGTGGAAGGACGGGCGCCCGCCGTCGGGGCGGATCGGCAGGATCGAGGCGGCGGTCTGCTCCCCCGCCTTACGGACGATCCCGGTCACGTCGACCCCGCGCCGCTCCATCATCATGACGAGCAGGTCTCCGAGCTCGTCGTCCCCGATCGCTCCCACCGAGGCCACCGGGACGCCGAGCGCGGCCAGATCGACGGCGGTCGCGGCGGCGGCGCCCGCGGCGGTGACACGGATCTGCTCCAGCAGGTGGGTGTCCTGCCCGGCGGGGATCGACTCCACCGGTCTGGCGAGCACGTCCACGATGTGCGCCCCGAGGGTGACGACGGCCATATCGAGTCCTCCTCATGTCTTCAGCGGATAATAGACGGGCGACCGACTAAAGTGTCAACGGACCCGTTCGGGAATTCAGGAACTCGGGAACTCGGGAAGGAGCGAGGTGCCGAAGATCGTCAATCACGGCGAGCGCCGCGAGGAGGTCGTCGAGGCCGCGCGCCGCATCATCCTGCGCGAGGGCATCGAGGCCGCCACGACCCGGGCCATCGCCAAGGAGGCCGGTTACTCCAACGGCGTGCTGACCCACTACTTCGCCGACAAGGACGACATCATGCTGTCGGCGCTGCGTTCCTCGCACCGGCGCATCGTGGAGCGCCTGCGCGGCAAGCTGGCCGGTCTCACCGGGCTGGCCGCGCTGCGCGAACTCCTCCTCGACAACCTTCCGCTGGACGACGAGCGCGCCCGGGAGAGCGGGCTGGAGATCGGCTTCTGGAGCCGCAGCATGACCAGCCCGGCGATGCTGGAGGCGCAGCGCGCCGAGGCCGAGGAGCTGCGCTACCTGGTACGCAGCCTGCTCGGCGCGGCGGCCTCCGACGGGGAGGTCGCCACCGCCGACGACCTCGACGACGTCACCGAGCGGCTGCTCGCCCTCGTCGACGGGCTGAGCGCGCACCACCTGCTCTATCCGGACCGGCTCGGCGCCGCGCGCCTGGAACGGATGCTCGACGCCGAACTGGACCGCCTCCGCCCCACCGGCGGATGAACCCTGAGCGTGCCCGCGGCCCGGCCCTCGGGTGAGACACCCCGGCGGGCCCCTGAGACCGGCGGGAGGTCTCGGGCATGCAGGACGTCCCGAACCGGCAGGGCTCTCAAGCCAACAGGACTCTCAAACCAGCGGGACTCTCAAACCAGCAGGGCGTAGAGCCGGTCGGCCACTCCCCTGGCGGTGGGCCGCTTCGCGGTGTCGCCGAGGCAGGACTGGACCAGGTCCGACAGCTCGGGCCCCAGCCCCGGGTCGACCGACGGCGGCGTGCTGTTCAGCTTGCGCAAGGTCAGCAGCGGGTCGTGGGTGGGCAGCTCCCCGTAGAGGCCGTTGCCACTCACCGCCCAGTGCAGCGTCGCGCCCAGCGACCACACGTCCCCCGCGGGGGTGGGGGTCTCCCCCTGCAGCAGCGCCGGATCGGTGAACTCCACCGAGCCGATGTCGCCCATCCCGGTCACCGTCGCGCCCGGCATCAGCACCTGTGACAGGCCCAGGTCCGAGAGCTTGCCGCCGTCGTCGGTGAGCAGCACGTTGCCGGGACGGATGTCGCGGTGGACGATGCCCTCCTCGTGCAGCGCCTGCGCCGCGTGGGAGACGCAGGCGACCGCGCGCAGCACCCGCTCGCGCGAGGGAGGCTCAGCGGGACGCGCCAGCGAGCCACCCGGCAGGTATTCCATCGAGTAGTAGAACACCCCGCCCTGCTGACCGGCGTCGTAGAGCCTCACCAGGTACGGGGAGCGCACCGCGGCGAACGCCTTCAGCTCCCTCGTGGCCCGGCGGAACGCGTCGTTCCCGGTGCCGCCCACCACCTTCACCGCGACCAGGTCCGCCTCGACGGGCAACCGTTCCGGCTTCTTCGCCAAGTAGAACTCGCCGTGGTTGCCCGCCCCCAGTGACCGGACGAACTCGTAATCGGCGATGCCTTCCACCAACGGTCTCCCTCCATGCCTGCGCAACGTTCGCGACGACATCCCACACACGGTAACGTCGCCCTCGACATTCTCGGGGCTTTTCTTTGCATACGGAAAGCGTGCTCGCAAGTGCTGCACATGGATCTGCTCCTGCTCGATCTTGTCATCGTCCTCGCGGCGGCGCGGCTGTTCGGAGCGCTCGCCAGACGGCTCGGCCAGCCCCCGGTCATCGGGGAGATCGTGGCGGGCATCCTGCTGGGCCCCACACTGCTGGGCCCCCTGATCGGCGACCAGCTGTTCGGGCCCGAGATGCGGCCCCCGCTGCAGGCTCTGGCGAACGTCGGCCTCGTGCTGTTCATGTTCGTCGTCGGCCTGGAGCTGGACCAGAAGCTGGTCAGGGGCAAGGGCCGGATCGCGGTGACCGTGGCGCTCGGCTCGACGGTGGTGCCGTTCGTCCTGGGGTGCGTGCTCGCGCTGGCCATCGCGGGCGAGCACGTGGGCGGCGGCAGGACGCTGCCGTTCGTGCTGTTCATGGGCGCGGCGATGGCCGCCACCGCGTTCCCGGTGCTGGCCAGGATCCTCACCGACCGGGGAATGCAGCGCATCACGCTCGGCGGCCTCGCCCTGGCCTCCGCGGCCGTCATCGACGTGCTCGCCTGGACCGTTCTGGCCGTGGTGGTGGGCATCGCCGGGGCCGGAGAGGCCGAGGGGCAGTGGAAGGTCCTGCTCGCCCTGCCGTACGCGCTGGTGATGTTCCTGGTGGTCAAGCCGCTGCTGGCCCGCCTGGTGCCCGCGTACGAGAAGGCGGGGCGGCTGACGCCCGGCCTGCTCTCGCTGGTGCTCATCGGCCTGATCGGGTCGGCCTGGGCCACCGAGTGGATGCACGTCCACTTCATCTTCGGGGCGTTCGTGTTCGGCACGGTGATGCCCCGCGAGGGAGCGGAGCGGCTCAACCACGAGATCCTGGAGCGGCTGGAGCAGCTCGCCGTGCTGCTGCTGTTGCCGATGTTCTTCGTGGTGGCGGGTCTCAACGTCAACCTGCGCGAGCTCGACCTGTCCAGCCTCGGCACGCTCGCCGCGATCCTGGCCGTCGCGATCGGCGGCAAGCTGCTCGGCTCCTACGCCGCCGCCCGGACGCAGCGGCTGCCCGCCCGGCAGTCCTGGACGCTGGCCACCCTGCTCAACACGCGAGGGCTCACCGAGATCGTCATCCTCACCGTCGGCCTGCAGAAGGGCGTGCTCGACGACGAGCTGTACTCGCTGATGGTGGTCATGGCCCTCGTCACGACCGCGATGACCGGCCCGCTGGTGCGCAGGCTCTACCCCGACCGGCGGGTGGCCCGCGACATCGCCGACGCCGAGCGCGCCGCCCTCGGGGTGACCGCCGCCCACCGGGTGCTGGTGGTCGTGCCGGAACCTCCCGCCGAGCAGGCCCCGCTGGTCGCCCTGGCCACCACCCTGGCCCTCTCGAAGGCCCCGTCCGAGGTGGTCCTGGGCCACCTGCGCCCCTACCCGGCGGGGCGCCTGGAGGTCGGCAGCGGCCTCTCCTCGGAACTGGCCGAGCTGGCCGAGACCCTCCACGAGCTGGAGACACTGGCCGCCACGGCCCGCGAGCGCGGCTCCGACAGCAGGGTGGTGAGCCGGTTCAGCGCGGACGTGGCGGGCGAGCTGCCGGGGCTGGCCTCCGGCGCCCGCCCGGACCTGCTGGTGCTGCCCGCCGGTGTCCCCGGCCACGCCGGGATGCGCGACGGCGCCGCCTGCCGCGTGGTGACCGTGGCCATGCCCGTACCGTCGTCCGTCCCCGCCTCCGTCTCCGCGCCCGGGTCCCCGTCCGGGTCGCCGTTCGCGGCCGGGCAGGACGGGCCCGGCTCCGGGCCGGTGGCGGTGGCGGTGCATCACGGCTCGGGGGGCGACGCGGCCGCCCACGTGGCGCTCATCCTCGCGACGCTGTGGGACCGCCCCCTGGTCGTCACCGGGGGTAACCGCGCCTCGGCGCTGGCCCAGCGGCTGGCCAGGCTCGGGGTGGAGGCCACCTCGGGCCCGGTCCCCGAGGGCGCGCTGGTGGTGGCCGCCGACACCGCGAACGCCCCGGAGGACGCCCACCTGCTGGTCCGCGCCGAGCAGGACCCCGACCCGGTCGACTGGGCCGAGGCCGTCTCCGCCCTGCGCGCCCCGGTCCCACAGCCTTAACCGCCCGCCGCCCCGCTTCCCCGGTCCCTGACGCACACCGGGCGGCACAGCCATGGCCGTGCCGCCCGGAGGAAGGCGAAAGGAGGCGTTCTCAGCGGTTGCGGTGCGACTCGTAGCGCATGGTGCGTGAGACGCCGATCCGCACGGTGGTGCCGGGCAGGATCGCGACCGGCTCGTTCGGCGGGATGTCGTAGAAGTTGGGGTCGCCGGGCGGCTGGATCTGGGTGCCGTTGACCGACCCCAGGTCGACCAGGTTGACGTCCCAGCCGTCCAGCGCCACCCGCAGGTGGCGGCGGGAGACCGAGCCGTCGGGGCTGGTGACCTTGGCCGGGCGCACCGAGCCGTCGGCCACCTCGGGGGCCCGCTCGGGGTCGCGGCCCACCAGGTAGTCGGTGTCGAGCCGCAGCGTCAGGCCGTCGTCCAGGAGCAGCACCCCCAACGGCGGGCGCGGTCCCTTGTAGGGGACGAGGGTGCGCTGGACCAGCGCGATGCCGCAGACCGCGCAGTAGGGGACGCGGGGGTCGTTGAAGTGGTCGTTCTTGCAGTCGACCCCGTACACCAGCGGCCGCGCCTCGGGCTCGGCCGAGGGCCCCGCCGGGGGTTCGTTGCCCGGCTGCGAGCCCCCGGGCGTCAACAGCTCGTACTCGAACGGCTGGTCGCGTACGTCGATGGGGTCTCCGCCCATCCCGCTCGCCATGGCGGTGTCGATGTCCTCGTGGTGGACGACCGCGGGGGCGGGCCCGGTGGAGGGACCGCCGGAGTGACCGGGAGAGGAGAGCGGGCCCTGGGGCATCGGCTCGGCGTGCCACCCCTGCTGCTGCGGCTGCGGCTCGCGCCGAGGCTCCACCGGCGGGGCGGCCGGGGGGTAGGGCTCGGGCGGCCCCATCGGGTAGGGGGCGGGCGGGGCGGGCTCCGGGGGGGCCGACCACTCGGGGGGCGCCGACCGCTCGGGCAGACGGGTCCGGCCGCGCGGGTGCAGCGGCACCACGATCGGGAGGCGCTCGCTCACCGACAGCACGGCGTCGACCA
>NZ_JBSZKT010000028.1:0-110257 GCF_055690525.1 Streptosporangium sp. H13245 | reverse complement strand
TGTCGGGAAACTCGGGTGGCGGTATCGGACACGTTCACCGCCTGCTGTCTGACGCGAGGGTCCCGCTAGCCGTTCCAGACCCCGGTGGCGTCGCCGCAGACCGGGGCCGCGCTGTTCGGCGGCGTCGGCGCTGTGGCCGTCGGGGGAGCCTCTTTCCGGGCCCGCGTCGTTCGGCGGTGTCCCCGCCGTGATCGTCGGGCGAGTCTCGTTGTTCGGCGGTGTTCTCGCTGTGATCGTCGGGGGAGTCTCGTTGTTTGGTGGCGTCCCTGCCGTGATCGTCGGGGGAGTCCCTTTTCCGGGCCCGCGCCGGTCACCGGGGAGTCCTCGTTTCCCGCTTTTCCGGGTACGCGCCGATCATCCGGTCCTTTGCCTCCCGGGTCCGCGCTGTTCCGGCCGGTCGCCCGAAGGGCCTTGTTTCCGGGCTCGCGCCCGTTCTGGGGGCCGTACGTTACCCCTGTTTGGTGCATTCGGGGTGGGCTGGACTGTTTTCCTGGCCGATACAGGCGCAGACTGGGCGGATGGAGTCGCGAGCGGCGGTCGACGACGCCGCGCTCGGGCGCGAGGCGTGGTCAGTGCTCGACGCGAACTGGACGGGGTCCGCGACCGTTCCCGCGCCCGGCCTTCACCCCCACCAGTGGAACTGGGACTCCACCTTCGTCGCGATCGGCCTCGCCCGCTGGGACACCCGCAGGGCGGGAACCGAGCTGATCAGCCTGCTGGCGGGGCAGTGGGGCAACGGGATGGTGCCGCACATCGTCTTCCACCCCGTCCGCGCGGAGGGCTATTTCCCCGGCCCCTCGGTCTGGCGCTCCCGGGACCACCCGGCCTCTCCCCGCGCCGTGTGCACCTCCGGGCTGACGCAGCCGCCGCTGCACGCGCTGGCCCTGTGGTGGATATGGCGGCACGCGGCCGACCGCGACACGGCCGTGGCCCTGGTGCGGCGGCTCTACCCGATGCTGGTCGCCCAGCACGGCTACCTCGCCGCCTCCAGGGACCTCGGCGGGGGAGGGCTGGCCGCGATCGTGCACCCGTGGGAGTCAGGGATGGACGACAGCCCCGCCTGGGACGCGCCGCTGGAGGCGCTGCCGCCGGTCCGCCACGCCTACCACCGGCGCGAGGAGCCCCCAGAGCGGCATTCCGACAGCCGCCACGACCGCTACATGGCGCTCGTCCTGGGGTACCGGGACTCCGGTTACGATCCGGCCTACCTGCGGGACGAGCACCCGTTCGCGATCGAGGACCCGATGTTCAACGGGATCTGGCTCGCCTCCTGCCAGGCCCTCGCCGAGCTGGCCCCGCTGGTGGGCGCGGACGCGGGCCCGTACCGGGAGGCCGTGGAGCGGATCCGCGCGGCGCTGCTGGACCGCCTCTGGGACGACGGTGTCTTCCGCGCCCGCGACCTGCGCGGCGGGCGGCTCAGCCCCGTGTGCACGGTCGGCTGCTTCGGGCCGATGCTCGACCAGGAGATGCCCGGGGAGCGGGTCGCGGAGCTGGTGAGGGTGCTGGAGTCGGCCCGTTTCATGGGGGCCGCCGGATACCCGGTGCCGAGCTGTGAGATCCGCGCCCAGCAGTTCGACCGGTCCTGCTACTGGCGCGGGCCCTCCTGGGTGAACACCAACTGGCTGCTGCGCCGGGCGGCGGCCGTGCACGGCCTGGCGGGGCTGGTGCGGGTGCTCGGCGCGGGCACCCTGCGCCTCGTACGGCACGCGGGTTTTCGCGAGTGTTTCGACCCCTTCGACGGCAGCGGGCGGGGCAGCCGAGACTTCTCCTGGTCCGCGGCGCTCACCCTCGACCTGCTGGCGGATACCGTGGAACGGTGAAGCTCTTCAATCGCACGCCCTCCGAGGTCCGCGCGGCCGTCGCCCCGGGCGACCGGGTGCTCGCCTACGCCGAGGGCCCCGACGGCTACGTGATCGCCGCGGACAAGGCCCTATACCTGGGCGGTGAGCGCCTGCCCTGGTTCCGGGTGGATCGCGGGGTGTGGGACGAGGAGGGGCTGACGGTCGGCACCACCGACGGGCGGTCGCACCGGGCGCTGCTGCCCGAGCCCGGCCGGATCCCCGAGGCCGTGCGGGAGCGGGTGACCGCCTCGATCGTGGTCAACCACTACGTCCCGCTGGACGCGCGAGGGGGAGTGCGGCTGGTGGCGAGGAAGGCCGACGACGACCGGCTGATCTGGGAGTTCGTCTTCGACTCCGGCCTCGACCCGGAGGATCCCGGCCTGCGCGCCCTCGCGGAGCAGGCGCTTGAGGAGACACGCCGAAGCTTCGGCGTCTGAGATCCCGGGACCGGGCCTCCGGACGAAGCCACCCGTTTCCGTGCGAACCGGGCTCCTCGTGCGGGGCCTGCGGGACCTGGGTCCCGCAGGGGTCGGGCTCCTCGTGGTCCCGTACGGGCCCTCCTCGCGCGGTCTCGTACGGGTCGGGAGCGTGAGGGATTCGGGCTCCGGAGACGCGAAAGGCCCCCGTAGGGGCCTTTCACACCGGCGGGCCTTCCCGGCCCGTGGGTGCCGACGGGGCGGCAGGAAGATCAGTAGGGCGCGTCGGTCCTCTGGTTCTCCGGCCAGCCGGTGCCCGTGTCGTCGTGCTCCTCGCCGTGCCAGCCGTTGGCCGAGCGCAGGAACGGCAGCCGGTTCCTGGCCACGTCGCTCACCTTGGTCCTCGCCACGTCCGTGGCCTTGGAGACCTGGGCTCCCACCAGACCGGCCGTCTCCTGTACGGCGGGGTTGTCGGAGACCCGCTGGGCCAGCCGCTTGATCTGCTCGTATCGTTCCCGGCCGGCGCGGCTCCCCAAAATGTAGCCAACCGCGAACCCCACCCCGAGCATCAGTCGATAACGCATGTCCACCTCCACAAGCATGTCCGCGGACCCTGTCCTGTGATCACTCGCGGATCGCCTCGTGTCGCACCTACCCCGGAGTATCGATGCGACACACACCCATGGAGTGCGCTAATCTATTCCTGCGCCGCAAGGAACGGGGAACACCCGGCCCGACCAGCGCAAAACGCAATCCCGTGTAGCTCAATCGGCAGAGCAGCCGGCTGTTAACCGGCAGGTTATAGGTTCGAGTCCTATCGCGGGAGCCAGTTGAAAGGCCCCGGAAGCCCAGCTTCCGGGGCCTTCGCCGTCTCCTGTCCCGATTCAGCCAGCCTCTCGCGCGCTGATTCGGCGGACAAACCACGGTGAATCACAGAAAATAGGGGACGCCGCGCCCGGCGCCGTCGTGATTCCGGCGAGCGAACCGGTGCGTGGCTGCCGCGGACAACAGTGATCGCAGCGGGGAAGGGCCGCAGCGTCGAGGGCACCGCGCCGCCCGGAACGGTCGTCGTGCCCGTGAGCCACAATTGGTGGTTTTTCTGTGCTGACCTGGCGAAGGTCCCGGCGGCGTGCGCCGGATCCGGTCCGCGACGTCCCCGGCCTCCTTGAGGTTCTGAGGGTTTCCGGCGGTGTCCCCGAGGTGCCCCCGGTCGACGTGGCGGCGGCCGAGGACTACCTCGGGCTGTTCCACGCGGAGAACCCCGGCGCGGGGGGCCTGCGGGAACGCCTGCGTGAGGTCCGGCAGGAGATCGCCAGGACCGGGACGTACACGCACACCCCCGGCGAGCTGATCTTCGGTGCCAGGGTGGCCTGGCGCAACAGCGGCAGGTGCATCGGGCGCCTGTACTGGCGCTCGCTGCGGGTGCGCGACCGGCGGCACGTCACCACGGCCGAGGGGGTCGCCGTCGAGTGCGTGAACCACCTGCGGGCCGCGGCGCCGAGCCGCCGGATCCGTCCGACGATCACCGTGTTCCCCCAGGACCGGCCGGGGGCTCCGGGGCCGCGGATCTGGAACGAGCAGCTCATCCGCTACGCCGGGTACGCGGTGCAGGACGGTTCGGTCGTCGGGGACCCCCGCTACACCGACTTCACCGCGATGCTGCGCGGGTTCGGCTGGCCCGGCGGTCCCGGAAGCCCCTTCGACGTCCTCCCGCTGGCGATCTCGGTGGGGGAGGGGCCGCCGCTGCTGGCCGCGATCCCCGGCGACGCCGTGCTGGAGGTCGCGCTCTCGCACCCCGTCCACCCGTGGTTCGAGCAGCTGGGGCTGCGCTGGCACGCGGTGCCGGTCATCTCGAACATGTGCCTGGAGATCGGCGGGATCTGCTACCGGGCGGCCCCGTTCAACGGCTGGTACATGGGCACCGAGATCGGCGCCCGCAACCTGGCCGACGCCGACCGCTACGACCTGATGCCGCTGATCGCCCGGCGCATGGGACTGGACACGGAAAGCGACCGCTCGCTCTGGCGGGACTACGCGCTGGTGGAGCTGAACGTGGCGGTCCTGCACTCCTTCGAGCGGGCGGGGGTGACGATGACGGACCACCACACCGAGTCCAGGCACTTCCTGACGCACCTGGAACGTGAGGAGAAGGAGGGGCGGGTCTGCCCGGCCGACTGGACCTGGATCGTGCCTCCCATGTCGTCCTCGGCCACGCCGGTCTTCCACCGCTACTACGAGGACCGGCTGCTGTCGCCGAACTTCGTCCACCACCAGGACTCCCTGGACCGCGCGCTCGGTCACCGGACCGCGACGGGAGCTTGATCCGGTTCGTGGCGGGACGCTCCCGGGGTTCCGCCGAGGTCCCGCTGTCGTCCCCGGCGGGCGCGCCGCCGAGGTGGCCGCCTGCCGGGCTCCCACCGCCAAGCGCGTCTCGCCCCGGTCGAGGATCTCGCCCGCTCGCACATGCTGACGCCGGAGAGGGAAAAGGTGTAGAACGATATTCTGTGGCTCTCCGGGCTTTCGAAGGGGATGCGGAATGGCCGATCCGGTGCTGTCGTCGATCGAGCGGGGCGTGCTGACGCTGACGTTCAACCGCCCGGACCGGCTCAACGCCTGGACCGACGAGATGGGCCGCCGCTACTTCGACGGGCTGGCCGAGGCCGAGAAGGACCCCGAGGTCCGGGTGATCGTGGTCACCGGCGCGGGGCGGGGATTCTGCGCCGGTGCGGACTTCCGGACGCTCACCGCCCTCCAGGACGGCTCCTACACGGGGCGGCCCGACCCGCGTCCCACCACCTTCCCGACCACGATCCGCAAACCGGTCATCGCCGCCGTCAACGGCGCCTGCGCCGGGCTCGGCATGGTCCACGCCCTGCTCTGCGACCTGGTCTTCACGGCCGCCGAGGCCAAGTGGACCACCGCCTTCGCCCGGCGCGGCCTGATCGCCGAGTACGGCATGTCGTGGATCCTGCCCCGCCTGGCCGGTCAGGCCAGGGCCATGGACCTGCTGCTGTCGGGCCGTACCTTCACCGGCGCCGAGGCGTACGAGCTGGGCCTGGCCGGTCGCTCTGTGCCGGGGGAGAGGCTGATGGAGGAGACGCTGGCCTACGCCCGCGAGCTGGCGACGCACAGTTCCCCGGCCTCGATGGCCGTGATCAAGCGTCAGGTCTGGGGTGACTGGCAGCGGAGCCTGGAGGCGTCGGAGCGGGCCGCGACGCACCTGATGGCCGAGTCCTTCGCCCGGCCGGACTTCGCCGAGGGCGTCGCCAGCTTCGTCGAGCACCGCGCCCCCGGCTTCCCTCCCCTGTAGATCCCTGTAGATCCTTCCAGGATCTCAGGTGGGCGGTTTTCCGGTCACGAGCACCGCGAGGCCGTCGAGGATGCGCTCCATGCCGAAGACGAACTCGTCCTCGGGGCCGCTGGACATGTCGAAGACCCGGGCTTCGAGAAGCTCGTGGATCTCGGGGAAGCGCTCGGCGTCGGTGAGCTTGGCGAGTGCCCGGCCGTAGCCGGACAGCGCCTCCTCGTCGGTGACCTGGGAGGCGTCGAAGGCGTCCTGGAGGTCGGCCAGGAGCGCCACCTCGGTCCTGACGAAGCCGTTGACCAGCAGCAGCGCCGCGGTCTTCGTGGCCGGGTCGAGCCCGGTGCCGCGCAGGCCGCGCAGCCCGGCCTCCATCCAGGCGACGTGGTTCGGCATGAGCCCCGGGCCGGTGATGGGGATGCGCAACGACCAGGGGTGCCGCTGCAGGGCGGCGCGCATGGCACCGGCCCACCGGTAGACGCCCTGACGCCAGTCGTCGCCCGGCTCCGGGAGCTGGGGCAGCGGGCCGAGCACCGCGTCGGTGATGAGCATGAGCAGGTCGCCCTTGGAGGAGACGTAGCGGTAGAGCGCCATCGTGGAGACGTCGAGCTCGGCGGCGATCTTGCTCATCGAGACCGCGGCGAGCCCCTCCGCCGAGCCCACCCGCAGGGCCGCCTCCACGATGTGCTCCAGGCTCAGGGTGCGTTTGGGACCCTTGCCCGGCCGCTCTCGCAGACCCCAGGCGATCTCCACGCTCTCCGGCACTTCCATCGCGCTCCCGGGCTTGACCGTCCTTTTCTGTGAGTGTATACCTTACGCAATATCGCGTATGACATAAACAGTAGAGCGTACGCCATACACAGGAGGGGTAGTGGAACCAGCGATAGAGGTGGTCGGCCTCACCAAGTCCTACGGCCCGGTCACCGTCCTGACCGGCGTCGACCTGCGCGTCGCCAAGGGCAGCGTGTACGCGCTGCTCGGTTCCAACGGCGCGGGCAAGACGACGACCGTGCGCACCCTGGCGACGCTGGTCACGCCGGACGCGGGACGCGCCACGGTCGCCGGGTTCGACGTCGTCCGCGACCGCCGCCGCGTCCGCCGTGCCATCAGCCTGACCGGCCAGCACGCGGCGGTCGACGAGCTGCTGACCGGCGAGGAGAACCTGAGGATGATGGGCCGCCTGTCCGGCCTGTCGCGCGGAGGGGCCCGCCGCAGGGCGGCCGAGCTACTGGAGCGGTTCGACCTGGTCGAGGCGGGAAAACGACGGGTCGGCACGTACTCGGGGGGCATGTGGCGACGCCTGGACCTGGCCGCGGGGCTGGTCGGCGCGCCGTCGGTGATCTTTCTCGACGAGCCGACCACGGGGCTCGACGTGCGCAGCAGGCAGGCGATGTGGGAGGTGATCACCCAGCTCACCGGCTCGGGCACCACCGTCTTCCTGACCACCCAGTATCTGGAGGAGGCCGACAGCCTGGCCGACAGGATCGCGCTGCTCGACGGAGGGCGGGTGGTGGCGGAGGGGACCGCCGACGAGCTCAAGGCGAGGGTCGCCGCCTGGCGGCTGGATCTCGTCCTGGCCGACGCGCGGTCGTTCGCCGAGGTGACGCGCCTTCTCGGGGCCCGTGCCGTCCACGCCGATCTCGCCAGGCTGACCGTCGGGGCGGCCACCGGCGGGAGTGCCGCGGAGATCCGTGCCCTGCTGGACGAGGTGGACCCGGGGCGTTCGGCGGTCGAGAGGTTCACCGTGCGAGGAGCCACGCTCGACGACGCGTTCCTCGCCCTGACGAACAGGGAGCGGGCCGGTGTCTGACCTCGTCGCCTGGCCGGTCATGACCGGCCGTGCCGTCCGCCTGTCGCTGCGCAACCTCGACGCGCTGCTCACCTCGTTCCTGATGCCCGTCCTGGTCATGCTGCTGTTCGTCTATCTGCTCGGCGGCGCGATCCAGACCGGCGTCGACTACGTCACCTACGCCGTCCCCGGCATCCTCGTCATGTGCGCCTCCTACGGCGCCTCGCTCACCGCGGTCGCCGTCAGCCAGGACATGAGCCGGGGGATCGTCGACAGGTTCAGGTCGATGGACGTCGGCGGCGGGGCGTTCCTGGGCGGGCACGTGGCCGCCAGCACCGTGCGCAACCTCGCCTCGCTCGCCGTCGTGTTCGCCGTCGCGTTCCTGCTCGGTTTCCGGCCGGAGGCGGGACTGGCGGGCTGGGCCGCGACGGTGGGGATCCTGGTGGTGTTCGTCCTGGCCATCTCCGCGGTCTCGGCCGTGGTCGGCCTGCTGTCCAGGACGCCGGAGGCGGCGGGCGGTTTCACCTTCCTCGTGATGTTCCTGCCCTACCCGAGCAGCGCCTTCGTCCCGGTGCACACCATGCCCACGTGGTTGCACGGGTTCGCGGAGAACCAGCCGGCCACGCCGATCATCGAGTCCGTACGCGGCCTGCTGCTCGACCGGCCCGTGGGCGGCGACCCGTGGAAGGCGCTGGCCTGGTGCGCGGGTTTCCTGCTGGTCTCGGCGGTCCTCTCCGGAGGGCTGTTCCGCCGCCGTACCCGCTGAGGTCGCGGGACCGCCCTCGGCGCGGCGCGGCGGTCCGTACGGGATGGACCCCACCGTGCCCCGGAGACCGGGGCGCGGTGGATTCGCTTCGAGGGGCCCGGGCTCAGCTGACCAGGGTGAGCCAGTGCGGCGCGTCCCCGAAGGGGGCGGTGCGGGCGGTGACGGCCTCCATCAGCCAGGCGGCCGAGGCGCGGGCGCTCTCCACCACGTCGGGCGGGTAGGCGTACGTGACCCGGTGCTCCTCGAACTCGTCCTCGTCGTCCAGGAAGACCCGGCCCGGACGGCCCTTCAGCAGGTTGCGGCGGGTCCGGATCACGTCGAGGTCCAGGTCGACCATGGTGACCTCGCCGTCGCTCCACTCCGGCACCGTGGAGATGTCGCAGTAGATCTCGTGCTTGTGCGGGGCGGTGTTGAACGCGGCCGTCCACCAGGCGTCGCGGGGGAAGAGCATCACGAACGGGTGCGGCCAGGCGACCGCGGGACCGTCCCCCTTGTGGCCGCTGGAGTTGGCCACGCACCCCGTCCACACCCCGTGCTCGTCCTCCCCGAGCAACAGGCCGCGGTGGTGCCAGTGCAGCGAGCCGTCGTACTTGCGGTAGACCACGTTCACGCTCTCATAGGACATTCCCCGACATTAAGGCTTGACAGAGATCTATGTATTTCCTACCTTCTAAATAGGTTAAGAGTGTCAGTGCGAAGCCCCGGCTGACTGACCGGCAACCCTCGCACCGCGGCGGGGTGCCCCCGGGGGAGACCAGGCGGCACGGTGGGCGTGCCGCAAGCGCGCGGACCCCTTCACGGGGGTCACCGAGACATGCCCGGGAGCGTCAGATGCCGAAGACCAGCACACTGAACCACGCGAGCCCCGTCGACCTCGACACCCACGGCCACTACCGGCCCGGTGGCAGGCCCGGCCCGCGCTACCCCTTCCAGGGACGGATCGGCACATCCGCCTTCCCCGCCGAGCCGGGGCGCTACCACCTCTACGTCGCGGCCGTCTGTCCGTACGCGCAGCGCGCGGCCATCGTGCGCTCCCTCAAGGGACTCCAGGACGTGGTCTCGCTCTCCTACGTCGACGACGAGCGCGACGGGCGCGGGTGGGCGTTCCGCGAGCGGCGCGGCGCCGACCCGGTCAACGGGTTCACCATCCTGCGGCAGGCGTACGAGGCGACCGAGCCCGGCTTCGACGGGCACGTCTCGGTGCCGGTCCTGTGGGACAGGACGACCGGCCGCATTGTCAGCAACAACTTCCCCGACATCACGATCGACCTGGCCACCCGGTTCGGCGGCGACCCCGAGGCCGACCTCTACCCCGAGGAGCTCCGGCCGGAGATCGACGAGCTCAACACGAGGATCTACGACATCGTCAACACGGCGGCGGGCCGGGTGGCGTCGGCCACCACCGAGGCCGCGTACACCGAGGCGCGCGGGACCGTGGTCGCCTTCCTGGACGAGCTGGACGCCCGGCTGGCCGACCGCAGGTTCCTGTTCGGCTCGGGGATCACCGAGGCGGACGTGCGGCTCTGGCCGACCCTGCTCCGCTTCGACCTGAGCGACAACCCGGCGGCCAGGATCAGCGAGCGCCCGCTGACCGCCTTCCCCAACCTGTGGGCCTACGCCAGGGACCTGTACGCCCACCCCGCCTTCCGCGAGAACACCGACTTCACCGTCATCTCCCACCGGCGGAGCGAGACGGACGCCTGGCGGATCCCGGTCGAGCCGCTGCACGCCGACTGGGACCAGCCGCATCGCAGAGCCGCCGTATGAGCGCCTCGATCGCCGTCGTCGGCGCGGGCCCGACGGGCACCTGCCTGGTGGAGCGCATCTGCGCCAACGCCACCGACCTGCTCGGCTGGCCGTCGCTGGACGTCCACGTGATCGACCCCCACCCGCCGGGGGGCGGGCGCGTCTGGCGGCGCGACCAGCCGGACCTGCTCTGGATGAACTCCGCCGCGGCCGACGTGACGCTCTTCACCGACGAGTCGGTACGGTGCGAGGGGCCGATCCGCCCCGGGCCCACGCTGGCCGACTGGCTCGGCGGCGACCCCGGCAGGTTCGCCTCCCGCCCGGCGCAGAACGGCTACCTCTCCCACGTCTTCCGGCACGCGGTGGCGACCGCGCCGCGCGGTGTCCGGGTGCACGTGCACGCCGCCCGCGCCGTCGACCTCGCCGACGTCCCCGGCGGCCAGGCGGTGACCCTGGAGGGCGGCCGGACCATCGAGGCCGACGCGGTGATCCTGGCCCAGGGACACGGCGACGTGACCCCGACGCGAGAGGAGAACGCGCTCGCCGGTCTGGCCGCGAGCGAGGGGCTGCGCTACCTGCCCACCGGCTACGCGGCGGACCTCGACCTGGACGACATCCCCGCCGGGGAACCGGTGATCATGCGGGGGATGGGGCTGGCCTTCATAGACCTGATGGTGCTGCTCACCTCGGGCAGGGGCGGCCGGTTCGTCCGCGAGTACGACGGGGAGCTGGTCTACCTGCCCAGCGGGCGCGAGCCGCTCCTGCGGGTGGGGTCGCGGCGCGGGGTGCCGTACCACTCCAAGACCGGTTACCCCTTCGCGGGCGCCCGCCCGCCGGTGCCGCGCTTCCTCACCCGCGAGGCGCTGGGCGAGGGGCCGTGGCACTTCCGCCGGGACGTGTGGCCGCTCGTCGCCAAGGAGCTGGCCTTCGCGTACTACCGCGAGCTCATCACCGCCCACCCCAGGCGCGCCAGGCTGGGCTGGGAGGAGTTCGAGGAGGGCTTCGCCGCCGAGGAGTGGCGCAGCCTCGGCATGCGCAAGCTGATCCGCGAGACCGTGCCCCGGCACCTGGACCGGCTCGACCTCGACCGGTTCGACCGGCCGCTGGACGGCATCCGGTTCGGCGACCAGGCCGGTCTGCAGAAGTGGATGCACGGCTACCTCGCCGCCGACCTGGAGCGCCGCTCCGACCCCGCGCACAGCGCCGACCACGCCATGATCCTCGGGCTGATCTCCGTCTACGGCGTCCTCGCCGAGCTGGGCGTCTCCGACCCGTGGTTCGGCGGGTTCTTCAGCTACGTCGCCAGCGGCCCGCCGGGACCCCGGCTGGAGGAACTGCGCGCCCTGGCCAGGGCCGGGGTGGTCACCTTCCTCGGCGCGAACCTCAAGGTCGACCACCACGACGGGCACTGGCGGGCCCAGAGCCCCACCGTGCCCGGCGGCGTGACGGCCACGACCCTCGTCGAGGCCCGGCTGCCCGCGCCCAGCGTGAGCCGGGCCGTCGACCCGCTCATCGCCGCGCTCCGCGACCGCGGCGAGCTCGACGAGGAGTCCGGCCTGGTGAACGTACGGCCCGCCGACCGCCGCCTGCTCGACAGGTCGGGCACCCCGCATCCCCGCAGGTTCGCCTTCGGCCCCTGGGTCGTCGGCGGCCGGGCCACCGGCGGCTTCGCCAGGCCCCGCCTCGACGCCCCGCTCTTCCGCCACGCCGACGCCCTCGCCCGGATCGTGCTGTCCGAGGCCGCCGGAACCCAGACAAGACGGCACGTCGCATGAAGCGCTCCGACCGGCACGTCGTACGGAACCAAGTAGTGAGAAAGCGCGAGGAGAAGAACGTGAAGTTGCGATGGGGCGCCCTGACGCTCGCCGGGGTGCTGGCGCTCACGGCGTGCGGGGCCGGGAACGGGGCCCCGGGCGCGGCGGCCGGTGCCGAGGGCGGCGGTGGCGACGGAGGGTCGCTCGTGTGGGCGGTGGAGACGCAGCCGATCACCTTCAACCCGCACCAGTGGGGCCAGAACAAGGCCCGCCTCCTGGTCCACAACCAGTTCGACGCGCTGATCGCCCGCGGCAGGAACGGCGAGTTCCTGCCGTGGCTGGCCACGTCCTGGAAGGTCTCCGAGGACGGGCTGACCTACACCTTCGAATTCCGCGACGACGTCACCTTCCACGACGGTGAGAAGTTCGACGCCGCCTCGGTGAAGGCCAACCTCGACCAGCTCGTCTCGCCCGGCTACAACGCCGCGGTCAGCGCCATCCAGCTGCGCAACTTCGAGAAGGCGGAGGCGACCGCGCCGTACACCCTGAAGGTCACGCTGAAGGCCCCCGACGGGCTGTTCCTGGACTTCCTCTCCTCCCCGTACGCGGGCCAGGTCTCCCCGAAGTCGCTGAAGAACGCCAAGGATCTCAAGGCGGGCGGCGTCGACGTGGTCGGCACCGGGCCGTTCGTCCTCGACCGGTTCACCCCCGGCCAGGAGGTCCACTACAAGCGCAACCCGAACTACAACTGGCCGCCCACCGGCGCCGCCCACCAGGGACCGGCGCACCTGGCCGAGATCACGTACCGCTTCCTGTCCGAGGCGGCGGTCCGGGTCGGCGCGCTCACCTCCGGGCAGGTGCAGGTGATCGAGGGCGTGCCCGCCACCGAGATCGGCCTCATCAGGAGCGACCCCGCGCTGAAGCTGGAGACCAGCCTCAACTCGGGGAGCGCGTTCTCCTACTACTTCAACACCTCCCGCCCCCCGTTCGACGACAAGCGGGTCCGTGAGGCGTTCCGCGACGCCGTCGACGTGGACGCCGTGCTCGACTCCGTCTACCAGGGCACCGCCAAGCGGGCCTGGAGCGTCATCGGCCAGGGCAGCCCGCAGTTCTACGACCCCTCACTGGAGAAGACCTTCGGCGGCAACCCCGCGCGGGCCAACCAGCTGCTCGACGAGGCGGGCTGGAAGGAACGTGACGCCGAGGGCTTCCGGGTCAAGGACGGCAGGAGGCTGACCGTGCGGACCGTCAACGCCGCGCCGTTCGTCCGCGACCGCCGCGACATCCTCGCCCAGGCCGTCCAGGCGGCCGTCAAGCAGAGCGCGGGGATCGACTTCCAGGTCAAGATCGTGGACCAGGGCACCGCGCAGAAGGCCGTCGACGAGAACGAGTACGAGATCTTCGAGAACTCGCGCGGCGACAGCGACGCCGGGGCGGCGCTCAACCTGATCCTGGCGAAGGACGCCGCGATCAACCGCACCAGGTTCGGGACCGCGGAGCTGGACAAGCTGCTCACCGACGCGTCGGCCACCTCCGACCTCGCCGAGCGCAAGGAGCTCTACGCGAAGGTGCAGAAGACCGTCGTCACCGACGAGGCGATCCTGCTCCCGATCTACGTTCCCGCCGACCAGGTCGCCTACGGCGCCGGGGTCACCGGGATCACCTTCGAGCCGGTCTCCGGCACCCCCAACAGTGCTTACGACGTCCGGATAGGGACGTGAACACGTGAGCACTCTCACACTCACCCGGCGGCGGGGGCTGGCCGCCGCCGGGTGGCTCGGCCCGGTGGTCCGGCGGCTCGGAGCGGGCGTCGCCGTGCTCTGGGCCGCCGCCACCGGGGCCTACCTCGCCCTGCTGCTCGCCCCCGGCGACACGATCGACGTGCTGATCGGCGACGGCGGCCTCGACACCCCCGAGCGGCGGGCGCAGATCATCGCCGAGTGGGGGCTGGACCGCTCCCCGCTCCAGCAGTACGGCGACTATCTGCTCCGCCTGCTCCAGGGAGACCTGGGCCACTCCTACGTGCTGCAGCGCGGCGTCGGCGACATCCTGGCCTCCCAGATCCTGCCGACCGTCCAGCTCGCGCTCACCGCCGCGCTCTTCGGGGTCGTCCTGGCCCTGGTACTCGCCCTGAGCACCGCCGGGCGCCGCTCCTGGTTCGGCGGCCTGGTCGGGCTGTCGGAACTGGTCACCGTCTCGGTCCCGCCGTTCCTCGTCGGCATCCTGTTGCTCGCCGTCTTCTCCTTCACCCTCGGCTGGTTCCCCGTCTCCGGGGACAGGGGACTCGTCTCCCTCGTCCTGCCGGGGCTGGCGCTCGGGCTGCAGGTCGCCGGGGTGCTCGGCCAGGTGCTCCGCGACGGCCTGGAACGGGCGCTGGAGGAGCCGTTCGCGGTGACCGCCCGTTCGCGCGGCATCACCGAGTGGCGCCTCGTCGCCCGGCACGCCCTGCGCCACGCGCTGCTCCCCGCCGTCACCCTCACCGGCTGGTTCGTCGGCTACCTGCTCGGCGGCGCGATCATCGTGGAGGCCGTCTTCGGCCGCCCCGGGCTCGGCCAGATCACCGTCAGCGCGGTGAACAGCAAGGACATGCCCCTGGTGATGGCGGTCGTGCTGATCTCCGCCCTCGCCTACGTGACGGTCAGCACGATCGTCGACCTCGCCTACCTCGCGATCGACCCCCGCCTGAGGAGGAGCCGATGACGGTCCCGCTGGAAGAGGAACCGGTGGCGTCACGGCCGTCGTACTGCCTGAGGTCGCCGTACTGTCTGGGGTCGTCGTACCGCCTGGGGGCGCCGCGTCGCTTGGAGTCGTCGCGTCGTCCGGGGAGGGGGCGGTGACGACGATCACGGAGGTTCCCGGTGTCGCGTCCGCCGCCCCCGCTCCGGCCGGGCGCGGGTACGGCCTCAGCGCGCAGCTCGTCGCGCCGCTGCTGTTCCTGGTGGTCGCCGCGGTCGCCGCCGTGGCGCCCGGCCTGCTGACCGGTGTCGACCCGCTGGCCGCCGACCCGCTGCACGCGCTCGCCGGGCCGAGTGCCGAGCACTGGTTCGGCACCGACCACCTCGGCCGCGACGTGCTGTCGCGCGTCGTGTACGGCGCCGGCCACTCGCTGAGCATCGGCGCCGCCGCCATCCTGCTCGCCGCCGGGGCCGGTACCCTGCTGGGCGTCCTGGCCGGGCTGGCCCCCCGCTACCTCGACGAGCTGCTCAGCCGCCTGTTCGACGTCGTGGCGACCTTCCCGGAACTGCTGCTCGCCCTGCTGGTCATCGCCATCACCGGTCCCGGCACCGGCAACGTGATCCTCGCGATCGGCATCGCGCAGATCCCCAACTACGCCCGCGTGATCCGCGCCCAGACGTTCGTGGTGCGCCGCTCCGGCTACGTCGAGCAGGCGGTCACCTTCGGCCTGGCCAGGCCGGTGCTGATCGTCCGCCACGTGCTGCCCAACGTGCTGGGCCCCCTGCCGGTGCTCGCCACGATCGGCATGGGCACCGCCATCATCGCCACCTCCGGGCTCAGCTTCCTCGGCATGGGCCCGCAGCCGCCCAGCCCCGAGTGGGGCTCGATGCTGTCGGAGGCCCGTAACTACCTGCGCGTCGCCTGGTGGAGCGTGCTCTTCCCCGGCCTCTCCGTCACCCTGACCGTCATCAGCCTGACGCTCGTCGGGCGCCGCCTGCAGCGTCGTTTCGAGGGGAGAAACCGATGAGCCTCATCGACGTCGAGGACCTGCGGGTCGGCTTCCCCCGCGCCGGGGTGCGGGCCGTACGGGGAGTGAGCCTGTCGATCGAGGCGGGCGAGTGCGTGGCGATCGTCGGGGAGTCCGGCTCCGGCAAGAGCGTCACGGCCAGAACCCTGGTCGGGCTGACCGGTCCCGGCGCCGAGGTCACGGCCTCCCGGTTCGCGGTGAACGGAGGGGACGCGCTCCGGTTCGGCGCCCGCGACTGGCGGCGGCTGCGCGGCCGGTTCGCGGGGCTGGTGCTCCAGGACGCGCTGACCTCGCTCGACCCGCTCCGTACCGTCGGCGACGAGATCGCCGAGGTGCTCGCCACCCACGACGTCGTACCCCGCGCCGCCAGGAAGGAGAGGGTGATCGAGCTGCTGGAGGCGGTCGGGGTGCCGGAACCGGAGGTGCGGGCCCGGCAGTACGCCCACCAGCTGTCCGGGGGACTGCGCCAGCGCGCCCTGATCGCCTCCGCCATCGCCGCGGGGCCGCCGCTGATCATCGCCGACGAGCCGACGACCGCGCTCGACGTCACCGTACAGGCCCAGATCCTGCGCCTGCTCGCCGCCCGCAAGGCCGAGGGCACCGCACTGCTCATGATCAGCCACGACCTCGCCGTGGTCTCCGCCGTCGCCGACCGCGTACTGGTGATGAAGGACGGGGTGGTCGTCGAGGAGGGGCCGACGGGACGCGTGCTGTCCGCGCCCCGGCACGACTACACCAGGCTGCTGCTCGCCGCCGTCCCCTCCGCCGCCTCGCGCGGCACCCGCCTGTCCGCCATCGCCGCCGGGGGAGTCGCGCTGCGCACCCCGCTGCCGGAGCGGACCGTCGACCACGCCGCGCCGATCCTGGAGGTCTCTGGACTGTCGGCCGCGTACGGCTCGCGCACGGTGGTCGACGACGTGTCCTTCGAGGTCCATCCCGGTGAGACGCTCGGCATCGTGGGAGAGTCGGGCTCGGGGAAGACCACGGTCGCCCGGCTCGTCCTCGGCCTGCTCGAACCCGCCTCGGGGCGGGTCCTGCTGGGCGGCGAGCCCTGGTCGGGGATCCGCGAGCGCGCACGGCGTTCCCGCAGGTCCCGCATCCAGGTGATCTCCCAGAACCCGCTCGACTCCTTCGACCCCCGCTACACGGTGGGCCGCCTGGTCGGGGAACCCCTCCGCGAGGTCCCGGGTTCGCGGAGAAAGGAGCGGGTGGCCGAGCTGCTGGGCCGGGTCGGCCTCCCGGCGGACGTCGCCGACCGGCACCCCCGGCGCCTGTCCGGCGGCCAGCGTCAGCGGGTGGCCATCGCCAGGGCCCTCGCCACCCGCCCCGACGTGCTCGTCTGCGACGAGCCGGTCTCCGCGCTGGACGTGTCGATCCAGGCCCAGGTGCTCGACCTGCTCGCGGAGATCCAGGCCGCCGACGGGACCGCGCTGATCTTCATCTCCCACGACCTCGGGGTGGTCCACCACATCGCCGACCGCGTGCTGGTCATGCGCGGGGGGCGGGTCGTGGAGGAGGGACACGTGGACGAGGTGTTCTTCCTGCCCCGGCACGACTACACCCGCGAGCTGCTCGGCGCGGTGCCCAAGCTGGTGTCGGCCGAACCCTGACGGAGGCCGCGGATGTCGGGCAGGACCAGCACCCCGAGGCAGGAGAGGGCCAGCAGCGCCGCCGCCCCGTACAGGGTGGAAGCCGTGCCCACCGCGCCGGCCAGCGGCCCGGCCAGGGCCATGCCGAGAGGGGTCAGCCCGAGAGAGAGCAGCCAGTCGTACGCGGACACCCGTGAGATCGCCTCGGCCGGGATGTGCTCCTGCACGGCGGTCTCCCACAGGGGGGCCATGAACGCCAGGCCGCCGGTCATCAGCCCGTAGGCCGCCGCCACGATCAGCGCGGACGCCCCGGCGGCGAGCAGGACCAGGGGCAGCGCGCCGAGCGCGAGCGCGAGGTTCGCCGCGACCAGGGGCTTTCGCGGCCTCACCCGGAGCGCCAGCAGCGCGCCGCACAGGGCGCCGACCGTGCCGCCCTGCACGATCGTGCCCCAGGTGAGCTCGCCGCCGAGGCTCGTGACGGCGATCACGGGCCCGATCGTGATCAGGGCGCAGCGGCTGAGGTTCCACACGGAGTGGCCGACGAGGTTCGTCCAGTACCACCGATGGCGGCGCAGCTGCGACCAGCCCTCGGCCAGCTGCCTGCCGAACCGCTCGCGTGGCGTGGGCGGGATCGGCGCGAGCCGGAGCCTGCCCAGCAGCACCGCGCTGGCCGCGAACGTCACGGCGTCCAGGAGCAGCGCCCAGCCGGGACCGGCGGTCAGCGCGAGGGCGGTGGCGACCCCCGGGCCGAGCAGCACGGACCCGCGCTGGGCGATCGCCATGAGCGCGTTGGCCCGGGGGAGGTGCTCCGCCGCCACGGTGGCGGGCACCAGACCGGTCGCGGCGGGCAGGAAGAACGCCGAACCGGCCCCCGAGACGGCGGCCAGCGCCGCCAGGTGGACGACGTCGACCGTTCCGGTGATCAGCTCGACGCCCATGGCGGCGTGGGCGAGCCCGCGCACCACGTCCGCGCCCATCATCACGCGACGGCGCGGGAGGCGGTCGGCCCAGACACCGCCGGGCAGCATCAGCGCCACCATGGCGACCGACTGGGCGGCCAGGACCACCCCGAGGTCGGTGGCCGAGCCCGTCGCGGTGACGATCGCCAGCGCCAGGGCCACGGAGGTGATGGAGTCGCCGATGTACGACAGGGCCTGACCGGTCCACAGCAGACGGAAGCGGCGGTCTCGCAAGGGGGCCCACGGGCCGGATGAAGGAGGCATGTACGGAAAAGTACTACGAAATCATAATGTATGCATCCGTATTAAAGCTGGCCCGCTGGAGGGCGGCGTTACTCTGTGGGCACGCCGGAGCCTGACTTCATTTGAAGCTGGCCTGCTGGAGAGCGGCGTTACCCTGTGGGCACGCCAGAACCCGACTCCATTTGAAGATGGCCCATCGGAGGGCGGCGTTACCCTGTGGGCATGCCAGAGCCTGACTCCATCGACCGGCACATCGCGCACTGGTCCCGCGAGCTGTCCGACCTCGACCCGCAGACCGAGGGGATCGTCACGCGCATGCAGGCGCTCGTGCGGCTGCTCAAGCGGAGCCGGGACGCCTGGATGACCGCCGGAGGGCTCAAGGCATGGGAGTTCGAGGTTCTCCACCACCTGGTCGCGGCCGGGCCGCCCTACCGGGCGACCCCCTCGCTGCTGGCCGGGTGGCTCGACACCCACCCGGCCACGCTCACCAACCGGCTCGACCGGCTGGAGCAGGCCGGGTACGTCGACCGCGTGCACGACCCCGGAGACCGCCGCCGCCTGCTCGTCGCGCTGACCCCCGCCGGACGCGCCGTCTGGCAGGAGCGCATGGACCAGGGCGACCTCTCGGAACGGGCCCTGCTCGGCCCGCTCGACCCCGGCGAACGCGAGGTCCTCGACGGCCTCCTGCGCCGGATGGTCCACGCCGCGGAACGGGACGGCCCACCCCTGATGCCCGACTGGCCGTCGAAGTCGAACCTGGGCGCGGTCTCGGACCCGGACCCGAGTCCGGATGCGTGATCAGGCCCGTACCCGGCTCCGGACCCGATGCCCCTCTTTCCCCCGCCACCGTCCCCGCGGCCCCGCCCCTGAAATCACAGGTTGGGAACCGGCACCGAGACCGACGGACGGGCGATCTCAGGATCGGGACAGGTGGCCGGTGTGCCTGGGACCAGGTCGGTCAGGTCGTACCGAAGCAGACCGGGTGGGCTAGGTGACCCGGCGTATCGAGCGGGGCGAGTGGTCCGGCGTACCGAAGCGGACCGGATCGGTCAGGTGACCCGACGTACCGAAGCGGACCAGGTGGGCTAGGTGACCCGGCGTATCGGGCGAGTCAGGTGACCCGGCGCACCGAAGTGGACCGGGTGGGTCAGGTGACCCGGCCTACCGGAGCGGACCGGGTAGGTCAGGTGGTCCGGCCTACCAAAGTGGACCGGGCCGCTCACAGCAGTCGGCGGGCTCCCCCGGCCGGGGTCGCCGGGTAGACCTCCGGTGCGGCCCAGCCGCGCTCGGCGTAGGCTCCGGCCACCGACTCCCGTACGGACTCCACCCGGTCGTCGGCGACCAGCGCGATCGCCGACCCGCCGAATCCGCCTCCGGTCATCCGTGCCCCTCGCGCCCCGCCCCTGATCGCCGACTCGACGGCCACGTCCAGCTCGGCGCAGGACACCTCGAACTGGTCGCGCAGCGACAGGTGGGAGGCGTTCAGCAACGCCCCGATCTCCCGTACTGCTCCGGCCCGCAGCAGCCCGATCACCGCCTCGACCCGGTGGTTCTCCGTCACCACGTGCTGGGTGCGTTTGCGCTCGTCGCCGCTCAGCTTCGCGAGGGCGCCCGCCAGGTCCGTGACGTCGCGCAGCGCGTCGACCCCCAGGCGCCTGGCGGCGTTCTCGCAGTCCTCGCGGCGGCGGGCGTACTGCCCGTCGGCGAGCTCGTGGTGCACCCCGGTGTTGATGATCAGCAGCTGCATGCCGTGACTCGCCAGGTCGAACGGGATGTTCCTGCTCCCGAGGCTCCGGCAGTCGAGGAACAGCGCCTTCCCCTCCTCGCCGAGCGCGGAGGCCGCCTGGTCCATGATCCCGCACGGCATGCCCACGAAGTCGTTCTCAGCCTTCTGAGCGGCGAGGGCGATCTCCATCTTGGTCAGGCCGAGCCCGTACAACTCGTTCAGCGCCGTACCGACGACCACCTCCAGTGCCGCGCTCGACGACAGCCCCGCCCCCTGCGGCACGTCCCCGTCGATCACCACATCCGCCCCGCCGACCGGGCGCCCCCGGCCCTGTACCTGTCTCTCTCCCCGGCCCTCTTCCCCGCCCTCCTTCCGCTCCGCTTCGCGGAGGGCCCAGAACACTCCGGCCACGTAACGGGCCCAGCCCTCGGCCTCGTCGAGCGTCGTCAGCGTCACCGGCTCACCCGCCTGCAGCGACCGCAGCCTGATCACCCCGTCCTCGCGCGGCGACACTGCGGCGGTGACCCCCCACGGCAGGGCGAACGGCAGGACGAATCCGTCGTTGTAGTCGGTATGCTCCCCGATCAGGTTGACCCGCCCCGGAGCGTGCCACACCCCGGCAGGCTCCGCACCGTACGAGTCCCTGAAAGCTCCAACAACGCGCATGATCCAACACTCCTCAACAAGGTCCACCGGTAGGGTAGCGACTCCCCCCGAAGCCCGGTCCCGCGCCCGGTTCCGCCGAAGGTCACATCTTGAACCCGTCCCGCCCGGCAGGTGTGCGAACAGCGCCTACGTTTGGTTGAATGCCGCGTACGGCGTGCGCGAGGGGCGGTAGCTCAGCCGGTTAGAGCAGGGGACTCATAATCCCTGGGTCGCGGGTTCGAGTCCCGCCCGCCCTACCCCTCATGGCCACCTGAAGAGCGTCCCCGACCTGCGTGTTCGTGGCCGGGGGCGCTTTTGTCATGTCCGGCCGTCTACGGTTGTCGATGGGTGTTTGCGGTTGATCGTTCCCAATGCCTTCCCAGAGTTGGTGAAGATCATTGGCCATGAGGGCATACGGCAGACGCTGAAGCGAGAGCAGGGTGAGGAGGAGGGGAGTGGAGCCACAGGATGGAGTCATTGGCTGTAGCGGGCGGGGGCCTTGATGCCTCCGGCAAAGACGCGTTCTGGCTCTAGGGTGATCGCCGTTTCACGGGCTGAGGCTGCAGGTGGCTGAAATGGCCACGTTCTTTCTGCCTGCGATCGACCCAGGCAAGCTCAGCAGACCAGCGCCTCTGAGGTAAGCCCGTCTGTGCACGTAGGGCAACTAGCGGGTGAGGAAGGTCACCGAGAGTAGATACATGCGAAGTTGAGCTTGCCCTTCTGTTCTCGATTTGCTGCCCTTCGGGGTGGATCGACAGCGGGCGAAGATCGGGAATGTGCGAGTCCGCATGCTTGCCCAGAGGCGGAAGCGTAGCCGATCTGCTGACGTAGGCATCTCGATGCGTCATAATAACTCGATGACAAAAGAGCTTGGAGCTTTGTTAGCGCAAGTCATTCCTGTCGTGTTGCTTGCTCTAATTCTTCAGATCAGTCAGTCATTACGACAAGCTATCCGTCGCTCTAGTGATGTCAAAAGTAGTGCTAGCCGATTAAGTGAAAGTCATTCTCGTATAGCTGAATCTGCATCAGATGCGCTCGACTCTGCTAAGAAGAACGGCGATGTCGATGAGGTTGCCGAAGCCGCGGTTCGGATGGAAAAAGTTCGAGCCATGGGCGAAGAGGTTGATCGCGCAAGTAGGCAGGGTCAAGAAATTAGCCGTGGGGTGACTCGGACTTATACCGGGTGGACGGTCTATCAGGGCATCACTCTCCTTCAATTGGGCGTTGCGGAGATGGCGAGTATTTTTGCGGCAAGGTCGCAACATGGTTCTCCGCAGTGGACGTGGCTGTTAGCTCAAACCGCCATTCTGTCAGCCTTAATTGTCATTGTCATTTCTCCAATGTTAGAGTGGCATATCCTCTTAAGGGATGCGGCTCGTAAGGATGGAGTTACCTTGCGCGCAGTTGTTGTCCCTATCTCTTTTGCCGTATTGCCAACCCTATTGTTTGTTGTACTTCTTTTTTGGGCTGGTTAGTGCTTTGGGAATCCGTCGGTCGAGGGATGGTCTCGCATATTGGGATTATGGCTGCAGGTGGGGAGATGGCTGATCCTGCTTCCGCTGTAGGTAGAGGCTGGATCGACGAATTAGCCGTTAGTGGAGAATCAGTTACTCAGGGCTGTAGCGATGCGCTGCTTGGAGAGTTCGTCCTGACCGGCGAGACATTTGGCGTAGATCTTCAGTAGTACATCTACGCTGTGTCCTGCCCACATGGCAACTTGGGTAGGAGGCACTCCAGCATTGAGCCAGGTGGATAGGCAGGCATGTCGAAGGTCATAAATACGCTTTCCGAGCGGGGTGGCGTATTCAGCTTCAGTTAGTACTCTGGCGCGGGCCTTGTCCCACGCGCGCCGGTAGGTAATAGTTGGGAGGCTGCCGCCGTTGACGCCGGTGAACAGGTGGCCACTCTCGCCAGGCGGGAAAGCGGCCAAATGAGAACGGAGGAACTTAACCAGTTCTGGCGTGCAGGGAACGGTACGGCTATCGCCTTTAGCGCGATGTTTAAGCTGGCGTTCTTCCCGCTGAGTGCCCCCATCGGTCCATTCTTTGCCTACATCGGGCGCTGCCGTACGGAACCGCAGCTCTCCCCACGCGTCCGGCGACTCCTCCCACTCCTCCATTTCCTCGTTCCATTCCAGAGCGGGCAGGATCACGTTCGCCGCACGGAGGTCCATCGCCTCCTCGGGCCGTAGGCCAGCGAAGTAGAGAACCGCGAAGAAGGCCACCAATCTCGGGCCGCTCCGTTGCTGTGCTGCCACGGCGGTCAAGAGCTTCCGGGCCTGGGCAGGGTTGACGACGCAGTCACGGTTGACCTCGTGTGAACTCTTCGGAGCTTGCCACTTCAGTCCCCGTATCGGGTTCGCGGTGAGCAACTTCAGTTCAACCGCGTAGTCCAGGGCGTTGAAGAGAATTGCCCGGTTCCGGCGCGCAGTGCTCGCCGCGACAGCCTTGCCGTCGAGTTTGGACGTTGCGATATCCAGAACCTTGCGCATGGTCGCGGCATCTTCAAGCGTCGAAACCATGCAGGTGCTTCGCTTCAACCATTCGAGAACGGAGTCCTCGGTCGAACTGCTGTCTCTGTCCTTGGTGTTGAAGGCCCAGCGTATGAGCGCCTTTCGGATCTCCTTATCGGACGGTTTGTCACGGTCGGCGGTGAGCATGGCTGGGGATGCCGCTGTGAGGGCTCGCGCGATGTCACGCCTGTATCCGGCAGAAGCGCGCTTCCACTTCATGTCCACGTAGGCGGTGGCGAAGTCGTACCAACTCATGTCCGGCCGTTCGGCGCGGTTCCACGAGACGGGTTCACCGGTGATGAGGCTGAATGCCTCACCGCTGCGTGCGGCGGTGATCAGGGCGCTTCGGTAGGTGTCCGCCTGAGCTTCCTTCGGAAATGGCTTCTTCCAGGGCTTCCCTGCGGTCTGCCACAACACTCGGTAGGACGTCACCTTGCCGTCCTTGTTCTTGCGGGTCTCGGTCTTGTAGACGCGAACGTTGTAGGTCGTGTTTTTCATCAGGCGGCGCCCTCCAGGCTGGTCAGCCAGCGGTCATAGTCAGCACGGCGGACACGGAGGTCTCCGTTGGGAAGCTTCATGCACTTGGGGGCGCGGCCTTTCTGGCGCCAGTCGTAGAAGGTGGATCGGCTGATGTCGAGGTCTTCGCAGATGTCGGCGATGGTGAGCTTTTCGCCCTTGGGCATGGGTGTCTCCTGGCAGGTCCGCGGCAGGTCGGAGCAGTTGGGAGGGGGGAGCCGTCCCAGCCGTCCCAGCCTCATTTGTGCTGGTCAGGCTGGGACGGCTTGTTTTGCTGGGACGGCTAAGCCGTCCCACGGATGGAAGCCGTCCCGCGTTGACCTGCGATGACGAGGCTGGGACGGCTGGGACGGCTACCCCCCTCGAACAGGGGGATCTCGCTGTCCTGCGGGGTGTCGGGCGGGTGTGGCAGGGGGCAGTAGCGCGCCCAGGCGTCGAGGAAGTCGGCGCGCTGGTAGCCCTTGGCCTGGGTGCCGTCGAGGAAGCGGATGTTGGCCGAGCGGATCTCGTACTCCCGCAGGATCACGCCCAGCTTCATCGCGCTCAGACCGGCCGGGCCATAGTCGGCCCACGGCGCTTCAGTGTCGCTCTTGAGCCGCTCCAGCAGGGTCGCGGTGGGCAGGGCAGGGTCGGTGCCGAACGCGGTGCGGCAGTCGGCCAGCAGCCTGACCCGGGTCGAGGTCTCGCCGTTGTCGTCGGCCTCGGCGGTGAGAGCGAGCACCGCGGCGCGGGCGCGCTCGGGCCAGTGGCCCCCGGCGTAGTCGGCGACGGCGACCAGTGGTTCCCAGGTGTCGGCGGCGCGGTCTTCTACCGGCATCGCCGGTTCGGCCTGCTCCAGGGTGGGCAGGTCGGCGCGCAGCCACGCGGAGAGGTCTTCGGCCAGCTGGCGCAGCAGGGGACGGTCCCGGCGGTGGCGGTAGGGGGCGACGCTTTCGCCGGGGGCGCGTCGGCGCATGCGGACGACGACGGCGCGGTCTTCGATGGTGTCGGGCATGGCGCCGATTCCGGCGAGGGCGGCCATGGCGAAGGTCGGGATGGACTCGACGCGGCCGGTGTTGGCGTCGTAGCGCTTGGCCGGGCGGTTGCGCTGGTGTCCGGCGTTCAGCAGCCCGCGCAGGTCCTCGTTCCCGTCTGCCTTCGGCCCAAAGATTGTGTCGGCCTCATCGACCAACATCGTGGGCGGGTCCTCGCTGATCGAGCGGTAGACCGCAGCGGATGAGGAGTTGACGGTGATGAACGGGTCATGACAGCACGCCTCGACCACGTCCAGCAGCCGGGACTTGCCGCACCGCTTTTCCGGGGCGCGGATCACCAGCCGCGGGGCGTGCGCCCACGCGGGTTGGGCGTGGCTGGCAGAGATCCACAACACCACCGCGTCCGCGGCTTCGGGAGTGGGCAGGATGACGTAGCGGGTCAGGGCGGCCAGCAGCGCGTCCAGCAACATCGCACCGTGGCTAACGGGTTCGGACATGGACTCAGCTCCGAGGTGGTGAGGCGAGGTGGTCACGCGGCGAGTTTCCGGGGACGCTTGGCACCGGCTTTGAGACCGGAGGCGATGGTGTGGATGGTCTCGGCGGGGCTCAGCCCGGCATCGCCCCCCTGTTGTTCCAGCAGGGTTATCACCTCGATCTCGGCGAGCGCGCCCCCGGCAACGAGTTGACCCAGGGCAACGGCGGCCAGGTAGAGCGAGCCGTTGCGCTGGCCGTGCGGGGCGGAGGCGACGCGGTCCAGCTCACGGGTAATGGCCGCGTGCAAGTAGGCGCCATGTCGGGTGGCGGGCAGGGCCAGGTGTGCCGGTTGCGGCGTGGGCCGGGGCGGGGGGACAAGCTGCTGAAACAACCAGGGGGGCAGCGGGGCCGGGGTCGTGTTGTGCAGTACCTCGTAGGTGCCGGTGCCGTCCGGCAGGTCTACGTAGCTGCCGGGTCCCAGGACGTAGCCGCCGTTCGCGCGGGTGTCGATCAGCCATCCCAGTCCGCCCCAGGCACCTTCGGTGTTGCGCAGCTCCACCCCGTCCGGGGCGGTGAAGTACAGGTGCATGCCCCCGCGGCGGGTGCGAACGGTGAAGGTCTCGAACGGCAGGGATTGCCCGGCGCGCTCGCACAGTACGGCGAGCACGTCGGCGCCCTCGTTGACGCCCGGCAGGTCCCAGGAAGGCGGCGGGCTCTGCCCGTCCTTTCGGGTGTCGAGGTCGATCACGACCAGGTTGGAGGGTCCGCAGGCGATGCCGATGTTGTAGGGAGCGCGCGACCAGCAGCGCCGGATCAGGCCGGGGTCGGTGGTGGCGTTGGTCTCCCAGTCGGTGAAGCCCTTGAGCGGGGGCTTGTCACCGATGGAGACGGGAAAGACGTACCAGCCGCGGGCAGCAGCGGCCAGCGCGTAGCGCAGCCGACCAGCGCTCGGCGCGGCGGTGGCCATGGCGGGGCCTTCCGGGTGCGGGTAGCGGTGAACGGGAATGCTGGCGCGTTCGGCCAGGGCGGCGGCGTGGGTGGCGCCGGGACTGTTGTCGCGGATGAAGGCCAGGCAGACATCGGCGCCGAGAGCGACCATGTCGGCGTTGCGCAGCAGCCCGGCGCGCTTGCCGCGGGTATCCCAGTCAGCGGGGTGGCGCTCGACGCGTCCGCCCTGCTCGGCCCAGAGGGTTTCGGCGATGGCGTCGGCGCCGCGCGGGCAGGCGCCGGAGACCAGGACGGCGGTGCCGTCGCCCCACTGTTCGGCCAGCGCGGCGCGGATGGTGGCGGTGTCGGTCCAGGTGCGCGAGCCGGTAAGCAGGATGCGGCGCACGGCTTGGTCATCGGGGGTGTTCATGCGGCGTGCCCCTCGATCGTGGCCGGACCGCTCTGGGTGAGCAGGGCGGCGGTGATGGCGATCTCCAGACAGGTCTTGTGGGTGGGGCGGTCGTCATCATCGAGGTAGTGCGCGGTCTTGCCGCACGACCAGCAGGGGTCGGGGCGCGGACCGGTCCAGGTCATGCAGTTGGTGCAGTTCTTGGGGTGGCGGGGCGGCGAGCCGGGGCCGGTGGTGACGCGGATCAAGCAGCACAGGACGCAGCCGGTGCGGTGGTGGCGGACGGGCCGGGGCGGGGTGTGCCAGTTGAGCAGGATGCGGCCCTCATGCAGCCGGTAGCGCTTGCCCTGGTAGGTCAGCATCTGCTCGGCGGTCGTCGGCTTCACCGGGCGCAGCGGGTAGAGACCGGGCGTGGCGACGTCGGGTGGGAGTTTCGCATCGGTGATGGGGCGGGTCATGATGGATGGGCCTCTTTCTCTGGCCTTCGGGTCGGTGATCGGTGAGGTGAGCGGGCACGCCCGGCGTGGGTTGACTTGGTGGTTTGGCCATGCCGGGCGTGCTCGCGGGGTTGGTGTGCGGTCCTACGCTGTCGAGCGGGCCAGGATCACCACGGTCGCGTCGTCCCGGTACCCGCCTTCATCGGCACGGGCGGCGGCCACGATGGCGTCCGCGAGGGCCTGCGGCTCGTGCTGGTGCGCGCGCACCAGCGCCACCAGTTCGTCGTAGGGCACCCCGTCCGGGACGCCATCGGAGACCAGCAAGACCAGCTGGTCGGCGGGGATCTCCACCTGGTAGATCGCCGCCATCACCGCACGACTCACTGTGGTTCTGACCCAGTTGTCGTGCTCCGCAGCCAGCTCGACGGGGACACCGTTTTGGCGCAGCTGCTCGCCCACGGTGTGGTCGGTGGTGAACTGGCGCAGCTCGGTGTCGCTCCAGCCGTACGCCCGGCAGTCCCCGATCCAGTGGATCATCGTGACGTCGTCGTAGAGGGCCGCGAGGACTGCGACCGCGTCCGGGTCATCGCCGTCGATGGCCGGGGCGTTGAGCAGGTCGCTGGCGGCGAGCAGTCCGGCCATGCCGCCCCGGTGGGCGGCGACTCGGGCGGCGACATCGGCCAGCAGCTGTGAGTTCGCGGCGATCTCGGGTGAGTTGCCGATGCCGTCCACGACCACGGCGATGGTCCGGTCGTCGGTGGCCCAGATCCGGGTGGCGTCGCAGTTGTGGGGGCGGGTACCTCGCCGGGTTGCAACGGCGATCATCCGGTCATCGGGTGTAGTGGTCATGACGGGTGTCCTTTCAGTGGTCGGTGTTCGTGGTGACCAGGTGGGTGGTGGTGGCGGGCACGGTGGCGTCGGTCAAGCGGTCGCGCAGCGCGGTGGCCAGGCTGATCAACTGGTCGGCGGCGGCGATCCCGCCGGGCAGGTCGAGCAGGTAGGCGATTCCAGCGGGGGTGTGGGCGTCGGGGTGGGCGGTGAGGTAGGCGTCCCACCGGTTCAGCTGGCCGATTGCGTTGGCCTGGCTGATCAGCTGGGCGGTGGCCTGAGCGAGGTCGGCGCCCTCGGGCAGGGCGGTGGCATCCCAGCGCAACGTCCTGGCGTCGTGGTGCGGGGTGGGGTAGCCGTGGGGCGGGGGCAGGGGCTGTACCCACTTGCCCAGCAGGGTGGTGCAGCGCGCGCAGACCTGCTGGGGCTGGTGCCGGGTGCCGGTGCTCGGGTCGGTCCAGCCCTCCGTGGTGCGGGGCTGGTGTCCGGTGGCTGCGCAGTCGCGTTTGGCTGCGCAGGACTCGCAGCGCCACCGCTCGGCCTTGGCCGGGACGTCGTCGCATCCGGGGGCGGGGGCGGGCTCGATGTCGCGGGCGCGGCTCCACCCGCATTCCTCGATCGTGGCGCGGGCGACGGTGAGGGCGGAGAAGTGGTTTTCGCTGTCATGGTCGTACTCGCTGCGGCAGTCGCAGCAGCGGGCCAGGAAGCAGATGGTGGTGGTGAAGGCCGGGCGGCCGGTGATGGTGTCCGGGGTGGACATGACGGGATCTCCTGTCGGTGAGTGAGGCAGTGGATCGGTTCGGGGTCAGCAGCTGCTCGCGTCGTCCTCGTTTTGGTGCTCGCCCTGCTCGGGCTCCTGCTCGCTGCCGTCGCGGTAGCTGCCGTCCTCGATCGGCTCGGGCGGGGTAACCGCCACCGTGACGGCGGCGCACGCGGATTTGGCGGGCAGGCATGCGGTGAGGGTGAAAGCCGCGGCGAGGGCCAGCAGGACAGGGGTAGTGCGGCGGGTGATGGCGGTCGGGGTGGTCATGGCGGCGGGTCTCCGATTCGGAAGCGGCGAGGGGGGTTAGTGGGTGATGTCGCGGTAGAGGCGTCGGCTGTAGTTCCAGGCGCGGCGGCCGGTGCGTAGCTGGAGACCGGTGCCGTCGCAGCGGCGGCAATAGCGGCGCTTGGAACCGAGGCGCGGGGCGTGTTTGCCTTCGCCGTCGCAGCGGCTGCAGGGGCCGAACGGGGCCAGTAGGCAGCGCAGAAGGTAGAAGGCGGACCATGCCAGGGCGGCGAGAATCAGCCAGCCGATCAGCGCGGCATGGGAGGCGAGGGGGGTAGCGGCGGGGTGGGTAGCGGTAGCGGCCAGGAAGGGCACGGCAGGGCCTCCGGAGGGCGTTCAGGGCGTGGGAGGGGGTGCCCGCTACCCGCTACCTGCGGGTATCCGGGCTGATCAGAGCGCATGTGGGGGGTAGCGGGAGCGGTAGCCTGCCCGCTACCGGTAGCCGGGCTCGCGCTACCTGCTGACCGCACCGGGCCGGGGCGAAGAGGGGCGGGGCGGGAGTTCTGCCGACCGTTTGCAGGCCGGTTGCCGATCGGTCGGCAGAGTTCCCGCGCGGCGCAGGGGCGGGGCGTGCCGCGGGTTCGCCGTGGTTAGGCGGCGGGGGTTTGGCGCTGAGCCAGGGCGGCGGTGATGGCGGCATGCTTGGCGCCCTTGAGGACCTGGCCGTCGCGCTTGATGTTGACGCTGGCCACCCCGAGGGCGCGCAGCTGCGCGGAAATGGTCTCTGCGGTCAGGTCGGTGTAGTGCTCAGGGATCCGCTCGGCCAGCCGGGCGGCCATCTGCGCCCAGTCCATGCCGGTTTCCCCGGACTGGAAGACGCTCGCAGCGTCGGCGAGGACGTCGCGGGTTTCGCGGAGCATGGTCTGTCCGGCGGCATGCCCGGACAGGGTTCCGGCCCGCTGACGCAGGGCGCGGGCGGCGGTCAGGATCTTCTCGGCGTCCTCGGCATCGGCCAGGTGGCAGCGCACGGTGGGCGTCTCATCAGAGGCGCCGCGCAAGATGCCAACCCCCTTGTAGCTGGGGAGCAGCACGGAGGAGTCGAAGCCTTCGGCGTAGCTGCCCGCGCCCAGCACCATGTCCGAGACGGTGTAGGAGCCGGTGCGCAGCGCGAAGCGCACCTGGTGGTTGTCGCGGAAGCTGGTGAAGGCGGTCGCGACGTCACCAGTGCCAACCCCGCCGGGCTTTTGGGTGGCGTCCAGCACGATCACCCCGGCGGCCGGGGCGACCTTGACCAGGTAGACCAGCAGGTTGGAAATCTCCTTGTTCAACTCCTTGTCGCCGGTGTCGAAGTACTCCTGGCACTCGTCGATGACCACCAGCCGCACCGGCATCCCGTACTTCGGGTCGCGGGCGATGTCGCGGGTCAGCTTGCCCTCGGGGCAGACCTCCACCGGCAGTTCGCTCAGCTTCTGGTAGCGGTGCTGGACGTCGGTTTTGAGGTCGCGGAGCATCTGCACGAAGATCTCCAGCGGGTCGCCGTCGCGGGTCATCGCGAACCCGAACGAGCACGAATGCGCCACCAGCGCGAACTTGCGCCAGTCCGGTGAGCCCTTGCCGTCGAACACATCCAGGCGCACGTAGGGGTCGAGGGCGGCGTACAGGGCCAGCAGCCGGGCGGTGAAGGACTTACCGCGCCGGGGCTGGGCGCCGACCAGGATGGACACCCACAGCATGAGCAGACAGACCTGCCGTCCACGCTCGTCGATACCGAGCGGCGCGGGCTGCCAGATGTCGGTTTCCTTGCATGCCAGCAGCGGGGTTCGGCCCGCGGGAGCGGCGAGCGGGTCGGCGTCGGCCACCCACAGCCAGTGGCTGCGGTTGCTGGCCGGATCCCGGCTCAGGGTCACCTGTGCGATGGAGACGTCCAGGCCGGAGGCGATCTTTTCGCGGGCTTTGACGGCTTCGGCGAAGGTCCGGCCGTAGGGCAGGTTGATCAGGACCTTGGAGCCGTTGCCGTCGCGGGCCATCTGCGCGCCGAACTCGATCTGCTGATCGGCGCGGTCGGGGTGGCCGAGCCCGGCGGCGTAGTAGGCGCGCAGCACCACATCGGCGTTGAGTTTGCGGTAGCGGCGGGTCACCACCGCTGGGGCGATGATCGGCTGCCCGGCGGGGTGTCCGCGGTGGGCGAGCAGCGGGATCAGGGCGGCGATGGTGAGCAGCTGCACCCACAGCGGCAGCCCTGCCACGATCAGGGCGGCGATGGTTAGCGCGATGACCTGGAGGGCGAGGATGATGCCGCGCCAGCGGCGGGTGGACTTGCCCTCGCGGTGCAGCTTGAGCCACATCGCGGCATCGTTGTCGGTGGCGGCCTGCTGCTGCAAGGTGTACTGCTCGCTGACCCACCACCAGCGCAACTGACGGCTGATCAGCCGGACCATGCCGACCACCGACCACCGCACGGCTTGGACCCCGTACCAGGGCAGGCGCACGGTGTGGAAGGCGGCCACGTACCCGGCGCGGTGCGCGGCGGCCTGCGCGCTGGCCGACCGGTTACCGCGGTGCAGGCCGGTCGGGATGATCGGCCGACGCCCCTCGGTCGGCACGCTTCCGGGCACGATGCCATCGCCGGGCAGGTCCACCGGCGTCGGCGCGGCGGGGGCGGACGGCTCCTCGTCGAGGGTGATCTCATAGGAGGTCTCGGACGCGGCGCGGTCGGCGGCCGGTCCGGTCATCGATTCGACGCCCCAAGCGGGGTAGCTGAGGACGGTCGGGGGCAGTGTCTGGCCGGTCGGCTGCTCGGGCAGCGGGGCCAGGTCCGGGGGCATCGGGGGGTGGTGGCTGTTGGTGGTGGCCGGGATGTCGGTCATGATGAGGTCACCTCGTACGTGTTCGAGCGGGCGGGGTTGCGGGGCGCGGCCACTGTTCTTGGCGGAGTGGGGGCCGTGCCCCGTACGGGACGGATCGGGGACGACGTGCGGTCGAGGGACTCGGCGGTGACGAAGTCGAAACCGCTGGCGGTAGGGCGGAACCGGTCCAGCAGAATGCGCGTGGTGGAGCCGCGCATGTCGCGGGTGTTGCTGAGTGGGCTGCCCTCGGGGCGTTTGGCGGCCAGGGTGAGTTCCCGCTGTACCTCGTAGGAGTTGGTCAGCGTGGTGCAGACGGCGCGGTTGCCCTCGATGCGTTCCACTCGCAGCGTGCGCGTGCCGAAGAGGTCGCGGCGGTCGCGCCAGATGCTTCTGGCGGTGACGGGGTGGGTTGGCGGGATCTTCTTGGTCATCGGGCCTCTCCTTCAGCCAGTGCGTCACGCACCGCGCGGGCGGTGTCCATGCCGCACCGCAGGGTGCGCTGAATCCGGGTCGCGCTGGGGGCAGGGGGCAGTTCTCCACCGTCAATGAGCAGGCGCACCCGGTCGGCCAAAGCCGTGATGTCCTCCCCCAGAGGGGTGGTGTTCGCCCTGTACGTAGGGCCAGTAGGGGCACTGGTAGGGCCGCCGTGGTTCAGGCGGGTGAAGGCGGCCAGGATGATCGGCAGCGCGGTGACGATGGCGACCGCGACCACCGGCCCGAGGATGTGCAGGACCAGCCGGGAGAAGGAGAACATCTCCCCTACGGGAAGGGACCAGGGCAGGTAGGGCCAGGCGTTCATGCCGAGCGTCAGGGCCAGGAACAGCCACTCGATCCGGACCAGGGTCGGTGACTCGATGGGCTGTCCGCGGGTGGCGAGGTAGGCGCGGGCGCCGACGACCACGAGCAGGGCCAGGGACATGAACGGCTCGACCAGCCAGGCGAACACCCACGAGGGCGACCAGGCCGGGGCGCCGTCAGCGGCGAAGGTCTGCACACCGGCCGTCGACCACGCCAGCGCCAATGTGAGCGACACCATAGCCGCGGCCACCAGCATGCGGCGCATCCGGGCGGCCTGCCAGGCACGCATCGCCGGATCCTGGCCCAGCTCATGCAGCCGGGCTGCTTCGTGTGCCTGCTTGCGGCGTTTGCGTACCTTGGCGGTGTCCACCAGCAGCGGCGCGGCGTCGTCCTGCAAGAGGGCGAGCTGGTTGGCCTCGGCGACCTCGGCGCGCAGCCGGATTACGCGTTTGGTTTCCCCGGTGGGCTCGACCAGCCGCGCCACCGAGGCGTTGGAGGTGTTCGGGGTGTCGGGGCGGGTGGGGGCCTGGTTGGCGAGGCGTTCCAGGTCGGCCAGGCCGCGTGAGACGTCGCCGGGGGTCGGTTCCGGGGTCGGGTCGGGGGTGGGGATCGTGATGCTCACGGGTCCTCCTGCTCGTCGCAGGTGTCGAGGTCGGGGTGGGTGGCCAGCATCCGCACGTAGGCGTCGGCCTCGGCGAGGGTGCCGCAGAACAGGACGGTTCGCCCGTTCGCGCCGAGAACCCGCTGGATTTTCCGGCCGGTCACGGCATGTCCTTCCGGTGGGTGATCCGGCAGTGGGTGATCTCGATCCGCTGGCCGATGCGGTCGGCGGTGAGGTGGTAAATCAGGTACGCGCTCAGGGCTTCCACCGGGCCGGGGCGGGCCACCTCGACGCGGCCGGATGCCGATATGCGCCGCGGGGTGTCGTAGATGGGGTGCAGGTCTTCGGGGAAGGTGAGTTCGATGTCGTAGTCGTAGACGGCGCTCATGCCGCGGCCTCCATAGCGTCGGCAGCGTCGGCGCAGTCCAGGCAGGTGCCCAGGTGACGGGGCAGCACGTAACCGGCGTCCTGGCCGCAGTCGGGGCAGGTGCGGCGGGCGGCGTTGGCCTTGGCCAGCGCTTCGAGCTGGGCGGGGGTGGCGGTGCGCTTGGGCAGCGCGAATCGCACGTCGTAGAGGTAGGCGGCGCGGATGCCGGGGGCGCCGTGGCGCTTCGAGCGCCACAACACCTGTGCCTGCACGCCCTGCCCGCCGGGTCGCAGCCCTTCGGCCGTTAGCTGGCGGCGGGTCAGCAGGTGCGGCGGCGACATCCGCCAGGGGTAGGTGGGGATGCTGTACCGGGTACCGGCCGGGTCCCAGAAGGCGGCGCGGATACGGCTCACTGCTCCTCCTCGGTGTCGTCGTCGGTCCTGTCGGTGATGGTGAAGGGGAGGGCGGTGATGCCGACCTGCTGGCCGTCGATGATGATCCGGCCGTTCTTGGTGATCTTGACCGGGCCGTGGTGGTTGTAGACGGGCATGGGTCTCACCTGCCTTTCAGGCGGCGATGATGAGGGCGGCGATGAACAGGAAGCCGATGTGCCAGGACTGGTCGAGGGCGTAGGCGCCGGTGCCCAGGTGCGGGGCGTCGGCGGTGCCAGGGCGCGGGGCGCCCATCCGGTAGAAGTCGCCCTTGCCGAAGCGCTCGGCCAGGCGGGCGAGGGTGACGCGCCGATCAGCCCAGTAGTGCGAGAGGGCATCCACCCCCAGCCCGGCAAGGACGGCAATCGGGTGCAGCGTCAGGCCGGTCACCAGGGCGAGCGCGGCCAGCGCGGCACTCTTGGTCGCGGTGAGGGTGACCACGTGCCGCAGGCAGGCCAGCCGTCCGGCGGCGGTGGGCGCCCCCTTGGTGCACGCCTGGCCGTGGGTCTGCACCCAGTGATCCCCCACCGAGTGCGCGGCGAACAAGGCCGCGAACACCGCGGCGAAGGTCGCGAGATTGCTGGTCATGAGGTCCACCTGAGGGGTTAGAAACCGGAGTGGGAGCGGGCCAGGGCGCGGCAGGTGCCACACCGGGAGACGTGCCGGGCGCCGTGGGAGCGGCACAGCTCCACCTGCCCACACTGCGTACGGCAGCGCGGGCACGTGGTAGCGGCGTGGTGCTCGTGCTCGCAGTCGATGCACTGGAAGCGGCCCATCACCGGCCACCCCCGCACGGGATCAAATCGACGGCGTCCCGGCAGCTCTCGCAAGCCGGGTCATAACCGAAGGTGTGCAGCGGGCAGCGCGCCAAGTCCTCGCTGCGGTGGAGGCCCGAGCACAGCGGGCACTGGTAGCGGCCCATCTCAGATCACATCGCTTTCGGTACACGGGCAGATGAACTCACCCAGGCCGTTGGTGGGGCAGCCGGAGTCGTAGCCGCTGTGACACTCCTCGTCCCAGCAGCACGGGCACTCGGGGCACTTGCCGTCGTCCATCACGCCACCTCCGCGATCAGCACCGGGACGGGAACGGTGGCGAGGGCGGGGGCGGCGGTGTCGGCCAGCTGGCCGAGTTCCGGGGCGGTCAGAGCAGCCCACACGCCCGAGGCGGGCAGGGCGGCCAGCGCGTAGGCCAGGCACACCGCCTTGAACGGGCACGGCGCGCAGACCTCCCGCGCCACCATCTCCCGCGCCAGCTGCTCCGGGCCGGTTTCCGGGGTGGTGGGGCCGGTGTGCAGCTCAGGGTCATACACGCATTCGGCGTTCTCGCCGAACACCCCGCGGGCGGGGTGGGTGGGCTCGATGGAGAAGGTCTGCAGGCGCAGCCCGATGAAGGTCGCGCCGTAGGCGGCGGCGAACGAGCGCGCCGAGCCGGTCAGGGCGGGCAGGGCCGAGCCGGTCGCGCACACCTTGACCATGCGGCCCTCATAGCGTTCCACCACCGCCCACGCGGGGCTGCCGGTGATGGGGGTCTGTCGGCGCAGCTGCGCGCCGACCTGCTCGACACTCACCGTGTGCCGCGACGGCACGCGACGGCCGGGGGTGGGCGGGGGTGTGGTGTCGAGGGGGGCGAGGTTTGCCATGATGGCGGGAACTCCTTGACTACTTACACGGTGGGAGAGGGGGCCGGGGCGGCTTCGGGTCTTGGCGGATACGAGCCGCCCCGGCATAAATCACTGGCGCTGACCGAGGTCAGAGGGCGCGGCAGTTCAGAGCGTGATTATCGGCGGCGTCGCGGAAACCGGCGCTGGTGTCTCCGCAGCCCTCGCAGGTCCACGAGCCGTACTTGTCGCGGGAGGAGCGGGGCGTCCATTTCACGATCTGGCCGCCTGCGGTGCGGTACTTCACGGGCTTTGCCATTGCTGCTCTCCTTGAGCGGTGCGGGAATCGGTGCGGGAATCGGTGGGAGCGGCGCGGTGTAGGGGGGAGTCGAATCGGGGGTCGCGGTAGCGGCGGACGCCGAACCCGGTACGGGTGATCTGCCAGCCCAGCCGCTCGGCGATCCGGTCGTCTCGGGCGCACAGGGCCTCATCGGCCTGGGCGATCCAGCGCGCGACCAGGCAGCGGACAGGGCCGGTCATCGGGTCGGCAAGGTGCCGTGACCCTTGCAGGTCCGGCACTTCAAGCCCTTGACCACCCAGCCCTTGCCGACCACGGCATCATGGGTGATGCGTCGGCCCACGCCTTCGCAGGTCGGGCAGAGCAGCGGGGCGGGCCGTGCGCCGGGCAGGCGGATCACTGCTTGGCGCCGTTCGCGCTGTTGTTGCCCTGGCAGAGGGGGCAGGGGTAGGGGCCGGAACCGGGGTTCCGGATCTGACCGTTGCGGCAGTCCGACGTACACACCTCGGACTTGGCCACGCTGAACAGACGGGTCATGATGGTTGTGCTCCCTTGCGGAGTAGTGGGCTGCCCTTACGTCTTCGCGGATGAGGAGGGCAGCCCCGTTTTCGTGGGGGTATCAGCCGAGAGCGCCAGCAAAAGTCGCCAGCTGGCCAGCCACCGTCATCAGGCCGTTGAAGGCGCCCATCGCGAATGCCGCAGCGTTAACCGGCTCCCGAACGATGAAGAACAGAGCCAAGATCACGGCCAGGATGGGGAGAAGGCGACGGGGCTTCGGGGTCGGAATCATCGAGCGGACTCCCTCTCGGGTCTACGGATCTGCTGAACAGGTCCTGTAAGATATAGAACATGTACAGTCGTCGGGAGTCAAGGCTTGAGGGTCCTGTTTTCTGGAGAGGTCCCGCTGTGCTGGCTCATCGACTCTTGCTGAGACCAGAGAACCTCATGCTCAAGAGGGGTGGGCAGGGTGATTGCGGGGGTGCCTGGGTGCTTTTAGGGGGTGATTGCGGGCTTGACCAGGGAAAATAAGGCCGGAGGATTTTGGGCAAATAGGTGGTCTAGTGGCTTTGGCTTGAGTCATGCTGACTTTGTCGGCAATGACGGAGGTAGCAATGTCTCGCGTGCCTAATCTCGGCTTGGCTGATGCCATGCGCAGGGCCGATTGCTCAAATAAGAGGCTCGCGGAGCGCGTTCGGCTCGTCGCCCAAGAAGAAGGCGTCATACTCCGATGCACGCATGTGGACGTCAAGCGGTGGCTTGATGGTGTCCAACCTCGCCCGTCGACCGCCAGGTTCATTGCAGAGGCGCTCAGTCGTAAGGCCGCGGTTCGGTTCTCGCTCGAAGACATTGAGATGGCGGGTGTTGTCACGCCTGCAACGCTTGAGAGAGGACTTGAGTACTCAGATGACGTTCCGGATGCCGTTTCGCGGCTCCTTGGCATCACCCGGAGAGATCTGGCAGACGATCCACTTGCTTTAGAAGCTTCCATTGTTCCTACGGCCTGGGTTCAGCCGCTTCTTACATGGTTGCTGTCCAGGGCAGAACCTTTGCCCGTAAGAGCTGGCGCGCAGATGTCGGTAGGGGAGTCCGACGTAGTCGCAATCCGTACGACTACCCAACTGTTCATGAAGCTGGATTTTCAGTACGGGGGTGGTCATGCTCGCGCGTCTTTAGCTCAATATTACGTTCGGGAGGTCGGCCCTCTTCTGGAAGGAAGGTTCACGGAGCCGGTTGGTCGGATGCTGTTCTCCGCTGCTGCTGAGGTCGCCCAGCTCCTTGGTTGGACCGCGTACGACATAGGCCGTCATGGTCTCGCTCAGCGATACTTGATTCAAGCTCTGCGTCTCGCTCAAGCTGCCGATGACCGCATGATGGGCGGGAGAATCTTGGGTAACATGAGTCATCAGGCGAATTACCTGGGAAACTTCAGTCAAGCCGTGCAGTTGGCGCGTGCAGCCCAGGAGGGTTCTAAGGGAGTCGCGAGCGCCACCACAATGGCCAGTTTCCTTGCTATGGAAGCCAGGGCGCACGCGGGTAGTGGTCACGATCCATCGTGCTCGCAGGCTTTGCGTGAAGCTGAGAAGCTCTTTGAAGGACGAAACATCTTCGATGATCCCGAATGGATCAGCTATTTTGATGACGCTGAATTAGCGGGTGAGGGAGCCCATTGCTTCCGTGACTTGCGAAACGCCCGTGTGGCGCAAGAGTTCGTTGGGCGTTGCCTGGAACTGACTGACCCTGTCTACGTCAGAACCTTAGCATTTATCAGGTTCGTTGAAGCGGCGACGTACATTCATCAAGGAGAGCCGGGGCAAGCGGTCACACTGGCTACGCAGGCGATAGAGCTTGCGGGCTCCCTGAAATCAGGGCGCTACCTTCGATACGTTTCCGACCTGTGTGCAGAGCTTGAACCATTCCGAACCGATAGTGAAGTAACGGCGTTTCGTGAGCTGGTCTCTCAGAAATACCCATCCCTCAAGGTCTAGAACGGGCTCCATGCGCGAGGTGTGTCGTCATTATGAAGAGATGACAGGCGTATCTGGAATTCGCGAGCGATCTTGTCGCTCTCATTGACGTTTTGCATAAGCCAGGTTGTCATTTTGAGTTCGTTGATTGAGCGTAGAACCGTGAAGCCCTCCCACTCCATGACATCGAACCCGTACGACTTTGCAAAGCTCGAATAGTCATTGGGAGTATGCCAGCCGATAAGATGCTCTGTTGCGGTTACAGCTAGATCGGATTCGGGGGGGCCGAAAGCGAACCGTTCGAAGTCGATGAGGAATATTCCGTCGTCAGTCGACTTTATTAGGTTTTGCTGGTGGGCGTCACCATGGACAGCGCAGAACTTAAGCGGGTAATGAAGATTTTTGTACTGCTCTCGCAAGTCGGACAATCGCTTAATGAGAAATTCTTGATCCTCGTCGCGCAGTGTATCGGCTTTTGCTATGCGCTCTGTCACCCTTCCGAAGATGTCAAACTTAGGCAAGGGGAGGTCCGGAGGAACGGGAAGGTGGTGAAGTTGCCGAAGGATACGGGCGAGGTCGCCTGTAGTTGCTTTTTCTCCGCTGTCATTAATGAATTGCCAGAAGGTGACAGGTCGGTTGCGAACTATGATCGGTTGTTCGTGATCGGTGGGTTCGGCGGCGGGCAGTCCCGAATCGCGTAGCCACTTCGCAACGGCAACCTCTTTGGTCGCGTCGGCGAGCACCTCGGCGCTTCGAGCGATTCGGACGATCACCTTCTCGGAGGGGAGATCGAAGATGGCGTTTTCGCCAAGGCGAATCAGTCGTGCCCCTTCGCTCTGTAGACCGCTCCTACGGCATGCCTCGCTCAGTGTCTTGCTTGCTTCGATGACGGTGAAGGGGAGGGCGGCCGGGTCGGCTGTTGTCACGTAAGGAGCCTCTTCGCTGGGGTTACGGTTGCTTCGCTGTCATCTGGTTGAGCTGTGCGCTTGGTAACGATCCGTCCCTGCCCGCGTCTACTCTCAACGTGGCCTTCTGCCTCCAGGGCCGCAATCGCGCGCCTTACGGTGCCGCGCGCAACCTCATACCGCTGGGCGAGCTGGTTTTCTCCGGGGAGAGGGGTGCCCACCGGGATATCACCGGAAACGATCTGTTCGCGGATAAGATGGGCAACCTCATCGGCTCGGGTCAGCGGTGTCTGTGCACTGCCCACGAACCATCCTTTTCCGTGAACCGCCGTGACCGTTCCTTCGCTCGCCAACACCTGGAGTGCTTGCCGTACGGTGCCCTTCGAGGCGGTGAACTGCTCGGCTAGAGCTTCCTCGCTGGGAAGACGCTGCCCCTGGTCGAGCGATCCACCTTCTATCTGTCCGCGAAGAGACTGGGCTATGGCCTCGTATCGCGCTGCAATGGGGCCACGCCCGCCAGCTGTTTCCCCTACGACTCGCCTGCCCTTGCCCATCTCGCTCGCTACCAGTCCGAGGCTCTCCAACTCGGCGAGGGCTTGCCGTACGGTCCCGCGAGCAACGCTGTAGAAGCGCATAAGCGAAGCTTCGGATGGCAGCATGCCCCCAGCCGGAGGTTCGCCACTCCTGATCCGAGTGTGCAGGTCATCTGCTATGCGGATGTAGGCGGGTAGGTCCTGGCCCTGACTCATCGTGCTCCCTCGAAGAGGACATCTCATCGAGGCTATGGCAACTTGTATAGCTTCTGCGCGCAACGAGTGCACGTTGCGCGCAGGAGCTGTAGATCCGCGCATTCGTCTCGTCGGCCCGCACGCGCGGGACACCCAGCTCGGACCTCCTCATGGGAGTTCAAAATCTTGATCATTCCCAATGCCTTCCCGGGTGGGGAGTGCGGAAGTGGTGCGTTTGGTGTTTGCGCAGCTAGAACGCCTAGGTGATGCTCGGTGCGTACCTGTCTCATAATCCCTGGGTCGCGGGTTCGAGTCCCGCCCGCCCTACCCTCCGTGACCACACGAAAAGCGCCCTGGCCTGTGCGTTCGCGGCTATGGGCACTTTCGTCGTGTTCGGTTGTCCAGGGCGATTTTTGCGTGCTTGTACGCGGGTACGTCGGGGCGTAAGGCGGAGTGTGAGTCCGGTCTTTTCCCAGGTTCCGCTTTTAGTCGGGGTTGGTTATGAGGCCGCGTCCCGGTGGTGCGGAGGTCAGGGGCGCAGTAGTTGGGCGATGGCGACGGTGCCGACTGCCACGATGAGGGCGCGTAGCATCGCGGGGCTGAGGCGGCGGCCTATTTTGGCTCCGATCAGGCCGCCGGAGGCGGAACCGGTCGCGAGGAGGACGACGGCCGTCCAGTCGAAATCCGCGGAAACGAGGAAGAAGAGCGCGGCGACGGTGTTGACGACGGCGACGAGGACGTTCTTGACGGCGTTGAGGCGTTGCGGGGTCTCGTCGAGGAGCACGCCCATCAGGGACATGTAGATGATTCCCTGGGCGGCGGGGAAGTAGCCGCCGTAGACGCTGGCGAGTGTCAGTCCGGTGAGAAGCAGCGGGCCGCCATCGGGGTGGGCGGGACTGCCGGTGCGTTCGCGGCGCCGCCGCACGCTTTCGCCGATCCGGGGCTGGAGGAGCACCAGGATGAGGGCGAGGCCCACCAGGACCGGCACGATCCTCTCGAACGACGTGGCGGGCAGGGCCAGCAGAAGTGTCGCGCCCGCGAGACCGCCGAGCAGGGCGCCGACGCTCATCTTCAAGATGCGCCGGCCCTGGCCGTCGAGTTCGGCGCGATAACCGACGGCTCCGCTGATGGAGCCGGGGATCACACCGAGCGTGTTGGAGACCGCGGCGGTGACAGGCGGCATGCCGGTGGCGAGCAGAACGGGAAAGGTGATCAGCGACCCGGAGCCGACGACGGTGTTGACGGCTCCGGCGCCGATACCCGCCGCGAAGACGGCGAGCATCTCCCACGGCATCACGCTGTCTCATCCCTCGCGGAATCGGCGTCCGTGCCCGCCCGGGCGGCGCGCGAGGGCCGTGCTTCGCGGCGTACCTGCCCAAGCGCCCCGGAAACCAGTGATCCGGTGAGGAGCCGTTCCGGCGGCAGGGCCCGGCTGGCTGTGTGTGGAGCCGGGGACCACGACACGACGCCGGTGCCTGTCCGGGCCGGGCTCGAAGCTCGCTCGGCATCCCCCTTACGCCACGGGGACCACGACACGACGCCGACGCCTGTCTGGGCCGGGGTGGGGGATTCCGTCTGGCGGCCGGTGTCCGGCGAGAGTCTCACGCGGCCGACGCTAGACCGGAAACACTTCGGCGCTCGACGAAGTGTTTCCGGCGGTGGTGAGACGGCCGAGAACGGTTTCGGCCTGCCCGGCGATGCTGTTCGTGGTCCGGAACCGTCGTGTTCGTGTTCGGGGTGTGCTGACGAGGGTCAGGTGACCTTCACAGTTTCGGTCTGCTTGACGATGCCGTCCGTGCTCCGGAACCACCGTGCTCGTGTCCGGGGTGCGCTGACGAGGGTCAGGTGATCTTCATGGTTTTGGTCTGCTTGACGATGTCGTCCGTGGTCCGGGGCCGTTCTGGCCGTGCTCGTGTTCGGGGTGTGCTGACAGAGGTCAGCTGATCTTCACGGTTTCGGCCTGCCCGGCGATGCTGTTCGTGGTCCGGAACCGCCGTGCTCGTGTCCGGGGTGCGCTGACAGGAGTCAGGCGACCTTCGAGGAGGGGGCCTTCCAGGTGTTACAGGCGCCAGGACCTCTTGATTTATAGCCCTGTTCGAACCAGTGGAGACGGTTGGCGGGCTTGCCGTACCAGTCGAATCTGCTGTATTCCTTCGGCGTTTCCGCGGTGAGGAGGGGTTTCCAGTTCTTGGCCGAGCGTCCCAGGACCTTCATGGACACCCCGGCCAGGCAGTCGGCCTGCAGGTAGAAGCGGTGCGTCTGCTCCACGCCACCGTCCTGCTCGTCGCGGACGGGCAGTGCCCCCCAGGCCTCGCTGATGCCCGCGCGCTTCTGGACGACTCCGGCGTACGCACGCGTGATCTCGACGAGGATGGCCTGGTCGGACTTGGCCTTGATCCAGTCGGAGCCGAGCTGCACCTGGATGAAGCCGATGCAGGTGGCGGCGAAGGATTCGGCCACCTCCAGGCGGGTGAGGCAGGGGCCGCCCTCGACCTTGGTCTTGATACTCAGCTCGACCGGTTTGAAGTCCTCGATGGTGTCGCGCCAGGCGGAGTCCAGGCAGCGGACGATCTTGTTGATGTATTTCGTCGCGGAGGCCTTGGTGGTGCCCTTGGCCGCCTTGCAGGGGACGGTGGCGAGACGGCCCTGCTTGTAGAGCGGGTTGTGGGTCAGCTCGCCGACCCCGACGATGGGTCCGGCGGAAGCGGTGGCCGTACCGGCCGCATTGGCCGTACCAGTAAATAACAGAACGAACACCCCAGCGGTGGTCGCTAATGTGCGAATCATCATGAAGCATGATCGTAGGGGCGGGCCTCACGCGGGAGGCGGCCCATTATCCGACCGTTACCGCGCGGGTTCGGAGACGCGGTGACGCCGTTTTCGTGCTCGCGTGTGCGGGGTGGAGACGCGGTCGCCTTCACGGTGTGGTGTCCAGGGCGTCGCGGGCGTCCATGAGGGCGAAGCCGAGCAGGTTCAGGCCCTGCCAGGTGGCGGGGGAGGCGGCGCGCTCGTCGTCGGCGGTGAGCCCGATGCCCCAGATCCGGTCGACGGGGCTGGCCTCGACCAGGACGCGGGAACGGGTGCCGAGCAGGAATCCCCTCAGCTCCGCGTGCTCGCCGAACTTGGCGATGTTGCCGCGCACCACGATCTCGTAGCGGTGCTCGTCCCACACGGCCCCGTCGAAGCCGCGGACCTCGCGGCCGAGCTTCTTGGCCTCGCCGGGGTGCTCGGCGCCGAGGATCCGCGCGGCGGTCTCGCCGTCACCGAACAGCCACGCCTTGTGCGCCATCATGTAGTGCTCGGCCGACCGGAAGTCGTGCCCCTCCGAGGTGAAGGCGGCCTCCCACCACTGGCTGAGGCATCCGGCGCCGACCTCGCCGTCACGCGGCGGCCGGTGGCCCCAGAAGAACAGGTAGCGCAACCGCTCGCCATCCCGCTCGGCGGCGACGGCCTCGGCGACCGAGCGGGGCGTTCTGATGAGATCGGACACCGGTACACCGTGCCATGAGCGGACGTCGGACGGCCACCGGGTTACCGGTCCGGCGGGCCGTGATCCGGTGGCCGTCACGGGAGGTCGAGTGAGGGCGCGAAGGAGATGGGACCGCCGGGGGTGTGGACGGTCACCTTTCCCCCCGAGCCCCCCGAGCCTCCCGGTCCCTCCGAGAAGGTGACCTCCGCGTCTCCGGTGCCCGGGACGATCAGAGTCAGCAGGGAGGTGGCCGGAGGGGAGAGCACCGTCGCCGTGTCCGCTTTCCTGAGGTAACCGGTCGAGATCGCGCAGGCCCGTACCTCCTGGCCGCCGATCGGCCGGAGGGAGGGCACCGCGAGTTGCAGCAGCGTCGCCCGCCAGCTCCCGTCGGCGAGTACCACCCTGCCGTCGCGGTTGGAGACCACCCTGAGCGACGGGCCGAGGTGCCACAGGTTGCGCAGCGCCGACCCGGCCGGGACCGTGTCCAGTACGGCCATCAGATCGGCGCCGTGGCCGACCAGGACCGTACGCGTGCGGCTGACACCGTACGCGTCGTCGGTGAGCGTGTAGGACTGGCGGGTACGGCCTATGGACGAGCTCGCGAGACGGGTCGCCGTACCCTCGCGGAAGGCGGCACCCACGACGACGGGAACGTTGTGCGCCTCGGGGGAGGCCGTCCACTCCCGGTAGGCCGTCCTCTCGTAGGAGTGGAAGCCCGCCTCCACCAGGATGTCCCGGCCGTGGGCGTGATAGGTGACGCCCAGGTGGTCCTCGTGGCCGTGCAGGCGGCGCCCGGGGCCGAACCTGATCGAGTAGTGGGCCGATCCCGGGTCGTCCCACGCCGTCCTGCCGAAGACGTAGCCGCCGTCGAACACCTTCACCGTGTCCTCCCCGTGCGGGAAACCCTCGGGGCGCGTGTCGGCCGGGCTGTCACCGATCGGTACCAGGCGGCCGTCGGGCTGGGTGGCATGGCTGACGTACGTCTCCAGTGACGTCCGCCGCGCGGCGAGGCCCTCGGGGATCTCGGCCCCGCACCTTCCGATCGCCTCCATGGCCGTTCCCAGACGCCGGTGGACGTAGACGCCGTACCTCGGCGCCTGCTCGTGCAGCGCCCCCTGGGAGTCGATGGAGAGTTCCGCCGACTCGGTCATCCGCCGGATGGCGAGGTCCCTCCACTGTTCTCGCCGGAGACGGCAGCCGATCGCCAGCAGCGCGATGTCCTGGTCCAGGCCGTGGTTGTGGCCGCGACGGTAGAGCGCGGGGTCGGACAGGATCCCGGCGTGCTCGACCAGGCTGTCGGACAGCCAGGCGGCACGCACGTACGCGCTGAGGCAGACCAGGGCCGGTGCGCGCAGCGCGACCGGATGCTCGGCCCAGGCCCAGGGGCTGACCCCGGTCCCGCCGCGCGGGTTCTTTTTGACCCAGTCACCGGCGATCTCCACGGCACGGGTGAGGTACTCCCGCCTCCCCGTCCGCTCGTACTCCCCGACCAGCCGTCCCATCCATCTCATCGCGTGGAGGTTCAGCGTCCAGGAACGGTTCCGGTACGGGTCGAGGCGCCAGTCGATGTCCGGGCCCAGGTCGACGGGGGGCAGGCCGACGAACGTGACCCGGCCCCGCATGACCTCGTCCACCTTGATCGCCGGGAACCGGTCGGCCGGGTAGACGACCGGGCCGTCCTCGGTCGCGGGGGAGAGCGGGGCGGGACGGTTCGCGAGCATGCCGAAGGCCCGGCGGGCGCGCCGAAACAAGCGGTCCCTCCAAACGGTGGTGGTCGGATCGGCGCGGGCCGAGGACGGCGGGCGGTTACGGGAGTACGGGCGGGGTGGGCGTGTCGTCCGTCCAGCCCGCCTCCAGGAGCACCTCGACCTCGTCCCCCACGGTCCCCGGGCCGCCGGTGTCGGCCGAGGACAGCACCCGGGAGCTGGCGACGTCGATGATCAGCGTCCGCTGTACGGGGGCGGGAGCGGAGGTTCGTACGGTGAAGGAGAACGCGGCCCCCTCCCTGCCCCGCTCGTCCGTCGCCGTCCCCAGGTAGCGGACGTTCGGCAGCTCCGCCAGGGCCCGGTAGGCGGCGGCCCGCACCTCGGGCGACGACGGTTTGCTCCACAGCAGACCGCTGAGCGCGTCCGCCAGGACACCGCCGTCGGGGCCGCCCGGCGCACCTCGCACCATCCCGGAGATCCGGTCCTTCAGGACGGCCGGGTCAGCCGGGAGCTCCCGGATCTGCTCGAAGGTCATATCGTGACCGGCCACACTGAAGGCCGCCCTGCCGGTGACGGCCTTCAACAGGCCCTCGCCCGGCGACGCGGACAGCACTCCTTCCCCGCTTCCCGAAGGATTCTGTGACGGGCTCCATGACGGAGCCGCGCCCGGCCACTCGGTGGGAGACCCGTCACGGCGCCACGCCTCCGTGTCGGACTCGTTCCCCGGACGCGCCCCCAGCGTCCGGGAACCGGCCCAGATCCTGCCGTCCCCGGCGGCCCACTGCTCGGTGAGCCACGACTCCACCACCCGGTAGCGGTTCTCGCCCCTTCCCAGCGGCTCCGGGTGCGTCCTGCGGTGCAACTTCCTGACACGCCAGTACGCGCCCGTCGTCGCGGGATCCGCCTCCGCCCTGGTGGCCGCCGCGAGAAGGACCGACCGGCCGGAGACCTCCGGGACCCGGCTCTCGTCCAGCGCCGGAACGACCACGGCCACGACCACCGCCACCGCCACCGCGGTGGCGAGGCCGGTCACCGCCACCGTCCACGGCAACCGCCGACGGCGGCGCCGGGGCTCGGCCTCCAACTGCCCGAACACCCTGGCCTTGAGGAACGGGTCGGCCTGCGGCTCGCCGTACAGCTCGCGAACCCTCTCCAGCTCATCCACGATCGGTCTCCTCGGGTTCGAGCATGGGGTTGGTACCGCCCAGCGCGGCGCGCAGCTTCTTCCTGGCCCGGTTCAGGCGTGACCCGACGGTCCCGTACGGGATGCCGAGGGCGCCGGCGATCTCCTCGTGGCTGAGCCCGGCCAGGGCCACGAGGAGAAGGACGTCGCGGTCTCGCCGGTGGAGTCCGGCCAGGGCCGTCGCCAGGCTCGGCCGCAGGCTCTCCGCGCTGACTCGCGCCGCGACCCGTTCCTCGTGCCCGGGTAAGTCGGGATCCGGGCCGTGGCGCCCGAGCGCGCGCAGCGTGCGCACCTCGACACGACGTTGCTTGCCGATGAGGTTGGTCGCGATGCCGTACAACCACGCCCGTACGCCGGCACGCGACGGGTCGTAGAGCGCCCGCTTGCGGAACGCGGTGAGAAACGTCTCCGCCACGACGTCCTCCGCGCTGTCGGCGCCGAGCCGCTGGGCGACATAGCGGTGGATCTCGTGGAAGTGGAGGTCGAAGATCGCGCTGAACCGCTCGGACTCGACGAGGGAGAGCCGGACGACCTCGGCGTCGTCCGCCGGACGAGCGGTCCACGACATCGTGGTCACGATGGTCTTCCCGTCATGTGAAACCCTTCGGACGCGATCGGCGGTCACTCTTCATCACCCGATCCGCCGATGTGCTTTCACGGTCACGTACGACGGGGTCTCCCGGCGTCCCACGACGGTGCGTCAGTCAGCCGCCGGTGACGCCAGCTGGTCGTCGAGGACCCTGGCGTGCTGGAGGACGCGGTCGCGGCCCGTACGTGCGGCGAGGGCGGTCAGGGCGGGGATCCGTCCCCGCGCCTGTGCCCAGCGGGCGAGGCGGGCCGCTCGGGTGACCAGGTCGGTGTGGGCGGCCGTGGGGCGGTCGCCGGTGGCCGGGAGCAGGGAGGGCAGCGCCGCGGCGAGGACCCGCCACATCTCACGGTGGGCTCCGCCCTCGGCCTCGGCCTCCAGGGCGCCCGTCAGGAGCTTCGGGGTGATCTCCCCTCGGAGCACCCGCTGGGCGAGCTCCGCGCCGATCTCCTCGGCGGGGAGGTCTCCGGCGGCGGCCATCTGCCGGAGGACCGTGAACGCGAGGAGGCTGTCGTCGTGGACGGGCGGCTCGGGGAAGATCCGGTGGGCGAGCAGGGCGGCGACGGCCCGTCCGGCGGGCCCCTCGGCGGCGGCGAGGTCGACCAGGCGCGGGGAGTCCAGCGCCGCGCTCCAGCGGGGCACCGGGTGGTGCGGCACGAGGTGGGCGGCGACGACCTCCCGGTGGGAGGGCAGGACGGCGGCCCACCAGTCCATCATCCCGCCAAGGTGCCCGTCCCCCACGGGGTTGACGTGCCGGGGCTGGTCGGCGAGCAGCTCGTCGACCAGCGGCAGGCCGGTGGGGGCGGCCTGAACGGTGCAGACCATCCAGACGCGCGAACCGAGCCCGTCGTCCTCCCCCGACCAGGTCACCCGTACGACGGGGTCGGGCAGCCCGCCCTCGGCCATCCATCGGGCCGCCCGGCGCCCCGCCTCCGACCTCAGCGTCCCCGCCCGTACGACCATCGCCGGGTCGACGCGGCGGGGCAGCCTCAGCAGCGCCTGCTGGAGGTCGGCGGGCAGCGGCGTCGCGTCGGCCTCCTCCAGGATCTCCAGCCTGGACACCAGCTCGGCCGGGTCGAGTACGCCGTTGGACAGGCTCGGCGTGGCGAGCAGCAGCGGCGGCAGGGTCCCGGCTCGCAGCGCGTCGAAGATCTCCGCGTGGCGGAGCAGGACGAAGCGGTGCAGCGGCGAGACGCGCCTGCTCTCCGGCAGGTGGTCGGCCTCCTGGTACACCACGGGCGGGAGCCCGCGCTTACGGCGGAGCTGGTTGGCGACCCGGGAGCCCTCGGGGTCGTACCTCCGTCCGGGCTCGGCCACCTCGGCCGCGTAGCCGCTCATCCAGTTCTCGTGCTTCCGCCACTCGTCCGGACGCAGGAGCTCCTCGTCGCGCGCGGCGAGCGGCGCCAGGGCGGCGCGCAGTGACTCCCTGTCCCGCGCGGCCAGCCGGACGAGGGCGGACAGGCGGCGCTCGGCCGCCTGCCAGCCGTCGCGCGGGTATATGCCGACCAGGTGGTCCGGCGTGCTCGGCGGCGCGATGACCGGGACGGGACGGCGCGGGGAGGGCAACTGCCGTGGCACGAAGACCTCCTCGGGCGCGGGCTCGGGCTCGGGCTCGGGCTCGAGCTCGGGCGCGGGCGCGGACTTGGGCGCGGGCTCCTCGACGCGCTCGCCGCCGATGGCCGCGACCAGCCGGTTGTGCAGGTCGGGCGCGAGCGTGCCCGTACGGTCGCGGAGGATCTCGGCGCCGAGCGGGGTGAGGTGCGCGGCGTGCCGGACCGCGAGGCGCACGGCCCTTTCCCGTACGGCCCGCGCCTTGTGGCCGAACGCCATGGCCAGGGCGGGAGCCAGCTCGTCGGCCCGGCCGGGCGACCGCCGCACGGACTCCTCCAGCCAGCTCAGACCGGCGCGCACCAGCCCGCCCTCCGCGCGGAACAGCAGCCCTTCCAGCGCCTCCACCACGTCCGCCGGATCGAGGCCGGTCAGCCGGCGCACGTGCCTCAGCGACAGCTCGGCCACCGGGCCCGGCGCGGTGGGCAGGAGCCGCAGGTAGTCGACGGCGTGCGGCTCGATCTCGGCCGGAGTGGGGTCGAGCAGCTCGTGCAGGCGCGCGAAGAACCGCAGGTCGGGACCTTCGCCACCGCGCAGGAAGCGACTCCGGCAGCCGTGGAGCAGCAGTTTGCGCGGCACCCGGCCCTCGGCCGCGAGGGCGTGGAGCGAGCCGAGCCAGGAGGTGTTGTCGCCGGGGCCGGATCGCTCGTCCCGCAGCGCCCGGCCGACGCCCTCGGCCTCGAAGAGCCGAGGCAGCAGATGATCGAACAGCGGATCGTCCCGCAGCTCGCCGAGCCTGGCCTCCCGGGACACCCACCCCACCACGAGCGGGTCGTGCGCGGGCGGGGTGGCGCCGGTGCGGCGGAGCAGGGCGAGCGCCAACGGCAGGTTCCGGTCACGAAGGGCGCGGCGACGCCGGGGACGGAGCCGGAGCGCGATCCGTACGGCCAGGTCGGCCTGCCACGCGGCGGGTCGCGAGGCGATCACCTCGAGCAGCGGCTCGATCTCGCCGTCCACCGGGGCACCGGCGGGGTCCCAGCGCTCGAACTCCCTGCGGTTGATCCACGTCACCACGGCCGCGGCGCCGCCGATCGTGCCCGCGCCCGCGACCCGCATCGGCTCGCGCCAGCCGTCTCCCCCGGGGGCGTCCTCTCTCCCCTCCCAGTCGTCGTTGTTCCAGGCCATGAACCATCCCTGCTGGTAATGGTGCTCGGAGATCTCCCCGGCGTCACGCTGTCTCAGCAGCTCCGCGTGCCGGGCCTGCCGCGCCCGCTCCTGCCCGGCCTCGTACTCCGCGAGAAACCGCTGGTCCCTCTGCTGGAGCACCGTGACATATCCGGGCAGCTCGCGCGCCACCTCACGCCGTCCGGCGCCGTCGAGCGCCGTCACGGTCTTCACGATCCCGGCCACGTCGCCGGTGTCGACGAGCTCGCGTACCGCGTCCCAGGCGGACGGACGGATGTCCTTCGCTTCCATGGCGTGGATCTCCAAGATCAGGTGTTTGGTCAGGTGGCGAGATCCTGGCAGGGCCCGCCGACATTTCCACCGCCTCGGCCGTCTGAGGTGATCGCCGCCCGCCTCGACAATGGGGCATGCCCTTCACGCTGAGCCACGTCGTCGCGATCCTGCCGCTGCGGCGCCGGCTGCCCCCCTCGGCGCTGGCGGTCGGCGCGATGGTGCCCGACCTGCCGTACTACCTGCCGTCGCCCTTCTCCTCGGACACCACCCACGGCTGGCCGGGCGCGCTGCTGGTGGACCTGCCCGCGGGAGTCGCGGTGCTCGTCGTCTTCCACCTCCTGCTGCGCGCGCCGTTGACGGCGCTGGCCCCGGACGGGTTGCGCGCACGGCTGCCCGACCGGGCGCCGTCCTGGCGCTGGACCGCGGTGGTGGCCGCGCTGCTGGCCGGTGTCGCCACGCACCTGGTGTGGGACGGGTTCACCCAGGTGGGGGGCTTCGCCGTGGTGCACTGGCCGGTGATGCGCGTCTCGGTCGCCGGGGCGCACCGGGTGTTCAACGTGGTGATGTACGTCAGCTCGCTGGGCGGGCTCGTGGTCCTGGCGGGTTGGTTCGCCCTGTGGTATCGACGCGCCGCCGTACGGCCGGGACGCTGGCCCGGCGTGACGGGACGGGCGCGCGGGTGGGTCCTGGCCGCCGGAGCGGGCGCCACGACGGTCGGCGCGGTCATCCTGGGGACCGGTGATCGTGCCGCGGTGAGCCTGTACGACCTGGTGCGCTGCGTGATCCTGGGCGGGACGGTCGGATGCGGTGCCGTCCTGGCCTGCTACGCGGTCACCTGGCACGTGTGGCGCGGGTGGTACGTGTGGTCGGCATCGCGCTCCCGGCCGGGCACGCTCCCATCGGATCATGCCGAAAGCTCGGGTCGCGTCGAAGGTTCAGGCCGTGCCGAAGGTTCAGGCCGTGCCGAGAGCTCAAGCCGCTTCGAGGGCCACGCTCGTTGACGGTCCCGAGCCCGTACGGGGGCGGTCGCGGCGAGGGCCTCGTGTATCCGGGGGCGGTGGCGGGATACCCCGTACAAGGGGAAACGCCAGCTCACGGTGCTTGGTCAACCCGGGAAGGGCATGGACGATGTCTCTGAGGCGGCCCGGTCCCGTCGCGTGAGCGTGGCGGGCCGGTGCCCGCCCAGACCTTTCCCGAGAACCGGGCGGGCCCGAGGGCGACGCGCGTCGCCGGGACGGGAGAAGGAGACGTCGGGATGTGCCGTTTGTTTGGCCTGAGCAGCGCGCCTCGGCGTACCTGTGCCACCTTCTGGCTCCTGGACGCGCCGGACAGCGTCAGCAAGCAGAGCCACCGCTATCCCGACGGAACCGGTCTGGGGTACTTCGACACCGACGGCACCCCGAAGGTGCACAAGGTTCCCTTCGCCGCCTACCAGGACCGGTGCTTCGCGGAGGAGGCCAGGCGGGCGGAGTCGGCCACCTTCCTGGCCCACGTCCGCTTCGCCTCCACCGGTGGCCTGGAGAAACGCAACACACATCCCTTCCTGCAAGATGGGCGGCTCCTCGCCCACAACGGGGTGATCGAGGGGCTGGACGACCTCGACGCGGAGCTGGGCGAGTACCGGAGGCTGGTCGAGGGGGAGACCGACTCCGAGCGCTTCTTCGCGCTGATCACCCGTGAGATCAGGGCGCACGGCGGCGACGTCGCCGCCGGTATCGAGGCCGCCGCCCGCTGGGTCGCCGGGAACCTGCCCGTCTACGCCCTCAACCTGGTCCTCACCACCCCGCAGGAGCTGTGGGCGCTGCGTTACCCCGACACCCACGATCTGTACGTGCTCCAGCGTGCCGCCGGTGGGTGCCACGGTGGTCGGCACCTCGACCAGAGCGGCACCGACGGCCGTATCCGCGTCCGCTCCAGCGATCTGGCCGACGTCCCCGCCTTCGTGGTCGCCAGCGAACGTATGGACGACCATCCGGACTGGTGCCCGATGGAGCCCGGCGAGCTGCTTCACATCGGACCGGGCCTCAGCCCCGCCCGCCGTGTCGTCCTGCCCGACGAGCCCGCGCACCGGCTGAGCCTCGCCGACCTGCGCCCCGAGGCCGCCGTCTCGCAGCAGGCCGTCTGACGTCACGTCCCGGGACGTCCGGGCCGACCCACCGGCCGGTGTCTCCGTACGCTCTCCGTCGCGGAGGTTTCCTGACGTTCCCGGTCCTGTGTGAGCGCGGGGGTTTCCCGGCATTCCGGGTCCTGCGTGAGAACGTCCCGCGTAAGAACGTCCTGTGTGAGAACGCACATCACGCGGCCCGGGAGGATGCCCGGTGAGCCGTCGTCCCGGCGGGGTCGATCACGATGCCGGTGACGTCCAGTTCCTCGATCATGTGCCGGAGCGCGGGCTCGGTGAGCCTGATCCAGCGCTGGCCGGTGCCGAGCACCTTGGTCAGGCGCATCGGCGAGGAGAACGCGGCTGCCGTCCTCCTGCCCGAATCGGTCCTGAACAGGCGCAGCGACAAGCTGAACGCGCCTTCACGGACCGGTACGTATAACGGGACTTCCGACATGACTTCCTCCTGATGAGAACTCGTACGAAAGTGACGTTATCTCCTTGATGGTGCTTTTCGGTGCTATCTCTACGGAAATCAGACGGGGATGCCGGAAGCGCTGACGCCACGTTGACGCTCCGTGCGCCGCTGTCGGGGCCTGCGGGAGGTCGCCGCCCCCGGTCGAGGCCCGTACGGGAGGCGGGCCCACCTGCCTGCCGGTCATCCTGCTTTACCGGTAAAAATGCTTATTTCACGAGAAATCATGCCGATGACTGTTGATTCGCCATTCGACGGAATGATCGAAATATCCGCAGGCTGGAAAAGAAAAAGCCAAGAAGGGGGTCGCTGGTTTTGGGTGCCCTTTGCTCAAGAATGGTTTTGTGGTGAAAGGGTAGGACGTCAGCGCTGATATCCGTGAAAATGTTGACCTTGTCTGGTGAGAAACCAATATCCGGGGTCATCGACTGTGTCGGCGCCCGCTGCTAATGTTTTGAGCGGCCGACGGATTGGCGCGACCGGCGATTTATGATGATCGGGGTAAATCGCGTTTTTCTGGTTAGGGAGGTCTCTCATTTCTGGTCTGGATGGTGACGACTCCGGACTCCGGATGGACGCGGGAAACGTCAGGACCGGCCCCTCGCCGTCCTCGGAGATCGAGTCGATCTACAAAGAGCTCGCGGCGCTGGTGGGTGAGACCGTCGGGCCCGACCGGCACCACGGCTTCTGGGCGGATCCCCACGACGACACGTCGATCCTGAAGGCCACGGAGCGGATGACCGACTTCGTGGTGGCCAGGCTGGGCGTGGGCCGGGGCTCCCGGGTGCTGGACGTGGGCTGCGGCAACGGCCGCCCGGCGGTGCGCCTGGCCCGGACCCTGGGCGCGCGGGTCGTGGCGATCGACATCGACCGCGAGGCGCTGCGCAACGGGGCCGAGCACGCCGCGGCGCAGGGCATGGCCGAGATGGTGCGGTTCCAGCGCGTCGACGCTCTGGACCTGCCGTTCGCCGACGCCTCGTTCGACGCGGTGCTGGCCTTCGAGGTCACCCCGCACTTCGACGTCGAGTCCCTCTACCGGAGCATCGCCAGGGTCCTGCGGCCGGGGGGCCGCCTGGTGGTCGAGACCCCCTACCCGCGGGTCCCGCTGACCGAGGAGATCCGCGAGCGCGTCGGCCCCTACCTGGCCATGCTGAACGCCGTGTCGCTCGACGCGCCGGAAGACCACCTGTCGGCCGCGCGGCGGGCCGGGATGGCAGCCACGGAACTCGTCGACATCACCGAGAACGTGCGTGACTCCCTCTCCCGGCTCACGCGCGGGCTGCGAGAGCACCGGGCGCGGCCGGAGGCAGGGGACGGCGCGTCCGGCACCGCGCGGCTGCTCGACACCTTCGCCGCGTGGGCGGACGCCGCCGAGGTCGGCGGAGTCGTCATGACCTTCACCAGGATGGAGCAGTGACATGACGGATGTGACGGTCATCGGGACCGGCGTGATCGGTTCCGCGATCGTGCGGGCCTGCGCCGACTCCGGCCTGGAGGTCTCGGTCTGGAACCGCACGCCCGAGCGCCCGGCGAGGCTCGCGGGCAGGGACGTCCACCTCCGCACGACGGCGGCCGAGGCGATCGAGGCCTCCCCGATCGTGCTGATGTGCCTGCTCAACTACGAGATCACCCACGCGGTCCTCGACGAGGCCGCGGCCGACCTCTCCGGCAGGCTCGTCGTCCAGAACGCCAGCGGCATCCCCGACGACGTCGCGCCCCTGCGAAACCGGGTGGAGGCCTCGGGAGGCAGATATCTGGAGGCCGCGATCCTCAACTACCCGGACGCCATCGGCACCGAAGACTGCTTCACCGTCTACGGCGGGGCGGCCGAGGACTTCAAGGAGCTGGCGGGCGTGACCGAGGCGCTGTCCGGCAAGCAGGTGCGCCTGGGCCCCGACCCCGCCTACGCCAAGGCCTACCAGGTCGTCTCCAGCGCCTTCTACTACGCGTTCGTCAACGGCTTCCTCGAATGCTCGGCCATCGCGGAGAGCATGGGCGTCCCCCTCAACGACTTCGCGGAGTCCGTGCCGCTCTACGACCCCGGCTTCCAGAACACGATCGGCATCGGCCTCGGCCTCATCGCGCGCCGCGACTACACCTTCGAGCAGGCTCCGCTCACCTCGCACCTGGACGTCCTCAACAACCTGGCGGGCATCGCGGAGCGGGCGGGGATCGACCAGTCCTACCTCGGGGTGATGCGCGAGCGCGTGCTGAGGGCGATGGACCAGGGCTACCGGCGTGAGCACGTGGCGGTGCTCACCGAACAGTTCCGCAGCCGCCGGGCGGCCATCCACCACCGCTGAGGGGAAGCGGGCACGGGTTCGAAGCGGTTGGCGGCGCGGCCGGTGCCGCCGGAAAGGACGACAGAGGTGAACGCGACGCACGCGGACGGCGCCGACATGACCCGCAGAGGTGGCGGCGCCGACGATACGGATGGCGCCCACGGCGCCCGCGACCGTGGCACCTCGGTCGCCGGGACGGCGAGACGCGGCTTCCCAGGACCGGGCACTCCCGGCCCCGGCCTTCCCGACCCGGCCGTCCCCGGTCCTGGAATCCCCGGTCCGGGCACTCCCGGTCCTGGAATCCCCGGTCCTGGCAGCCCAGATCCGGGTCCCCGGAGCCCCGGCACTCCCGGTCCCGGCATCCCCGGCCCCGGTCCCCGAAGTCCCGGCACCCCCGGGCCGGGCGCTCCCGATCTCGGGATCCCGGGTTCCGGGATCCTCGGGCCCACCCGCTACGGGGCCAGCGCCCTCCTCGACACGTTCGCCCCCGGCGCACGGCGCGACACCGGGGACGCGCCGGTGCCGTCGACCAGCCGGGATCGGCGGAACGACGTGGGGACGACCCGTGACACGGAACGCCGCCACCGCGGGCTCACCGGGGAGAGCCTCCCCGGAGGGCCGAGTCCCGGGGAGGGGATCGCGGCCCTCGGGAGGTGCCCGGCGGCGGGCGCGGAGCCCCCCGCGAGCGAAGACGGCACCCCTCGGGCCGGTGGCGGGGAAGGACCGGAGACGGTCGGCCCGTACGCGGTCCTCGAAAGGAACGACCTTCCATGACCGAGACGATCCCGGCCGACTCCAGCATGTGGCTGCGCAGGCGGCGCCCGCTCACCGAGCCTCGCCTGCGCCTCGTCTGCTTCCCCCACGCCGGGGGAGCCCCGGCGTCCTACCGGGGGTGGCAGGACCGGCTGCCCGCCGACGTCGAGCTCTCCGCCGTGTGTTACCCCGGCAGGCAGAACCGCGTCAACGAGCGGCCGATCGACCGCATGGAACCCCTCGTCGACCACGTCTGCCGGGCCCTGGTCACCCTGGCGGACCGGCCGCTCGCCCTGTTCGGGCACAGCATGGGCGCCGTGGTCGCGTACGAGGTCGCGGTCAGGCTCGCCGGACACCACCGGATCTCTCCGGTGGCGCTGCTGGTGTCGGCGCACGCGGCGCCGCACCTGTGCGCGGACGACGCGCGGAGGATCCCCATCGGTGACCGTCAGCTCGCCGAGCAGGCCGCCGCCGCGGATCCGACGCTCCTGCGCTTCCCCGAGCTGATGGACCTGGCGATGATCGCGTTGCGGGCCGACCACGACCTCCTGCACGCCTACCGGCCCGCGTCCACCCCGCTGGTCACCGCCCCGATCACCGGATACCTGGGGACGGACGACCCGCGTGTGAGCCAGGGGGAGATGCGTGCCTGGAGCCGCGTCGCGGCCCTCGGGTTCGAGCTGCGGACCTTCCCGGGAGACCACTTCTACCCGGTGGACGCGGAGGCGGCACTCGTCGCCGACATCGCGGAGCGCCTCGCCGACATCGAAGGCGGCGAAGGTGTCGACGAGACGCCCCTGGAGGATTTGCCCGCTTCCTCCCAGCACGCGTGAGGTTCCCGGCATATCGGGAAGAGGCGTCACGATGGTGATCGACGGCACCCCGGCCGTTCGGGTGACCCGGCCGGGCCGGGGCTTGACGGTGGCCGTCCCAGGGTGAGGTCAGGGAGCGTGGGCGGGCATGTTCGATGCGGCCGGTACGAATCCGCGTTCACCGGTCGCCCCAAAACACGTCGCCCTGGAAATTGTCGGTGCCCGTTGTCAAAGTCGACAGGGTCAGCGGCAACGTTCCAACCTCGTCCCCCGGAGGTGCGCGATGGCACGGCGACGGACCCCCGCCAAGAAGGTGCGACGGCGGGCGTCCGGCGGGCGAAGAGCGCGCCGGAGAGAGGGCGATGGGCTCCTGTGGGCGGTCGCGGCCGTGGCCTTCGTCGTGGTCGCCATGTGGCTCGTCGACGTCGTCGTCGCCAACTGGCCGCTGGTGATCGGCGGCACGATCGCGCTGATCGCGGTCCTGGCAGGGGCGCTCCTGCTCCGTCACCGGGTGATCGAGGCCAGGGAGCGGGAGTGGCTGGAGGACAACGCGCGCCTCGAACGCGTCGACCGCATGACCGGCGACCGGTTCGAGGCCCTCGTCGAGGCCCTGCTACGGCGAGAGGGCTTCCGCGGGGTGCGCAGGATCGGCGGCAGCGGTGACGGCGGCGTCGACGTCGTCGCGACCGCGCCCGGTGGCGACCGCTTCGTCATCCAGTGCAAGCGCTGGGGCACCTCGGTGGGCTCACCCCAGATCCGCGACCTTCTCGGCGCGCTCCACGCCTATCCCGGCCACCACGGCGTGCTCGTCACCTCGGCGACCTTCACGGCTCCGGCCAGGGAGTGCGCGGCGGGCACCGGCCTGACGCTGGTCGACCGCGCGCTGCTCGCCGCCTGGTTCACCGGGTCCTTCACCCTCGCTCCGCGGGAACACCGCGGGGGCGGCCGGTGGCCCCTGCCGGGACGCCGTCCCGCGACGCCCTACCCGGATGGGGACCTGGGTTTGGAGGGAGCACTCGGCGACGAGCCCGCCTGACGCCCGCGCCGCCCGTGTTGTCCGCCCGCGTGACGGACCGGCGAGCGCTGGAAGGCGGCGGCGATGTCCGGGGAGCCTTCCGGGTCTGTCCGGCCGGGCCGGTTCACGACCCCGTGGTGCCGAGGGCCTTTTCGAAGGCGGCGTAGGCGTCCGGGGTGAACAGGACGAACCGCAGGTCCGTCACCCGTGTCGGGGTGGCCCGTACGGTGTCGACGGCGATGCGGGCGGCGTCGTCCATCGGCCAGCCGTAGATCCCGGCCGACACGGCGGGAAAGGCGACGCCGGTGGCGCCGAGTTCGTCGGCGACGCGCAGGGATTCGCGGTAGCAGGAGGCCAGGAGGTGCGCGCGGTCTTCGGTGGGGGAGTGGACGGGGCCGACGGTGTGGATGACCCAGCGAGCCGGGAGGTCTCCCGCCGTGGTGGCCACGGCCTGGCCGGTGGGCAGCCCCTTGCCGTAGTGGGAGGCGCGCAGGTCGCGGCACTCGGCGAGGATGGCGGGACCACCGCGCCGGTGGATGGCCCCGTCGACTCCGCCGCCGCCCAGGAGCGAGGAGTTGGCGGCGTTGACGACGGCGTCGACGTCCTGCGTGGTGATGTCCCCCTGGACCAGCGTGATCCTCATGAGTTACGGCCTTCCTCGGCGGTTCGTCCTCTCGTATCGGGTCCTTCCCCGGTTTCCCGTGCTCTGACGTGTTCCCCCGTTTCCCCCGTTTCCCCTGTTTTCCCGTCCCTGAAGTGCCGTGATCCCGACGTTCGCCGCTCTCGGAAAACCGCCGCCGCGCCATGTGACGGGCCGCTTCACCGGTCCGGCGTGCGCCGGGAGCACACCGCCCGCCCCCGATCATTTCCGGAGGGCAGGCGGTGGGGCCGTCTCAGGCGTGGTCCAGGGCGCGGGTCAGGGCGTGGCGCCTAGGAGACGGTTCTTGCCGGGAGCCCGGCGGGGCCGGTGCTCACGTTCCCGCCGGGTGCGGTTCCTCCGCCCGGCGCGCGGTGAGCAGCAACCGTCCGGCGCCGATCTCGAAGGGCGAGCCGTCAGGCCCGCCGAACCTTTCGACGCTGGTGAAACCGCCGTCGGTGAGGATCTGGCCCAGATGGGCGCTGGTGTAGACGTGGTGGATCGCGGTGACCTCAAGCTCCTCGCCGCCCCGGGTGAAACGGTATCCGCTGATCAGGCGGCTGCGGGTGACGTCGTACCCCGTCGTCGCCGTGACGGTGATGTCGCCCGTACGCATCTGGCGCGGCTCACCCGGATAGCCGGGCAGGACGGACTCGGCCGTCGCGTTGAAGTCGACCACCAGCCCTCCGCCCGGCCGGACCGCGTCGGCCAGCGCGGCGACGAACTCGCGGGTTCCCTCGGGTTCGAGGTAGCCGAAGCTGTTGCCCATGCAGACGGCGGCGTCGAACGAGCCGTCACGCGGGATGTCCCGCATGTCGGCGATGCCGAGATCGACGTCGAGCCCGGCGTCGGCCGCGGCCCGCCGGGCGTACCCGATGGCCTCGGCCGAGATGTCCACACCGGTCAGACGGTGGCCACGCGCGGCGAGTGCCAGCGTGTGCCTGCCGCTGCCGCAGGGCACGTCGAGGACGCGGGCTCCGGGGGGCAGGCCGAGGTGGCGTTCGATGAAGTCGACGTCCGCCTCGGTGAGTTCCGGCGTCGCCGCGCGCCGCCAGAACTCGTTGGGAAGTTCGGTGAAGAAGTTCGCGTACCAGGTGGATGAGATGTCGTGTGACATGGGAAAGCTCCAACGGTGTCGTGCGTCAACATGATCGCGACGTCACCGGGCACCACAGGAGAGGGCCGACCACCACTTGGGCGTCGACCTCGGTCGTCACCGCGCCGGAACGGCCGGTGCGATGCGGTGGCCCGGTGTCAGATCCCGGGCAGCCATGGCTTCCTCCACACTTGCCGCCGGGCCTCGTCCGGCGGAACTCCATCGACGGTAACAGAGAGGGGCGGCCTCGCGCCGCCGGGTTTTCCGCCGCGTACGCGAGGGCTCCCGAGGGTGCGGTGCGGAAACTCCCGGAGCCCCAGCCGGTGAAGGACGCGGGGCGCCGACGGTGACGGGGACGCCCTGACCGGTGAACGACGCGGAACGTCGGTAATGAGGGGAACGCTCCGGCCGGTGAAGGGCGCGGGAACGCCCCCGGTGTCGGGAACGCCCCCGGTCAGTCTGCCGCGCCCCGGACGTGCGGGGCGTCGGGGGCACCGGGGGTGTCCCGCACGTTGTGCGCCATCGTCGCGAGCACCCGCTCGAAGGCGGCGATGTCCTCTTCGTTCAGGTCCGCGCGCAGCCGCCGGTCGAAGGTCATGGCCGCCTCCCGCAGCCGATGGAACAGGGCCTCCCCCTCCTCGGTGAACTCCACCATGTGGGCGCGCCGGTTGGCCGGATCGCGGCGGCGGGTGAGCAGGCCCGTGCTCTCCATCGCGTTGAGGTGGTGGGTCAGCGTGGCCCCCTGGATGCCGACCGCCTCGGCGAGCTCGCGCTGGTTGCCCAGCCGGTGGGTCTTGAGGGAGATGAGGATCAGCCACACCGGCAACGACCCGCCCGCCTCGGCCAGCGTTTCGTCGAAGGCGCGGCTGACGGACTTGGCGGTACGGGCCAGGCGCAGGCCGATCGGCGGCCCGAAGGGTGGCGGCATGTGCTCACGGTAACATCGTGCTCTAACCATTTGACGTCTAATCATTAGACATCTATCATTCTGGTGACACGGGCCGCCGGGGCGCGGCCGTTCACCTCGCCCAGCACAGGGAGCACACGATGATCTTCTCCACGGGGAGCACAGCATGACCGCCACGACGCACTCGACCGGAGACCGCCCGCTCGACGGCAGGGTCGCGCTCGTCGCCGGAGCCAGCAAGGGCATCGGCGCCGTCACCGCGCGGGCCTTCGCCCGTGCCGGTGCCGCCGTCGTGCTGGGCGCCCGTGACGAGCGGGCGGTGGAGTCCGTCGCCGAATCCATCCGCGCGGAGGGGGGCCGGGCGCTGGCGGTGCCCACCGACGTCGGTGACGCCACGTCGTCCGAGCGGCTTGTCCGGCACGCGCTGGACGCGTTCGGCCGCCTGGACGCCGCCTTCAACAACGCCACCGACGGGCCCCTGCCCGCACCGCTGGCCGACATCGACCCCGACGACTTCGACCGGGGGATCCGCACCAACGTCCGTGGCACGTTCCTCGGGATGAAGTACCAGATCCAGGCGATGCTCGGCTCGGGCGGCGGCGCGATCGTCAACATGGCGTCCATCGCCGGGACGCGGGGTACCGCCAACCTCGCCGCCTACGTGGCCGGCAAGGCGGGCATCATCGGCCTGACCCAGGTCGCCGCGCTCGACTACGCCGACCAGGGGATCCGGGTCAACGTCGTGGCCCCGGGGCCGATCCTCACCCACCACCTCAGGGCCGCGGGCGAGGAGGCCCAGCGCATGGCCGGTCTCGCCACACCCATGCGCCGCGTCGGCCGGGCCGAGGAGGTCGCCGACGCCGTCGTGTGGCTGTGCTCCGACCAGTCGTCTTTCATCACCGGGGTGGTCCTGCCCATCGACGGCGGTCAGTACGCGGGCAACAAGCCCCCGCGGATGTACCGCCAGGGCCAGTCCATGCAGCCCCAGAGCCCGTGACCCGGTCGGCCCGCGTACCCGGCCGGTAACCCCGGTCGATCCCCGGTGAGCATGCCGGTCGTGACGTGTCCCCGGCCGACGCAGGATCGGCGGATCGCACTAGATTGCTGGTATGAGCGGCGGCGGTGCGTGGGCGGCGGAGGCGATCGCGAAGCTGGATAGCGAGAGGGAGCTGACCCCTCCCACGCCGCTGCGCCGGTTCCCGCTGCCCGCCGGGTGGGAGGTGCGGCTGTGGCTGAAGGACGAGTCCGCGCAGCCGACGGGCAACCTCAAGCACCGGCTGGCACGGGCACTCTTCACGCGGGCGATCGCCGAGGGCCTGATCACGGAGGGCACCACCGTGGTGGAGGCCAGCGGGGGCGCGATGGCCGTCGCACAGGCGTACTTCGCCCGGCTGCTCGGCCTGCCGTACGTCGCGGTCATGCCGAAGAAGTCGTCGGGGGAGGGCGTCGAACGGCTGGGCGGGAGGTGCCTGCACGTCGACCCGCCCCTGGCGATCTACGCGGAGGCCGCGAAGCTGGCCGGGCGGGTGGGCGGCCACTACCTGGACCACTACACCTCGGCGGCGGCCGTCGACTGGCGCGGGGGAAGCCTGGCCGAGGAGCTGTTCGGGCAGCTGGAGGAGTGCCCGCGCTGGGTCGTGGTCGGCGCGGGCACCGGCGCCACGTCCGCGGCCGTCGGCCGCCACCTGCGCGACCACGACCTGCCGGGACGGCTGGCCGTGGTCGATCCGGAGAACTCCGCCTACTTCCCCGGCTGGGCGAGCGGCGCCGCCGACTACGGGACGGGCATGCCCTCCAGGATCGAGGGGATCGGCCGGCCGCGCCTGGAGCCGGGGTTCGTTCCCGATCTCGTCGACCTGGTCGTCCCCGTACCCGACGCCGCGAGTGTGGCCGCCGCCCGCCGCGTCCGCCGGGACGTCGGGCCGCCGGTCGGCGCCGCCACCGGCACGAACCTGTGGGGCGCGCTGGAGATGATCACGCGCATGCGCGCCCGGGGTGTCCGGGGTGACGTGGCGACCGTGATCGGCGACGCCGATCCGCGCCACCTGCGAACCTGCCACGACGACACCTGGGCGGCGGGCAGGGGACTGGACTGGCGGCCGTACGCGGAGAGACTGGAACGCCTGCTCGACCACGGCGGGCCCTGGCAACCGGACCCGGCCCCGGAGTGACCGGACCCGGCGGCCGGGTGGCGCGCGGAGGTCACGTCCGGGGACGGTGTACGGGCAGGTCGAACCAGACGCCGGTCCCGATCTGCCCGGTACCGCACAGCCGCGTCCAGCGAGCCCCGCAGTGCCCGGCGGTGAACTCGTCGACGATCCGCAGGCCCCGCCCGCCGAGCTCCAGCTCGTCCACGTGGCCGGGGGCGGTGAACGGGCGGTGCAGCAGGCGCTCGATCAGCGGGACCCCGCCTCCGGCGTCGGCGACCTCGGCCCTGATCGGCAGGTCGTTGTCGTGCAGGACCCGCAGCTCGTACGGGCCCGGGGCGTAGCTGCTGGCGTTGGTGGCCAGTTCGGTGACCACGACCTCCAGCTCGGCGACCTCGCAGGCGGCGAACGGCGGCCGGGACAGCAGGTCGTGGAGCAGCCTGCGGGCGCGGCGGGCGGCGTCGCGCTGGGGAAGGCACCAGGCGGTGATCCGGAAGCGGTCGTGGAGCTTGCCGTGCACGCCGGACTCCAGAACCAGAGCGTGCTCGGTGAGCATCGTGGCTCCTATCGCGTAGGGCATCGGCGGCACGGGGTCGCCGGGACGCCCGGCCGCTCGCTGGTCTGAATTACCCATGGTGCGGGACAAGACCGATATACGGAGAGTCGCAGGACCAATACTGTCCGCAGGTCGGCCCGGTGATAGGCCGGGCCGATCACCTTGCACGATCGGTCGCACCGATACGGCTCCGGTGGCGCCCGGTCGGCGGTTACCTTGGCGTCAAGGGAGCCCGTCAAGGGGACTCGGCCGGGAAAGGTCGGCATGAACGTCAGCAGTGGGAACGCGCAGGAAATCGACCCGGCGCTCTGGGAACGTCCACAGATGCGTCAGGCTCTGGCCGCCCGCGACATGGCCACCGTCTACCGGTTACTCCAGCGGATCGGAGTCTCGCAGCGTCACATCGCCGCCCTCACGGCACAGTCCCAGTCGGAGATCTCCGAGATCCTCAAGGGCCGCCAGGTGATGGCGTACGAGGTGCTCGGCCGGATCGCCGACGGGCTGGGGATCCCGCGCGGCTACATGGGGCTGGCCTACGACGCCTCCTCCGCGCCGGCCGGGGCGGCGGCGGCCGACCACCGCGACGACCTCTGTGAGGACGAGCAGGTACGCCGCCTCCTCGCGCACGCGGCGCAGGTGACCATCGGCGCGGTGGTCGGGGACGCCGAGGAGTGGGCCGAGCCGCTGACCCCCACGGAGACCCCCGTCCCGTACCGCATCGGCATGGCCGACGTCGAGCAGATCGAGACGGTGACCCGGACGCTGCGCGCCCTGGACTACCGGCACGGGGGCGGTGTCTGCCGCGACGCGGTGGTGGCCCAGCTGACCTGGTCGCAGCGGCTGCTGCGGGCCACCTGCCCGGAGTCGGTCACCCTGCGGCTGCACCAGGCGCTGGCCGACCAGCACAACCTCGCGGGCTGGACCTCCTTCGACGTCGGCCTGTACGGGGCGGCCAGAGGCCACCTGGCCCGCGCGCTGGAGCAGGCCAAGTACGCGAGGAACCCCTCGCTCGCCGCCAACGTCCTGTACCGGATGGGACGCGTCCACCTTCACTGCGACCGCATCCTGGACGCGCTGCGGTTCTTCCAGCTCGGGCAGATCTGCGCGCAGGACGCCAGCTGCGAGCGGACCGTGGCGATGCTCTTCGCCAACGAGGCCTGGGCCTACGCGCTGCTGGGCGACAGCGATCTCGCCCTCAAGTCGATCAACAGGGCGAGCGACGAGCTGGCCCGTGCCCGTGACCGCGAGTCGCCCGCCTGGGTGAGCTTCTTCGGCACCGCCGACCTCGACGCGACGAGCGGCATGGTCCACGCCGACCTCGCCGAGACCCACCTCGACAGCCACCTCGGCATCGCCGAGCGGTTCCTCACCGACGCGCTCGGGCAGCGCGACCCGAGCATGGCCAGGAGCAGGGCCTTCGAGCTGACGGCCCTCGCGACGGTGCAGCTCAGAGCGGGCGACATGACCTCGGGAATCGCCAACGGCGACGAGGCCGTCACCCTGGCGACCGAGATCCGCTCGGTGAGGATCATCGACCGCCTCGCGCCGCTGCAGGCCGTCGCGATGATGCGGGCGCACAGCGGTGACGCGCAGGACCTCGCCCGGCGCATCTCGGTGGTGCGCGCCGCGTGACGATGACCACCGACCACGCCGGCGGGCTCACCCGGGACCGGCTCCACTCCCTGCTGGAGTCGGTCCGCGCCCGGGTGGGGCTCGCGCCCGGCGACGCCGAGCTGATCAAGTTCACCAACAACGCCGTCTTCCGTCTCAAGAGCGCACCCGTCGTGGTGCGCGTCGCCGGGTCCTCGGCCGCCCGCTCCCGCGTGCCGACGGTGGTGCGGGTCGCCCGCTGGCTGGCCGACCACGACTTCCCCGCCGTACGGCTGCTGCCCGGCTGCGAGCAGCCGCTCCAGGTGGATGGCCACCTGGTCACCCTGTGGGAGGAGACCCCCGAGGTGGGGCCGCGTCCCGGCGGCGGCGACCTGGCCGCCGTGCTCAGGCGGCTCCACACGCTTCCTGACCCGCCGGTGGACCTGCCCGCGTGGACCCCGATGGTCGAGGTCCGCCAGCGGCTCGACGAGCCGGAGGACCTGCCCGCGAGCGACCACACCTTTCTGCTGGACGAGTGCGACGAGATCGAGGAACGGCTCGCCGCACTCGACTACGCGCTTCCCGCCGGGGTCATCCACGGCGACGTGTTCATGGGCAACGTCATCGCGGGCCCCGGCGGGCCGGTGCTGTGCGACTTCGACAGTACGGCGATCGGCCCGCGCGAGTGGGACCTGGCCCCCGTCGCGGTCGGACGCCTGCGGATGGACTATCCCTGGGACGAGCACACGCCGCTCGCCGAGGGCTACGGCTTCGACGTCACCCGCTGGCCGGGCTTCCCGGTCCTGCGCCGCCTCCGTGAGCTGAAACTGGTCACCAGCGTCGTGCCCGTCCTGCGCAGCAACCCGGGCATCCGGCCGCAGTGGGAGGACCGCATGCGCAGTTTCAGGACCCGCGACCAGACGGCCAGGTGGCAGCCGTACCGGTGACCGGTCCCCGAAGGAGCGGGATCACCGGGTCGTTCCGAGTTCGGGACGGTTCCCACGGGGGACATAGGGGCTGAACTCCCGACCCTCGCCCGGAGGACATCGCATGCTCAAGATCGGCAAGCTCCGCTCCGCGGACCGTCCCCACTGGGAGACCCTGTTCCGCGGCTACAACGACTTCTACGAGCGCACCCTCACGCCCCAGCTGTACGACAGGGCCTGGGACGAGTTCCGGGAGGACGTCCGGATGCACGCCCTCGGCGCGAAGCTCGACGGCGAGCTGGTCGGCATCGCGCACTTCCTCATCCACGCCAGCACCACGGCGCCGGACGTGTGCTACCTGCAGGATCTGTTCACCGCGCCTCGGGCCCGGGGCAACGGCGCGGGGCGGGCACTGATCGAGGCGGTGACCGAGTGGGCGCGCGCCCGCGACTGCAGCCGGGTCTACTGGTCCACCCAGGAGAGCAACACCGTCGCCCGGCGGCTCTACGACGAGGTCGCCGTGAACCGGGGTTTCATCCTCTACCAGATCAACCTCTGACGCCCGTACGGCCGGGAGCACCGTCGTGTGTGACCTGGGAGGACGGAGGCGGGGAGGGAAGGCCCGATCGAGGGAAATATCGGTGTAATTCTGGCTCTTGGCGATCCTTTCTGTCAGGAGCCGGAACTCAGGAGCCGAAATTGCGCTGGGAACGCGCCCTGTGTGGCTTTTCGCTGTTCTCCTCCTCCATGACGCCGAGGCGTGGTGCTTTGACGGTCTCGACCGTCTCGGCACGCCCGCCCGCTCCGGGAGGGACCGGCCGTTCGGCCGTCAGCTGGGCGAGGGCGACCAGCAGGAGCTCGCTGCTGGACCAGTCGGCGCGGTCGCCGCGGCCCAGCTCCACAACGCGCCGCATGACCTCGTCGGGGGTGAGGCCCAGTGCGGCGGCGACGCGTTTGGCAGCGTGCAGGAGTTCGTGGTCTCGGGCCGCCATGATGATGTCCTACCCTTCCGGTGCGGATGTGATGGGTGACGCCCGCGGTGAAAATCCGGCCGTCCGGTCTCCGGGGCGTCTTCACCCGGCGGGGGTGACGCCGGACGGGAGGAAACGCATGGTCGGACAGCTCAGGACTCCCACGTGCCGAGCCGGGACGGGCCGGGACGGGCCACCTCGCGGTCACTGGCGGGACAGGGCGCGGGTGATGCCGGTGGCGATGGTGGTGACCAGCACCCAGCCCGCGATCACGAGACCGTAGGCGACCCACTGGGTGGCACCGGCGGGCTGGTACGCCTTCTCCTGCCCGAAGTCGATCAGCGGGAACAGCAGGTCCAGCGCGTAGACGAGGGCGTTGAAGACGGGGCCCTTGCCGGGTTCCGCGCGGGGCGGGTTGTTCAGGGCGAACACGACGGTGCCGGTGACGAGCAGGGCCAGGAACCACAGGGCGGCGCGGACGGGGCGGTAGCCGTACCCGACGGTGACGTCCTGCAGCCGGCCCCAGGCCCGCGCGTACAGCGGGAGCGTGGCGCGCTGCCGCCGCTGCTTGACCAGCAGGACGGTACGGGCGTCGGCGTCGTGCCCCAGCCGCCGGTAGATGGCGGCGAGCTGCTCGTACGGCTGCGGCGCGTACCCGCCCGGGTCGTCCTTCAGCCAGGCCAGGCGCCGGGCGGCGGGCAACATCGGATCCAGGGCCTCGTAGGTGAGGCCGTCCTGGCGCCGCGGGGACCAGGTGGCGGGGTCGTCGCGGATGACGCCGATCCGGGCATGTCGCAGGTCGACGGTGCCCTCGGGTGCCCGCCTGGGGCGCAGGTACAGCTCGCGGGCCTCCAGCTGCCAGGCGGCCAGGGCCCGGCCGCCCGGCGCGGACAGCGTCGTGTCGTCGAGATACAGGTGCCTGCCGACACGGGTCCCGATCAGGCTGAGCTCGCCCTCCGCGACGAAGCCGCGCCCGCACTCCAGGCCACCGCCGACGCTCGCCCCGGCGAGGTCGAGTGCCTGTCCGCCGGGGTTGCCCAGCCGGGCGCCGTTGAAGTCGGCGAACGTGCCGATACGCGCGTCGGCGAGACGGACCGCGCCCTCGGCCACGAAACCCCCGGTACACGACAGCCCGCCCCCGACGTTCACTCCATCGGCGTCGAGGGCGACCGCGCGGGACGCGCCTGACGCGCCGGGGGCGTCGCCGGGCATATCGGAAGACGCGGGCATATCGGGAGAAGCGGGCGTGCCTGGGGACGCGGGCGTGTCTGGCAAGGCGGTAGTCAGGTTCGCGGCGGTCAGGTTCAGTGCTCCCGCGATGCGTGCCTGGGAGAGGTCCACCCGCCCCTCGGCGATGAGCCCGCGCGCGTTGAGGGTCCCCTCGATCTGCAGCTCCGCGGCCTGGAGCGCGTCACCGCCGGGATGGGTCAGGCGGGCGCCCTTCAGGCTGAGCTCCCGGTCGACCCGCGAGTTGGCCAGCCGTACGATGCCCGTCGCGGTGAACCCGGCGCCCAGGTACAGGCCGCCCTCGGCGGTGATCCTGGAACCTCGGAAGGCCATCTCGCCGGGGTGGTCGATCACGGTTCCGGTGAAGCCGAACGGCCCGGTCACCCGGGCGTTGCGCAGGCTGACCATCCCGGTGACCGTCATCCACCGGCAGAAGACACTCCCGTCGGAGATCAGCTCGTCCAGCACCAGCGTCTCGCCGGAAGCCGCCAGACGGGCATGATCCAGGATTACGGTGTCGCCCACCTTGACCCTGGAGAACCTGACCTGGCCCGCGGCGTCGAGCCCGGTCGCGGAGATGCGCCGCCCGGCCTGGAGCCGGTCGCAGTCGATCGCCAGACCGGTCGCGGAGGTCCGCGCGTGGTCCAGGATGAGACTTCCGGCGATCTGGGCCCCGTGCAGCTCCACCCGGCCGGTGAACACGCACCCCTCCAGCAGCAGGTGCCCGTCGATCTGCGCGTTGGAACCGGCCAGGCCAGGCAGGTGGGAGCCCTTGAAGTTCAGCTGCGGGCACCGCGCCCAGTACAGGGAGGGGTCCTCCTCGAAGAAGCAGGACAGGAACCGCGCGGAGTGCCGGAGGGTGGAGTAGGCCAGGTTCACCCGTTCGACGATCCGGGCCCCCTTGACGCGGAGCGCCGGGATCCGGTGTGACCGGGGTGACTCCTCGCCCATGTCGCTCATCAGCAGGACGGCGATCACCCTGGCCCGGATCGTCCGCTCCGCGTCCCAGGCGGTCCCCCCGGCCGGGTCGTCCTCCTCCGGTTTCCCGGTGGTGAAGTCGACCTCCTCGCCTCGCGGAAACGCCTCCCACACCCGGCGTTCCGCCTCGGACAGGTCCTCGGTACGCACATCGCCCCCTCCGTGTGGACACTGGTGAATACTGCCACCCCCGAGAGGGAGTCCCGTCGTACCCGGGAACACCGCCACCGGGCGCTAAAACGCGGCTGACGTGGCGCTGGAACGTGGCGGCTTAATCCGGTGTTCAACCTTGTTCTGGCCGGTTAGCCTGAATTCGTCTCAGCTCGGACGGCGCACGGTCCGGAGGGTGATGTGGCGATGGGTGTCTCCGGCGGTCCCGGCGGCCACCCCGACCCCGTCCGGGTGCGGCTCCTCGGCCCGGTGGACGTCGTCGCGGGAGACAGCGTCCTACCGGTTTCCGGGCTGCGCCGCAAGGCGGTGGTGTCCGTCCTGGCCCTGCGGGCCGGCGGCGTGGTCGACGCGGGCCGGTTGATCGACGCGGTGTGGGACGGCAGGCCGCCCGCGACGGCGACGAACACCCTGCAGAGCCACATGTCCTATCTGCGCAGGCTGCTGGCGGTGCCCGGGGCGATCGTGGCCCGCCCGCCGGGGTACGTGCTCATCCTCGACGCGGTGGACACGGATGTCCGGATGGCCGAGGCCCTCATCGAGCGGGGAAAGCGGGAGACCGATCCCGCCGCGCGGGCGTCCACGCTCACGGCCGCCCTGGGACTGTGGCGCGGGCGCCCCCTGGAGGACGTGGCGGGGCTGTCCTGGTTCAAGGAGCAGACGGCCAGGCTGGAGCGGCTCCGGCACGGCGCGGAGCGGGGGCTGGCGGAGGCCAGGCTGGCGCTCGGCAGGCACCTGGAGCTGGTGCCGGAGCTGGAGAGACTGGCCGAGCCGTACCCGTACGACGAGGATCTGCACGGGTTGCTGATGGTCGCCCTGTACCGCAGCGGTCGGCAGACCGACGCGCTGGCGGTCTATCACCGGTTGCGCGACCGGCTGCTCGACGAGCTGGGCATCGACCCGAGGCTCCCGCTCCGCGAGCTCGAAACGGCGATCCTCCGGCAGGACCCCGGCCTCGACCTGCCCGCCCCGGGCCAGGCGGTCGTGCCCGAGCCCGAGCCAGGGAACGGTCCCCCCGAGACCCAGAGGGCGGAGGACGGTCCCCCCGGGCCCGCCCTGGTGGAGCGAACGGCGGAGACGCGCCTCATCGGCCGGATCCTGAACACCGCGATGACCGGGCGGCAGGGCGGCTTCCTGCTCGTGGAGGGACCGGCCGGGATCGGCAAGACGAGCCTGCTGGACCACGCCCGGGTGCGGGGGGAGAAACTGGGCTTCACGGTCGCCTGCGCTCGCGGCACCGACCTTGAGGTCGACTACGCCTGGGGCTGCGTCCGGCAGCTGTTCGAGCCGTTCGTCAGGGATCCCGCGGTTCCGGCGCCGTCCGTCCTGCGACCGGCGAGCGCCGATCCGGCCACCCCGCAGGGCGAGTACTCGATCATCAACTCGCTCTTCTGGCTCGCCCACGACCTGGCGTCACGTAACCCGCTCCTGATCGTGGTGGACGACCTGCACTGGAGCGACGCCTCGTCGGCGCAGTTTCTCGCCTACCTGGCCGCGCGGCTGGACGGGCTTCCCGCGGTGGTCGTGGCCGGGCTGCGCCCGGGGTCCGAACGCGTCGGTCACATCGCCTCGGTCATCGCCGGACTGCCCCTGGCCGTCACGGCCACGCTGACCCCGCTGACCCCCGGTGGCTGCGCCGAACTGCTGGCCGGCCTCATCGCCGCCCCGCCGGACGAGGAGCTCGTCCGGCGATGCTACGACTCGACCCGCGGAAACCCGTTCCTGGTACGCGAGCTCGGCCGCCAGCTGAACGCGCCGGAAGGCCACGAACCCGCCCTGCTCCAGGGCTCGCCGAACATCGAGCGTTTCGTCGCCGGGCAGCTCCGTCACCTGCCGCCGGACGCCACGAGCGTGGCGCACGCCCTGGCCGTGCTGGGCGACGGCGCCGGTGCCCACGCGCTCGGCGAGGTGGCCGGGCTCTCGTCGCGGGAGGCGCTCGACGCGGTGTCCTCGCTGGTCGTCAACGACCTGGTCACCTCGCACGGGGTGCCCGCGCGATTCTCGTTCGGTCACCCGCTGATCCAGTCAGCCGTCTACGCCGGAATCAGGGCGAGCAGCCGGGTCGACCTTCACGTGCGCGCCGTCGGCGCCGCGCTGGCCGGCCACGACCCGATCAGGGCGGCGACCCACCTGCTCCGGATTCCCCCCGGTACGGGAGAGCACGATCCGACGGCGATACTCGGCGAGGCCATCGACCTCAGCCTGGCCCGCGGATCGGTCGACGGCGCGGTCGCATTCCTGCGCAGGCAACTCGACGAGGCCCGCGCCGACCAGCGACTGGACGTACTGACCCGGCTCGGCATGGCCGAGGCGCTCGTGAACATGCCCCAGGCCATCGAGAGCCTGTCCGAGGTGCTCACCCTGGAGCCCGACCCCGAGCGGCGCGCCGAGATCGCCTTCATCCTCGCCTGCACCACCTGGACGATCGGCCGGCCCAGGCAGGCGGCGCTGGCGTGCCAGTCCGCCCTCGACAGGGAGAGCCGTCTCTCCGTCACCGCGAGCAGGGCGCTGCAGTCCTGCATCGGCATGGTGGCCTACGGGACGCCGTACGGCACCGACCTCGTCGCGTCGCTCGACGAGTTCGGCGCGCAGGAACCCGACTCCTCCTCCGGCGGCCTCATGCTCGAATGCAGCCTCGCGCTCCACGACGCGATGCGGAACAGGCGCGCGTCGGCCGAGCGGCGCGCCCTGCGGGCCATCACCGGCGATCGCCTGATCGGGCAGCCGCAGGCGTTCCCCCTGCTGACGTGCGCGTGGTACGCGCTGAGACCCTGCGACAACCCTCGGCTCCTGTCGTCCATCGAGACGGTGCTTGAGCACAGCCGCAAGGCCGGCTCACTACGCGGGACCGCCCCCGCGCTCACCTACAGGTCGATGGTCATGCTCGCCAAGGGCGATCTCGACGAGGCCATCCACGACGGGCGGCTGGCCGTGGAGGCGTCCAAGAACAGCGGCCTCGACCTCGGGCTGGTATTCGTCGGAAACTCGCTCATCTCGGCCTTGCTGGCGCGCGGCGGCCTCGAAGAGGCACGGTCCATTCTCAACCAGGTCAAGGCCGCCCACGGCCCCGAGCTCAACCGCTACATCTACGCCGACGGCGAGATCAATCTGCTCGTCGCGCAGGGCCACACCCAGCGCGCGCTGGAACTGGCGCAGGCGACCAGGGACCACTGCCACACCATGGGCATCACCAATCCGGAGATCCTCGACTGGCGCACACCGCTCGTACGATGCCTGCTCCTGCGGGGACGGCACGAGGAGGCGCACGCGGTGGCCCAGGGCCTGCTCACCGCCGCGGCCGGGTGGGGGACGTCCAGGGCGGTCGGCAGGGCCCTTCGATCGGCGTCCGGTACCGTGACCGGACCGCGGAGGCTTGAAATGCTGACGGAGTCGGTCCGGCTGCTCGGAGCGACCGACGCCCGCCTCGAACACGCCATCTCCCTGTACGGGCTCGGCGAGGCCCTGCGGCGGTCCGGCCGCCCCCAGGACGCGGGCTCTCACCTGAAGGCGGCGCTGGAGCTCGCCGACCTGTGCGGAGCCCGGCCGCTCCGGCAGGCCGTGCTGGCCGCCCAGGCGGAGATCGGCGATCCCTAGGCCGCCCTCCCGGGCCCTGTCCGTCCGTCTCCGAGGTTTTCCAGCACGTCACCCGGCGCGGCGGTATCTGCCGGGGGCGGTGCCGTACCGGCGCTTGAACGCGCTGGCGAAGGCGAACTCCGACGTGTAGCCGACCCTGGTCGCGACGGTGTGCAGCGGGGCGTCGGATTCCCGCAGGAGCCGGGCGGCGGTGGTCATCCGCCACCACGTCAGGTAGGTCAGCGGCGGCTGGCCGAGCAGGGCGGTGAAGCGGCGGGCGAACGGGGCCCGGGACAGCCCCGCCTCGGCGGCGAGCGTCGCGACGGTCCACGGCCGCGCCGGGTCACGGTGCATGGCCTGCAACGCGGCGGTGGTGGCCGGGTCGTTGAGCGCCGCCGCCCAGCCCGTGCTTCCGGGCGCCGGGCGCCGGTCGAGCCAGGCGCGCAGGATGTGCAGCAGCAGCGTGTCGAGCAACGCGGGAACGATGGCGTCCGTACCGAGGCGGGGGTGTTCCACCTCGCTGGCGAGCAGGTCCACGGTGGAACGCAGCTCGGGGTGCCGTCCGAGGTGCGCGGGAAGGTGGATGAGCTCCGGCAGGTCGTTCAGCAGCGGATGGGCGCGGGCCGGATCGAGGTGGTATCCGCCGCAGAGCGTCACGGCGGACGGAGCCCCGGTGCCGGTGGGGACGCCGACGGTGTCGGTGACGAAGAGCTGGAGGAACCGCGGATCCCCCGGGTCGCAGTCGAGCGCGGCCGGTGGCGTCGACGGGCTGTCGGCCAGCGTGTGCCCGCGCCCGTGGGGCCGGAAGATCACGTCCCCGGCGACCAGCTGCACCGGGTCGCCGTCCGGCCCGATGAGCCAGCACGGCCCCTGGAGGATCACCTGCAGCCCCGCGGCCCCGGGTATCGTGCCGAACCGCTGCGCCCACGGGGCGTGCCAGGCCACCCGCGCCGAGCGTGGCTGTCCGGTCCGCATGACCGCGATCATGTCGCTGAGCACGTCCATCCGGCGAGGATATCCCTGGCGAGACGATCGATGATAAACGAGGGATCTCCGAGCATGGCCCGTCTTCCCGCCCGGCCATAGGTTCGATCCGTGAAAGCCATGCGAATCCACCGGTACGGTGACGCGTCCGTCATCCGCCTCGACGACATCCCCAGGCCGGTGCCCGGCCCGGGTGAGGTGCTGATCGACGTCGCCGCGACCTCGTTCAATCCGTCGGACATCGGCCTGCGCCGAGGGCTCCTGCGTTCCGTCTTCCCGCTCGACCTGCCGTACACGCTCGGCGGGGAGGTCGCCGGTACGGTCGCCGAGGTCGGCGGCGGCGTGCGTACCCTCGCCGTCGGCGACCGGGTCGTCGGACGGCTCGACGGCGGCGGCGCCGCGGCCGAGTACGTCGTCGCCGCCGAGGACACCCTCGTCACGGCACCGGCCGCCGTTCCGCTCGCCCACGCCGCCGCCATCCCCATCGCCGGGCTCACCGCGTGGCAGGCGGTGTTCGAGCACGCGGGCGTCACGTCCGGGCAGCGGGTGTTCGTCAACGGCGCGGGCGGCGGCGTCGGAGGCTTCGCCGTCCAGCTCGCCAGGTACGCCGGTGCGCACGTCATCGCCACGGCCGGTCCGCGCAGCGCCGAGACGGTCCTGCGGCTCGGCGCGGACCGGATCGTCGACTACACGACCACGCCCCTCGCCGACGCGCTGGGCGAACCGGTGGACGTGCTCCTCAACCTGGTCGTGACCGACGCCGAGACCCTGACACCGCTGGTCCGGCCGGGCGGCGTCCTCGTGTCCGTCACCGTCCCGGTCACGACCCCCGCCGGTTCCCCGGTGACCGCGACGCACTTCGTGGTCACCAACGACACGGGCCACCTCGCCGCGCTGGTCAAGCTCGTCGACGCCGGTGCCGTCCACCTCGACGTCTCCGCGTCCCGCCCGCTCGCCGACCTGGCCTCGGTACACCGCGACGCCGAGTCCGCCCGTACGCGCGGCAAGATCATTCTTGTTCCCTGAAGGAGTCCTCATGAACACCACGTCCGCCTCCCCGGCGACCACGCGGCCACGCACCGCCGCCCTCGCGGTCGGGGGTGCCGTCCTCGCCACGGTGCTGCTGTGGGCCCTCGCCTGGATCCTGGGCATCGAGCTGCGCGTCGACCCCCGCAACGGCCAGCCACCCGGGGTCATCGACCTTCCGTTCGCCGCCGTCCTCACCCTCGTCGTCTCCCTGCTCGGCTGGGGTACGCGTGCGCTGCTGGACCGGCTGACCCGCAGGGCGCCGGTCATCTGGACGGTGATCGCCGTCCTCGTGCTGGCGGTGTCGTTCCTGCCCCTGTTCGCGGTCGGGGCGACCGGCGGGACCAAGGCTGTTTTGGCACTGGCGCACCTCGCCGTCGGCGCGGTGCTGATCCCGGTCTTCGGCCGCCGAACGACGTGATCGCCGCGATCGCCGCGTCGTTCGCCGGACCCGGTGAGCGGCGGGTCTACCGGGCCCGGGCCCCGATCGCGTCGTGGACCGCGTCCAGGAGCGTGGCGGCTCTCCGGTCCGGCACGCCCTCCTGGATGTGGTTCATGACGTAGCCGAAGGCGAGGCCGTTCGCCGGGTCGGCGAAGCCGAGCGATCCGCCGTAGCCGGGAAACCCGAAGGCGGTCGGGCTGTACCAGAAGGCGTCGGGTGTCGGCAGGCCGAAACCGGTGCCGATCCGGACGGGCACCCGCAGGACGCTGTCGACGCCACTGACCTGTTCCGCGGTCGCCGAGGCCAGCGTGCCGGGCGCGAGGACGCGATGCCCGTCGACCTCGCCGATGAGCGCGGCGTAGAAACGGGCCAGCGCGCGGGCCGTGCAGATGCCGTTGGTCGAGGGCATCTCGGCGGCCTGCTCGGCGGGGTCGTCGTGGTTCAGCATCGGCGTGACGACGGTCATCGCCCGGACGGTCAGCGAGGTGGGATCGGCGTACGCCCTCATCACCTCGCGCGCGGGCTCGGGAAGGGCGTCCAGGTCGATCCGGGCGAGTGCGTCCAGGTCGACCGGGGCGGCGACGATCCGGCTGACCCGGTGCCGCTCGGTCTCCGGCAGCCCGATCCACAGGTCCAGGCCGAGCGGTGCGGCGATCTCCTCGGCGAGGAACGTGCCGAGGCCGCGGCCGGTCACCCGGCGGACGACCTCTCCGACCAGCCAGCCGTAGGTGTGCGCGTGGTAGCCGTGCTCGGTACCCGGCTCCCAGAAGGGGCGCTGGGCGGCCAGGGCGGTCACCATCGGGTCCCAGGCGATCGCCTCCGCCGGGGTGATCGGGTGGTCGATCGCGGGCAGCCCGGCCTGGTGGGTGAGCAGCCAGCGGACCGGGACGCGCTCCTTCCCGTTCGCCGCGAACTCCGGCCAGTACTCGGCGACGGGCGCGTCCAGGTCCAGTTCGCCCCGCTGGGCCAGCAGGTGCGCGCAGGCGGCGGTGACGCCCTTGGTGGCGGAGAACACGACCTGCAGCGTGTCGCGCTCCCAGCGGCGGCCGGTCCCGGGATCGGCGACTCCGCCCCACAGGTCGACGACCTTCCGGCCGTGCAGGTAGACGCCGACCGCGGCGCCCACCTCCTGCTCACCGGCCAGGTTGGCCGCGAACGCCTCTCGTACTCCTTCGAATCCTGGTGCGGTGCTCCCACCGATTTCGGGCATGCGTCATCGCCTTTCGTTTCGTTCGGGGTGTTGTCGCCGGGAGGTGCTGCTGTGGTGTGTCGCCGGGAGGTGCTATGGGTTGACGCCGGAAGGTGTTACCCGCGCCATTTCTCGATGAGCCAGGCGCAGACCTCCGGCTCGGTCATCTCGGGGAACTCCTCGGTGAACGTGACGAGCGCGCGCATCGCCTCGTCCCGGTCCAGGCCGCGTACCGCCGCCGCCCTCAGGTAGTCCTGGCGTGCGGCGGAGGGGCGGCCTCCGCCCGCGCCGCGACCCGGCAGGCCGTCGCGCCACCGCGCGATCTCCTGCAGCCGGTCGGCCCGCCAGCCGGGGGCTCCGTCGACCTCGACGTCGGGTTCGGGGAAGGGGTGGCTCGAATCGCCGGGATAGCGGGAGCGCCACTTGTGCACCGCGTGACGGCTCACCCCCAGCGCCTCGCCGATGCCGAGAACGCCGAGGAAGTGCTCGGTCATGGTGCACCAACTTGTCTGTCCGGCCTCCTCCGTGGGTCCCATTCCTACCACGCCCGAGGCGGGGTCCCGCGTCCACAGGATACGCCGAACATCGTCTCTGGCAGAGACAACATTAGGGCGAGCGCGGAAACATCGTCAACAACAAAGACAAGGTTTTCTCTCGCGGGGCCCCGGGGTGGTCGTGCTGTGACCGTTCCACCCCGGTGCGGGTGAGCCCGAGGTTCGGTGGCGAGCCGGCCGGGGGGCGTCGGCCTCCACAGGCCGCCGGGACGGCTTTTTGGCCTGCCGGAGCGCTTCGGTGCTGGTCAGCCCGTACGCGAGCACCGCGGGCAGGTCGGGAGGGCATTCCTCCGGGGCCGGGTCGCGATGGTGCCTCGCGGAAAGAGTCGATGAACATTTCCGTCGAATAGGCAAATAAACGATAACGCCACTTTTGGAACGATAGTAAGGAGCACCATGCTTCTCCGGAGACCCTATCGATCTACTAGGAGCAAACTCCTGTGGCACCCCCCCGAGTACGTCGGCTGATCACGGCCATGAGTCTGCCGCTGGTGGTCGCGGCGACGATGACAGCACTTCCCAGCACCGCGAACGCCCTCTCGACCGACGTCGTCATCTCCGCCGTGTACGGCGGCGGCGGCAACTCCGGCGCGATTTTCAAGAACGACTACATCGAACTGGCCAACACCACCGGCAGCCCCGTCGACGTCTCGGGCTGGAGTGTCCAGTACGCCTCGGCCGCGGGTGCCGTCTTCCAGCTCACCAGGCTGACCGGCAGCATCCCCGCGAACGGCAAGTACCTCGTCCAGCAGGCCGCGGGCGCCGCCGGCTCCCTCGCGCTGCCCACCCCCGACGACATCGGCACGATCCCCATGTCGGGCACCTCCGGCGTCGTCGCCCTGGTCACGACCCAGATCCCGCTCGTGGGCTGCGGCATCTCCTGCTCGACCGCCCCGAACGTCAAGGACCTGGTCGGTTACGGCGCGACCGCGAACGTCGAGACGCTCGCCGCCCCCGCGCTCACCAACACCACGGCCGTCGCCCGCACCGGAGCGCTGACCGACACCGACAACAACGCCGCCGACTTCGTCTCCGGCGTGCCGAAGGCGACCAACTCCGCGGGTACCACGGTCACCGCGGGCGACCCGGGCGGTCCCGGTGACCCCGGCGACCCGACCCCCGGCACCAGGCGCATCCACGACATCCAGGGCTCGGGCCGGATCTCCCCGATCGTCGGGCAGAACGTCACGAACGTCCCGGGCATCGTCACCGCCGTCCGGGTGACGGGCAACTCGCGCGGCTTCTGGTTCCAGGACCCGTCAGCCGACGCCGACCCCCTGACCAGCGAGGGCCTGTTCGTCTTCACCGGCTCGACGTCGCCGACGGTCGTCATCGGGGACTCCGTCCTGGTCTCCGGCCGCGTCACCGAGTACCGCCCGGCCACCGGCGCGCAGACCCTCACCGAGCTCGGCGGCACGATCAGCACCATCAGGCTCTCCGGCGGCAACGCGCTGCCCGCGGCCGTCCCCGTCGCCTTCCCCGACGCCTTCACCAAGAGCGGCAGCCTGGAGGCCCAGCCCCTGGAGCCGTCCTCGTACGTGCTGGACTGGCTGGAGATCCACGAGGGCATGCGGATCACCGTCGCCCAGGACACCCGCCTGATCAGCCCGGTCAACACGGCGTTCTCCGAGCTGTGGGTGACGCTCAAGCCGGGCCAGAACCCGACCCCGCGCGGCGGTAACATCTACGGCGGCTACGACGCCCTGAGCAGCGGCCGGCTGCTGATCCTCTCGCTGAACGGCGGCGCCCCCGCCGCCAACGTCGGCTCCACGCTGGCCGCCGGAACCACCGGACCGCTCGACTACCAGTCGTTCGGCGGCTACGTCCTGCTGGCCACCCAGCTCGGCACGATCACCGAGGGCGGCCTCAAGCGCCAGAAGGTGCTCCCGCCGAAGAAGCAGGGCGACCTGTCCGTCGTGACGTACAACGTCGAGAACCTCGCCGCCACCAACCCGGCCGCCAAGTTCGCGCGGCTGGCCGAGGCGGTCGTCACGAACCTCGGCAAGCCCGACATCCTCGCCCTTGAGGAGATCCAGGACAACAACGGCGCCACCGACAACGGTGTCGTCGCGGCCAACGAGACCGTCGCGAAGTTCATCGCGGCGATCCAGGCCGCGGGCGGCCCCGCGTACGACTGGCGCTCCGTCAACCCGAACGACGGCACCGACGGCGGCGAGCCGGGCGGCAACATCCGCCAGGTGTTCCTGTTCAACCCCGCGCGCGTGACGTTCGTCGACCGTCCCGGCGGCGACGCGAACACGGCCGTCTCCGTCGTCCGCGAGCGGCCGACCAGCAACCAGGTCTCCCTGTCGGTCTCGCCCGGCCGGATCAACCCGACCAGCGACGCCTGGGCCTCCAGCCGCAAGCCGCTCGTCGGCGAGTTCCTCTACGACGGCAACAAGCAGCTGTTCGTCGTCGCCAACCACTTCAACTCCAAGGGCGGCGACGCCCCGCTGAGCGCGGCCGTGCAGCCTCCCGTCCGGAGCTCCGAGGTCCAGCGCGTCAAGCAGGCCACCGAGGTCCGCGACTTCGTCAAGGACCTCTCCGTCAAGAGCGCCGGCCGTGCCGCCGTCGTCGTCCTGGGCGACATCAACGACTACCAGTTCAGCCCCACGCTCCAGACCCTCACCGAGAACGGCACCCTCCTCAAGACGCTGATCGACACCCTCCCCGCCGACCAGCGCTACAGCTACATCTTCGACGGCAACTCCCAGGTCCTCGACCACATCCTCATCAGCCCGGCCATCAAGGGCTACTCCTACGGCGTCGTCCACATCAACGCCGAGTTCTCCGACCAGGCCAGCGACCACGACCCCCAGATCGTCCGCATCCTCACCGGCTGCAACGTCGACCCCCTCCCCACCCGCTGCCTCCCCGGCAGCCCCGTCGTGGACGAGTAACAACTCCTTGAAAAGCGCCCGTCCCTCTGGGGACGGGCGCTTTTCCCGTTCCACCCTGAGCGCACGGTGGACGAATTCACGCGGCGATTCTGTCGGTGGCGGCCCGTACAGTGACGGCGTGATCATCATCTCCGGTTGGCTCAGCGTCGATCCCGACGCCCGTGACTCCTACCTGCGGGGCTGCGTCAGCGTGGTCGAGCAGGCACGCACCGCGCCCGGCTGCCTCGACTTCGCACTCGGCGCCGACCTCCTCGAAGCCGGTCGGATCAACGTCTACGAGCGCTGGGAGTCCGAGGAAAGCCTCGACGCCTTCCGGACCTCAGGTCCGAGCGACGACCAGACAGCGATGATCCGCGACGCCGAGGTAACCCGCTACCAGATCTCCAGCTCCGGCCCCGCCTGACCAGGCGGGTGACGGCGCGAGCGGGGTGCCGCTTCCCGTGTGGTCAGCCCCTCGCGATTTCCGATCCGGAAGGTTCCGGCCGGCTTTACCGCCTGGTTCGAGGTGGTGCCGACTCTCTACCGGCTGCTATGGGACAGAGGCGTACGAGCCCTTCTGGAATTGGCAGTGATTCACGCGATATCCACATATAAGCTCGCATAGTGGTGCTCTCCGGGCTTCGACGTGAGATGGTGCTCGCCGCCATCGCCGAGTTCGACCAGCTGGGCCGTGACGCCTTTCTCAAGCTTTACGGCTACCGCCCCGCCATCGGCTACTTCCTCGTCCACGACGGCAGGCGGTACGACTCCAAGGCGATCGCCGGGGTCGCCCACCGGGGAGTCGACGGCAGGCCCCTGCGTCCCGGCGAGTTCTCCGGTGGGAACGCCACCGTCGCCCGGGTGCTCGGAGATCTGGGCTTCGAGGTGACGAAACCGGGGCAGACTGCCGAAGTGTCCTCTGTCGAAGAGCTCCTGCGGAAGGTCGAGTCGCTCAAGCCCGCCGTGTCTCCCGCGACCGGCGCGCAGAAACGGCACCAGCCGTTGACCCTGCTCTGGGCGATCGGCCGCGCGGCCCGGGGCAAACCGCGTCTTCGGCGGTGGGAGAGCACCTACCGCGAGCTCGGACGGCTCATCGAGGAGTTCGGTCTTGAGGAGGACCGGCCCAACCCGGAGTTCCCCGTGCTGTGGCTCCACCATCACGGCCTCTGGGACCTGCCCGGTCACGCCGACGTGCCGGCCGCCAGTGGCCGTCCCGCGCAGCAGTGGATGAGGGAGCACGAGCCGGACAGCGGCCTGCGGCCGTGGGCGTACGAGATCGTCACCGACCACGAGGACGTCCGGGCCCGGATCGTCGTGAGGCTGCTCGGCACGTACTTCCACGGCGTCGACCACAACAGGCTTCTCACCAGGGTCGGGCTGGACGCGATGTCCCCTCCGACCAGTCGTCGCGAGGCCGTCGTGGAGCGCGTCATCCGCGACTCCCTGCTCGCCGACCAGATCAAGCGCGCGTACGACTTCCACTGCCAGATCTGCGGCGACCGTCTCGCCCTTCGCCAGGGCTTCTACGCCGAGGGGGCCCACATCCGCCCGCTCGGGAAGCCGCACAACGGCCCCGACGAGCCCGGCAACCTGCTCTGTCTCTGCCCCAACCACCATGTCCTGTTCGACCGGGGGATGATCACCATCCAGGCCGACCTCACGACGACGGACACGGCGTCCGGCGCCTCACTCGGCCGTCTCCGGGTCACCGAGAACCACGAGATCAGCCAGGACCACCTGGAGTACCACCGGACGTTCATCGTCTAGGGGAGTCACCGGATCCCGTGACACGTTCCGCGCCCTCGCTGCCCGGTACGGAGGAGGGCCCGCCGATCACCCCGCCGGGCGTTCGCCGTGTCGGCATGACCGGGCGCGTCACAGGAGGTCGCGTACGTGCCGGACGAACGCGAACCACTCACCTGGCCGGGTGCCGCTGTGCCTGTTGCGCTTCAGGGTCAGTTCCAGGGTCCGCCTGAGGGGGACCCTGGAGTGCATGATGGCCTCGTTTCGTCGCGCCAGTCCGGTCATCTCCTCCGGGGTGGGTGGCCGGTTGCTCTTCTGGCCGTTGCATCCCGCGTGCGCGGGAGCCAGGTTCCAGATCGCGTCCAGGTCGAGTGCCGTCCCCCTGCCGCCGGAGGGAAGGAGCCTCCCGAACGAGAGAGGGAACACGTGGTCGACGGCGATGCTGTCGACGCCCAGGATGATGGGTTCCGCGCAGGTCAGGCAGAGTCCCTGCTGGAAGCCGATGACAGCGTCCGTGACGCCCGTGACCGATCGGCGGCGCTGTTTGTCGGTGATCCGCATGGTGGTCATGTCCACGACGACACCCTCGTCGATCAGGCTCTGGCCGATCCCGACGGCGAAGGACGTCTCCACGATGTTCCAGCGGGCCGACAGCTCGCCGCGCAGGGTCGCGGCCTGCTCCGACCGGGCGATGTCGCGGAGCTCCCCGCTCAGCCGGACGACCTGTTCGTGGGAGCGGCCCGTCACCTCGTAGAAGCGGTGCGGCACCTCCACTCCTCCGCTGGGCAGGTTGTGGAACTTCCGCATCACCATCCCGGTCATGGACGGCATGGCCGCCGCCAGGAGTTCTTCGGTGGGGTGTCCGAGCCTGAGTGACTCCGGGGCCTCTCGCTCGGCCACCGAGAGGAAGTCCGTCCCTCCCCGCTCGCTCCTCCGGGATGCCTGCGGTGCCTGGCCGAGGTGTCGTACCAGCTCCATCGCGTACGGCACCGCCAGGTCCCGGAGCGGGATCTCCGGCCGGTCCTCGGCGGCGGCGTCCAGGAGCGCGGTGCCGAGGGCGAACTTGTAGGTACGGGTGTTCGCCCCTATCAGCACGGCCATCCGCCACGAGGACCGTGGGCTTCGCTCCCAGTGAGGGAAATCCATACGTTGCCACCTTGGTGAGTATTTGCCGAAATACAGGCTATTTTCACCGCTCGTGTCGGGGAGCGCGTACGGCGGAGGGGGCCGGTAGTCTCTGGGGCCTCCGAAGGAAGCTGCGCGGGTGGGAAGGAGCGGTCTGACGTGGGGAAACTTGTGCGGGACAGGATTCCGGAGATCATTCGGGAAGGGGGCGGGGAGCCGGTGGTGACCGTGCTCGGGGACAGCGACTATCGCGAGGCGCTGCTGGAGAAGCTGTTCGAGGAGGCGGCGGAGTTGCGTGAGGCTCCGGCGGCCGAGGTGGGGGAGGAGATCGCCGACGTGCTCGAAGTGTTGCGGGCCGTCGCGCATGTCCACGGGTACGAGTGGTGGGACGTCGAGAAGATCGCGGAGGTCAAGCGCGCCGAGCGGGGGGCGTTCCTCGAACGGTTCCATCTCGGGTGAGTGTGGGCACCGCGCGCTGATCCTCGGACTCCGGCGAATGCGGGTGCCGTGGCGCTTTTCTCGACAGGGGAAGAGGACGCCGGTTCGAAATCCCGGTCCCTGGGAGGATGACGCGCGGACTCCGAGACCGTCCGGACGGTCCTGCGGGCGCTTGGCGAGGCCAGACGGCTCCCGCTGGACGATCCGGCCGTCGTGCGGCCCGCGCCGACCTGTCGGGGCGGCGGGCGCTGGTCACCGGGGGCGGACGAGGATAGGTCACCGGCTCGCGCTGACGATGCTCCGCGACGACGCCCATGTCACGGTGACCACCCGGTTTCCGGCCGACGCGGTCAGAAGGTTCGCGGAGGCCGGTGACTGGGGCGGGCGCCTGGAGGTCGTGGGGATCGACCTGTGCGTCCCTCAACGGGTCATCGCGCTCGGTGACAGGTTCCCGGCGGCGGGGGATCCCCGACTGCGTTGTCTCTGCTCTGTGCTTTGGGTGCTTTGTCATCCTTTTGGGCCGGGCCGGGGGTCTTGGCGTTGACAGGTTTGGCTAATGAAGTTAGCTTTTAGCTAAAGCTGTTAGCCAAATCTGGAGGGTGTCATGACCGAGTACCTCGCCGTCGACGGTGGCACGATCGCTTACGAGGTGGCGGGGGCCGGCCCGCTGGTCGTTCTCGCGCACGGCATGGGCGACAGCCGCGCCGCGTACCACGCGGTGATCCCGTCGCTGGTGGCGGCGGGCTACCGGGTCGCCGCGGTCGACCTGCGCGGCTGCGGGGAGTCCAGCGTCGGCTGGCCGGACTGGAGCCGTACCGCCATCGCCGGAGACCTGCTCGCCGTGATCCGCCACCTGGGCGGCCCGGCCGTGCTCGTCGGCCACTCGATCTCCGGCGGCGCCGCCACCATCGCCGCGGCTCAGGAACCTTCGCTGGTCACCGCCGTCGTCGAGCTGGCGCCGTTCACCCGCAAGCAGTCGATCCGCCTCGGCGACCTGCGGGTGAAGCGCTTCAGACAGGGCATGCTGCGGCTGCTCGGCGCGGGCGTGTTGGGCAGCGTGCCACTCTGGCGCTCGTACCTCGACGTGGCCTACCCCGGTGTGAAACCGGCCGGATGGGCCGGGCGGCTCGGCCGCGTCGACACCCTGATGCGCGAGCCGGGCCGGATGAAGGCCCTGCAGGGCATGGGCCGCAGCGCCCCGGTCGACGCCGGTGCGCGGCTCGGCGACGTCCGCTGCCCGGTCCTGGTCGTGATGGGCACGCTCGACCCCGACTGGGCCGACCCGCACGCCGAGGGTTCGGCGATCGTCGACGCCCTGCCGTCCGGCCTCGGCCGCCTTGAGATGATCGAGGGCGCCGGGCACTACCCGCACGACCAGTACCCTGACCAGGTGATCGCGCTCATGCTCGACTTCCTCCGGCCGGACGCCGCTCGTGCCTAGGGCGGGACTGGGCCCGGCGGCCGTGGTCGCGGCCGGGGCCGCCCTCGCCGACGAGGTGGGCCTCGCCAACCTGACGATGGGCATGCTCGCCGAGCGGCTGGGCGTGCGCACCCCGTCCCTGTACAAGCACGTGGACGGCCAGGAAGACCTCACCCGGCGCATCGCGGTCCTGGCGCTGGGCGAGGCCGCCGACGCCATGGGCGGCGCGATCCAGGGATACGCCGGCCGCGACGCCCTGGCCGCCGCGGTGCGCGCCTTCCGTACCTTCGTTCTGGAGCACCCCGGCCGGTACGCCGCGACGATCGGCGTGGAGCCGTCCGGCCCGGACGATCCGCTGGCCGTGGAGGGCGAGCGGGCGATAGGCGCGTTCGCGGCGGTCCTGCGCGGCTACGAGGTCGGGGAGGCCGACGTGGACCACGTCCTGCGCATGCTCCGCAGCCTCTGCCACGGCTTCGCCACGTTGCAGGCGGGCAACGGCTTCCAGTGGAGCGCCGACATCGACGAGAGCTTCGAGTGGCTGATCGCCTTTGTGGACCGGGGCCTGCGCGCCATTTGAGAGCGCCGCACCTGAGAGGTTGCCGTCGTCGGCCGGGTGCGGAAAATCGGTCGCCAGGTGAGTGGCCTGCTCCTACGCTCGGTAGCCATGAGCTTCGAGTGGGTTCCGCTGACCAAGGACGACGTCGGGGCGTGGGCGGAGCTGCTGGCGGCGATCGACGAGGTAGATCAGGTCGGGGGGCTGGAGACTACGGAGGCCCTCGCCGAGGATCTCGCCAACCCGCTGCTCGATCCCGTCGAGGGCACGCTGGGGGTGTGGGAGTCCGGACGGCTGGTCGCGTACGGGATGACGATGAGCCGGGCCGCGGCCGAGCCGGTCCATCGGATGAGCCTGTGGGGCGGGGTGCATCCGGCGTACCGGCGCAGGGGGCTGGGGGGCCGCCTGCTGGGGTGGGCGATCGGCAACGCCCCGGTGCTGCACGAGCGCCGCTTTCCCGGGCAGCCGCTCGAACTCCACGTCGAGGTGGACAGCCGCAACGAGGGGTTGCTGGCGCTGGTCATCGGGGCGGAGATGAGGCCGGTCCGGTGGTTCTACGGGATGAGCCTCGACCTGGGCGGCGAGCTGCCGAAGGTCTCGCCACCGGAGGGGCTGGAGATTGTCACCTACCGGGACGATCTGGAGGATGCCGTCCGGGAGGTGCGTAACCGCTCGTTCGTCGACCACTGGGGGAGTGTCCAGCACACCCCGGAGTCCTGGCGGAGCAACATCGTGGGGGTGCGGGCGTTCCGGCCGGAGGGGTCCTTCGTCGCGCTGGACGCGTCGGGGGAGTGCGCGGGCGTCCTGCTCACCCACTATTTCGAGGCCGACACCGAGGCGACCGGGGTCCGCGAGGCGTGGATCCAGATCATCGGCACCCCGCGCGAGTGGCGCGGGCGCGGGGTGGCGAGCGCGCTGCTCGCGCACGCGCTGGGCGAGTTCCGCGCGCAGGGGTACGACACGGCGGGGCTGGGCGTGGACGCGGACAATCCGACCGGGGCCCTCGGCATCTACACCCGCGCCGGGTTCGAGATCGTCCGCCGTACGGCCGACCATGGGCTCTCGCTGGTTCCCGCGGAATGACCTGACACATCCCCGCGGTGGATGACGGCCGCCGCCGAGGAGCGTCCCGGCGGGAACGATATCCGAGCCAAGGTGCTCCGCGTGGGAAGCTCGACCGCCGGACGGGACGCCCCCGGGAGGGGCGTCCCGTCGTCATGTGTGTCAGTGGTGGTGCTGGTCCCGGCCCTTCTCGGGGACGTCGCTGGAGATGACGGCCTCGTAGGACCTGTCCCTGGCCTTGGGGCGCGGGTCGTCGACGAGACCGGCGCACTGGCCGCTGCCGGTGATCCGGTTGGGCACCCCGGCGTTGGACGGGGCGGGCGTGTTGCCGGTGCAGGAGAGCGCGCCGCGGACCGTGCTGCCCGTCATCACCAGGGCGTCGACGGTGGCGTTGCCGGTCAGCACCGCCGCGCCCCTGAGGTCGGAGCCCGCGACGACCAGCTGGCGGGTGGTGCCGGAGACGACGACCGCGCCGTTGACCTGGGTCCTGAGCAGGTGCACCTCGGCGGCGGCGGACGAGGTGATCGCTCCGTTCACGCTGCCGCCGTTCACCACCAGGGAGGCGCCGGAGCCGACGGTCACCCCGCCGTTGATCCGGGCGCCGTTCAGGCAGGTGACGCCGGAACGGACTGCGATCGTCCCGTTCCTCGTACCGGTGATCGTGGTGGTGCAGGCGGGCGGCGCCGCGAGGGTGGTGACCGTGAAGTTCCCGGCCGCGCCGTGGTTGCCGCTGGGGTCGATCGAGCGGTACTCGACGGTGTGCCTGCCCCGGGACAGTTTGCCGAACGTGAGGCTGTCGATGACGGTGCCGCTCTCGCTGAACGTCCACGGCAGGTCGGCGGAGGTCGGCCAGCCGAAGTAGTTGAACCAGCCGTCGCCGTCCACCCGGGACTCGTGTACGACGTACCCGTCCTGGTCGTCGCCGCCGGTGAGCCTCATGGTGAAGGGGCCGTTGTAGACGTGGGCGTCACCGGAGGCGACCAGCGGCTCGGAGAGCTCGTAACCGGTCGTGGGCAGCGTGTTGTCGACGGTCCAGGACCGGGTGTCGCCGCCGGAGGTGGCGGTGAGGGTGTGGTTGCCGGGGGCGAGCGTGAGCCCTCCCAGGTCCAGGTCCCCGTCACCGTCGTCGAGCCGCTTGCCGTCCAGCGTCCAGGTGACGGCGGGGACGCCGTCGCCGGGGTGGGTGGTCTCGACGTAGACGACCTCGTCGCGGCCGACGGCCTGGTCGGTGGGCGTGGAGGAGAGCAGGCCCGCGTCGACCGGGGCGGGGGCGGTGGTCACGGCCGTGTCCACCGTCCAGGTGCGGGTCGCGGTGAGGGCGCCGGAGCGGATGGCGGGATCCCGCACGAAGTCACCCGGGTCGACGACGGTCGCCTTCACCGTGTGCGTGCCGGTCGGCAGGTCCAGCGTACGGAGGTCGAGCGCGGTGCGGTCGCCGGGGAGGTCGGTGCCGTCGACGCTCCAGGTGGTGGTCAGCGAGTGGCTGTTGGGGTGCAGCGGCTCCACCCAGAGCACCCGGTCGGCGCCGACCGGTGACGCGGCGGGCGTGCCGTCCTGGATGAGACCGACCTTGGCGGAGATCTTCTGGGTCATCACCTCACGGCTGACCTGGTCGTAGTAGTAGCCCAGTGTTCGCATGATCGAGTGCTCGCTGGGCCGCCAGACTCCCCTGCCGAAGTACAGGCCGCCCTCGTAACGGCCGATGACGCCGCCCGCCTCGCTCGGCTCGCCCAGCCAGCGCCACCACTTCTTCCGCTGGTCTTTGATCTGCTGCTCGGTCAGCAGGGTGTGGTGTACGGAGGTGGGTTCGCCTCCCGTGTAGGTGCCGCCCTCCACACCGCGTGTGTAGTAGGTGTACTCGTCCTGCAGCCCGCCCAGCGAGTGGCCGATCTCGTGCGGCGCGATGAGGGCCGACATCGAGTTGTGGCCCGAGGAGGTGGCGTAGGCGCCACCCGCCCCGCCGTAGGTCCCGCTGTTGCCCAGGGCGAGGATCTGCCGGTTGGCGCCGCTGGTCCCGGTCACCAGGTTGGCGTACGAGTTGGCCGCCGAGTTGCTCATGGTGATCAGCCGCTGGACGCTGGCGGGGTTGCAGCCGCCCCAGAAGGCCATGCCCAGCGGGGTGTTCTTCCTCCCGGAGGCGAGGTCGGGGTCACAGCCGATGCCGGACTCGCCGGAGACGATGTCCACCCGGTAGACGTTGAAGTAGTTGCGGTAGGACTTGTACGGCTCGATGGACCACATCACGTTGAGCTGCTGGTCGGTGTCGGCGGCGAACGCGGACTGCTCGCCCTCGGTGTAGCCGTCGCCCATGATGATCAGATTGAACCGTTTGTCCGGGGCTCCGGTGACCTGGAGCGGCACCACGGTGGCACTGCCAGCGGCTACGTCGGCGCTGGCGGGTGCCGTGGGAACGGTGAGCAGGGCGGCGGTCAGCGAGACGGCCGCCAGGGCGGTGAGCGGCCTGGTGATACGCATAGCGGGGGGAACCTCCACGGGCCAGTCAAGATCTCCCTGCACTATCGTGCGTCGCCGCTTCGGACGTCCATCCCAAATAGCGATAAATCTGGACTTATGGGCTTAAGGGGCGAGAGTCGCCTGGGGCCGGGGTGAATCCCGGGCGATCCCACGGGAACGTGCCGGAACCCGTGGAGACGCCCGGTGGGCGAGGGTTCCATCTCACTGTCGCCATGTTCTATAGTTCTTTGGAATGCTGGTTCAAAGGGATGGAGAACGAGATGTCGTACCCGGAGGCTCGTTACCTGGGCGAGGCGGGCGAGAGCGGCGGGATCTTCCGCCCGGCGAGCGCGGGGCCGGACCTGATGATCGGCGGCACGGCGGTGCACCACCTGGGCACCGGCGCCTCGACGGACGGGCAGTTCGGCCTGTACCGCTGGGACATGGGCCGGAAACCGTCCGGCCCGTCGCCCCACTTCCACCGGACGATCTCCGAGTCCTTCTTCGTCCTGTCCGGGACGGTCCGGCTGTACGACGGGAAGGGCTGGACCGACGCGACGGCGGGAGACTTCCTGTACGTCCCGGCGGGCGGGATACACAGCTTCCGCAACGAGTCCGGCGAACCGGCCTCGATGCTCCTGCTCTTCGCGCCCGGAGCACCGCGCGAGGCGTACTTCGGGGAACTCGCCGAGATCGCGGCCGAGGGGCGCCGGCTCAGCGACGAGGAGTGGACGGACCTCTATCTTCGCCACGACCAGTACATGGTCTGACGGTCATGGCGGAGTTTCGCGAGGAACCGATCTACCGGCAGCTGGCGCGGATCGGGAAGACACTGGCCAGTCCCGTACGGCTCAGGCTGCTCGACGTGCTCGACCAGGGGGAACGCACCGTCGAGCAGCTGTCCGACGAGGCGGACATCCCGCTGAAGAACACCTCGGCCCAGCTGCAACAGCTCCGCGCCGCCCACCTGGTGACGAGCCGCAGGGACGGTACGCGGGTCTACTACCGGCTCGCCGACGAGCGGGTCTCGCGGTTCCTGGGCGAGCTGCAGGACTTCGCCGGGGAAAGGCTCGCCGACCTGCGGGAGGCGGTGTCCGAACACCTCGGCGACCCCTCGGTGCTGGAGCCGGTGACCGCCGGTGAGCTCGCCGCGCGTCTCGCCGACCCCGGTTCGGGCATCGTGATCGTCGACGTCCGCTCCGCGGCCGACCACGCCCGCGGCCACGTGCCGGGGGCGGTCTCGGTGCCCCTGGCCGAGCTGCGCGACCGTCTCGACGAGCTTCCCAGGGACGCCGAGATCGTGGCCTACTGCGGCGGCCCCTACTGCGCGGTCTCCCCGGAGGCCGTGCGGCTGTTGCGCGAGCGGGGTTTCCACGCCCGCCCGCTGGACGGCGGACTCGCCCGCTGGCGGCGTACGGGCAACCGGACGCAGGTCGGCTCCACCTCCTTGGGCCTGTGACGGGTCGTCCGCCGCGGCGTGACGGGGCCGAGGAGTTGTGACAGGCCCCGTAGTGCCGTGCCGTGGCGGGGCCGTGGTCCTGTGGCGGGCGTGGTGCCGTGCGGGGTCGTGGTCCTGTGACAGGGGCTTGGTTTCGCGACGGGACCGCCGCTGAATTGTCGGAGTGGATCACTACTGTTCGCGGCATGTCCACTCCCCACCAGCACGCTGCCCCGCCGGCCGGGACGAAGGTCCCGTCGCTCGGCGAACTCCCCAGGACGGCCCGCCGAGAAGAGGCCGCCGCATGACCGTCTGGGAGAGGATCCGCGAACCCATCGACCGCCGGGACGCCGGTTCCGTCGCGGCCCGCGTCGTCCTGCTGAGCGAGGCGGCGCGCAAGGAGGTCGCCGCCCTCCTTCCGGAATACCTGAAGACGCTGCGCGGCCGGCGCGAGTCCTGGGAGGGGCTCGACGACTACGCCGAGGCGCTCCGCGCCGCCGGGGCCGGGGTCCTGCCCGGGGCGGCCGCCGTGGCGACCTGGCTGAACCGCCGGGACTTCAACTCCCGCTGGAGCCCGCCGTACGGAGACACCAGGCGGATCATGACGATTCTCGCGACCCGGCCGGCGGAGTGGCGGGCCGACCTGGCGAGGCGGCTCGTGCTGCGGCTCCGTACGGGGGAGGACCGTGGCCTGGAGCTGGCCCTCGCCCTGCTCCGCGAGACCGGGATCGAGGTGCCCGCCCACGATCCGGTGGTCGTCGGATGGGTGAGCACCGTCGGCGCCCTGCCCGCTCCGCACAAGGACGCGCTCTTCGACGCCATGCTTCCCCGCCTCTTCGAGGCCCAGGGAGTGGGGCGGGCCCTGCAGTGGCAGAGCGACCCGAAGTACCTGTTGCTGGGCTCCCTGCGCGGCCTGGCCGCCCGCGACGGGACAAAACGGCAGGAGCTGCTCCAGGGGTGCGTCAGGAGGTTCCTGCTGGGGGGTTCGGTGACGGAGCTGCGGTTCTTCGTCCGCCTGCACGAGGCCCTGGACCCCGCGCCGCACGAGATCGAGCCGCAGGCCCGTGACTACCTGCGGCTGCTGCCCTCGGCCCCGGGACCGGTCGCCGAGCTGGCGCTGCGGCACCTGCGCGGGCTCGACGGGCTCGACCCCCTCGACCTGCTGGAGGGGTGGGAGTCGGTGCTCTTCCGGCCCGAGCGCAAGCTCGTCCGTGCCGGGCTCACCTGGCTGGACCAGCGGGTACGGCTCTCGCCCGGCCTGGCGGCCTCGATCGCGGGACCGCTGGCACCGGTGCTCGCCGCCGACTCCGCCGAACTGCAGGAGAAGGCGCTGACCGTCGCGATCAAGTACGCGGGCCTGATGGACGACGAGGGCCGTACCGTCATCCGTGACGCGCTCGGCGCGCTCCCGCCCGACCTCGGACGGCGTGCCTTCGCGGTCTTCGGCGGCGAGGAGCCCGCGGAGACCGAGCCGGGGGACGGGTTCGCTCCGCCCGCGCTCCCGCGGCCCGAGACCCCGGGGCGGATGCCCGGGCCGATCGACTCCGTGGCGGAGATGGTGTCCCTGCTGAACGACCCCGACAACTGGCAGGAGTGGGAGCGGCTGCTGGCCGGTTTCGTCATCCTCGTGCATCGCGACCGGGAGGGCACGGCCGCCGCGTTCAAGCCCATCCTGCCCAGCAGGTACGAGCGCCTGTACGAAGGTGAGTACCGGGGCCGGGGCGATCGCTGGGACCGGGTCGACCACTGGCTGATCGGCGCCGCGTGCTCCCTCACCGGCATCGCGCCGGAGCGCGGCTCCTGGAAGAGCAGGCTTCCCGGCGTCCACCGTCTCTGCCCCCCGCACCTCCTCCTGCTGCACCGGGTGGCCGAGATCCAGATGGCCGTGGAGCAGGACCTCGTCCCGCCCCTGCTGCTGGCCACCCCCACCCTCACGACCGGGCACGTGGAGGCGGCCGAGCTGGTGACGAGGCTGGAGACCATCGAGGCCGCCGGGGCGAAGCCCCTCGCCGCGGACCTGCAGCAGGCACTCCTGCGGTTGCCGAGAGAGCGGGATCGGGAGGCGGCCGAACGCGCCGGCCGGTTCTCCTCGAAGGCGGGTCGCCTGGTCGCCCGATGGCTGGCCGGGGACCGGCTCGCGGAGCCGGTGGTGGAGCTGGGCTGGTCCCACCCGAGGCGCGGGCACGACGACGGCGAGTGGAACCACTCCACGGAGGTGAGGCCCGTCCCGGTGCTGCGCGCGGTGGCCACCGGGCTGCCCCTTGTCGACCAGATGTTCACCGAATCCCCGCGGCCTGGCGACGGAATCCAGCCGAGCTGGTGGCCGTCGATGTTCCCGTCCCACCGCGAGGTGGCCGCCGCCTACCTGTCACGTCGGCTCCCGCACGAGCAGTGGCACTACCTGGCGGTACGGTCGAGCCATCTGCGTGAGCTCTCCCGGCTCGACGGGCCGCCGGGAGCCGCCGTGGCGCTCGTCCTCGCCTGCCTGCTGGGAAACCCGGACACGCCGGAGGCCGTCGACATCCTGCTGACGATGGCGGGGCGCGGCGACCTGCCCGCCGCCGAACTCGGCAGGCAGGCGGTGGAGCTGGTCGAGTACGAGCAGATCAAGCTCGTCCACCTGACGGCGGCTCTGGAGTCGGCCTCCCGCCAGGGTGCCCACGAGGAGGTGTGGACGGCGGTCGCCTCGGCGTTGCCGTCGCTCGTGCCCCGGGCCGGTGGCCGGCCGCGCCATGGGCTGACCGGGTTCGTGGAGCTGGCCGCCACCACGGCGGCGTGGTGCCGCGCCCGCGGGGCGATTCCCGAGATCGAGGCCATGGCGGCGCGCAAGGGATCGAGCGGCCTGCTCCGTGAGGCGCGTCGCCTGCACGGGCTGTTGACGGCGAAGGAAGGATGACCATGCGCTCGAAGTACGACGAGGAGCGCCGCCTCCGGCTGGCGATCGGCGACCTGGTCCGTGCCGCCGCGCCTCCCGGCTGGAGCGACGCCACGGTCCGCTGCGCCCAGGTCGGAGGATTCACCCGCGTCGTCGTGGACCGCGACGGGGTGGAGGTCGGCGTGCAGGGGCTGGAGGAGCGGGTCCGGCGGCTTCGCGAACTGGCCTGTCGCGACGGCGAGGGCACGTGGTTCTCCTGCGAGCTGCGCTTCACGCCGGGGAGCAGGTCGTACCGGGGACGGGTGGACGCCGACGAGTTTCCCTTTCCTGACGGTACGGACATCCCTGACATCGCCTCGCTGGAGGAACTGGCGGTGTTTCCCCGCGACACGGCCCCCGGCTGGCTGCTGGACGCCCTCCCGACGGCGCTCCCGGTGGGGAGGATCCGCGATCCCGAGGCCCCCCGGCACCACTTCGGCGAGCCGCCGGATCCCGAGCCGGTCGTCTCCGGGGAGCTGGCCTACGCGCCGGTCGGGCACCTGGCCGTTCACAGACTCGGGCTCGGCGAAAGGGGCGCGGAACCCCTCGTCCTCCTGTACGAGGAGGCCGGTGGCGGTGGCGACCACCTCCTCTTCGCCGCCGCGAAAGAGGGCGGGAAGCAGCTCTACTGGGTGGCCCGCGGAGGCATGCGGGGCACCGGGAGCGGCATCACCGCCTGCGTGCTCGACGATCGGCGCCTCGTCCTGCACCTCACCGCGAAGGCGGCGGACGACATGGAGACCGAGACCGTCCTGACCGTCGACCTGAACCTGACGCCGGTCGAGATGGAGCAGCTGCGGACCGTTCTCAGCCGGGTCTTCCGAGGTGGGGCGTCCGATCGGATGCCCACGCTCACCGGATTCTGACGCGCGGGCCGGGCGGGGAGCCGGTCGCGACCGGCGGAAGGAACGGGCCGAGCGAGGCGCCCTCGGACGCGTCCGCCGCTTACCGTCCTCGGACGTGTCTACCGTCCGCTGCTTACCGCCCTTGAACGTGTCACAGCCCGCTGCCTGCCGGGACGCGCCCGCCGTCCGCTGCCTACCGGCTTACCGCCTTCGGGCGTATCCATCGTCCGTTGCCTGCTGGCTTTGAACGTGTCCCCGCCCACCGCCTACCGGCCGCCGCCTACTGTTCGCCGCTCGCGCTCCCCTGGCTCCGGTGCCTGCTCACCATCCCCGCCGCGAGGGGGGCGTTCGCGAAGTCACCGGCCGCCACGCGGGCGGCGATGGTGCGGCGGACGAGGCGGTCGGCCAGGGAGGGGGCGTGCCTGCCGACCGTCATCTCGACGCGTCCCCTGACGGTGGTCGCCACGTCGCGCGGGGCGCGGCGGGCGGTGACGGCACGGACGATCGCGTCGACCACGCCCTCGACGGGTTCCGGTCTCGACACCGCGTCCAGGGACAGCCCGGCCCGCCGCGTACTGTCGTGGATCGGGCTGCGGACCATGCTCGGGTAGACCGTCGTCACGCCGACGTGCGTGCCGACCTCCAGCCGGAGCGCGTCGGCGTAGGCCGCGAGCGCGCGCTTGGAGACGCCGTACGCCGCCGCCAGCGGCAGCGGCAGGACCGCCATCCGCGAGGCGATGAAGACCACCCGCCCGCGCGTACGTACCAGGTGGGGCATGACCGTCGCCGTCACGCGCCAGGCGCCGAGGAGGTTCAGCCGCAGCTGCGCCTCGACCTCCTCACCGGGGGCGAGCTCGGCCGGGGCGGGGCCGCCGCGTCCCGCGTTGTTGACCAGCAGGTCGATGCCGCCGAGCAGGGCCACGGCCTCGGTCACCGCGGCGTCGACGGACTCCTGTGAGGTGATGTCGCACGCGATGATCGGGATGTCGGAGTCGCCGGGGCGGGTGATGTCCAGGCCGACCACGCGCGCGCCCTGGGCGGTGAACCGCGCGCTCATCGCCCTGCCGAAGGTGCCCGCCGCTCCGGTGACCAGGATCCTGTGCCCGGCCAGCGCACGGGCCGGGGAGGGACGCAGCTCGCGGTTCATGACGCGGAGGTACCGGTCGACGTCGATCCGCATGTGGGGCCTGCGCTGCCCCCAGCGGTCGCGGGCGGCGTCGAGTTCGGCGGAGGCGATCCTCCGCGCGGTCGCGGGGTCGGGCAGCCGGTGGGTTCCCGCGCGTACGGCGGCGACGAGGCGGCCCTGCGCCTCGACGACGGGCAGCGCCGAGCCGGTCGACTGCATCAGCCCGACGTAGCTGATCGTGTCGTCGCCGATGGGGAAGACGTGGCGGTAGAGCAGCATGCTCGCCGGGTCGGGCACCGTGGCGGCGTCCAGGAACGGCGTCACGGCCCGGTAGCCGGTGCACCAGACGATGTGGTCGACCTCGTCCACCCGGCCGTCGGTGAAATGGACCCGCAGGCCGTCCAGCCGCGCGATGCCCTGGCGCGCGAGCACCTTTCCCTCCGCGACCAGCCGGGGAACGGAGTCGCTCAGCGTGGGGTGGTCCTGGAGCACGCCTCCGCTGGGAGCGGGGAGGCGCGGCCCGGCGGGTTTCCGGTCGGCGACCCTGAGCACCGCCTGGGAGACCACCTGCCGCACCCGCCAGGGGAGCAGGGCCGCGAGGGCGCCGTTGAGCTGGTCGGAGGGGCGGCCCAGCAGCCGCTTGGGCAGCACCCAGACGCCTCGCCTGGCCGACAGCAGCACGGCGGACGCGTGTCCGGACAGCTCGGCGGCGATGTCCATCGCGGAGTTGCCGGTGCCCACGACGAGCACGCGCCTCCCGGCCAGCCCGGCGGGGGCGACGTAGTCGTGCGCGTGCGACTCGGTGCCGGTGAACGTCCCCGGGTACGGAGGCTCGGGGAACCGGGGCTCGTGGTTGTGGCCGTTCGCCACCACCAGGTGCTCCACCGTCTCGCGGTACGGCCCGCCGGGACCGGTCAGCTCCAGTTCCCAGCCGTCCCCGGTACGCCGGGCCGATTCGAGCGTCGTGCCGAACCGGAAGTGCTCGCCGACCCCGAAGCGGTCGGCGTACGACCGCAGGTATTCGAGCATCTGGGCGCGGGTCGGGTAGTCAGGCCACCCGATGGGCATCGGGAAGTCGGAGAACTCCGTGCGCGGCTTGCTCGTGTTGAGGCGGAGGCCCTCGTAGGACGCGGTGTCGCGGTCCAGCCGCCACAGGCCGCCGAGGGACGCGGCGCGCTCGACGCCGAGGACGGGCAGACCGGCTTCGACGAGGGCCTTGGCCGCCGCTATGCCCGCCGCACCGCCACCGACGACGGCGGTCACCCCCGGGCCCGGCGCGTCTTCACGACCGGCGGTTCCCCTCCGGCTCGGTGCGTCTTCGCGACCGGTGGTCACGTCCCTGCCCGGTACGTCTTCATGGTCGATGGTCACCTCCGGTTTATGGTCGGTGGTCGCTTCCCGGCCCGGCTGCCCTGTGTCCATCCGTTGCCTCCCATATTCCATCGGATGATGGAATATTAGCCGCCGGAGCCGCCCGCGCCAGGGGTCGCGTAGAGCCGGTCGACGAAGCGGTGGGCGTAGGCGCGGAACTCGCGCTTTTCGCGGTCGGCGGTCACGGCGTCGCCACCCCGGGCGCTCAGGGCGGTCACGTGGCCGTGGGCCGCCCAGACCAGGCTGCGTACGGTGATGTGCGGTGTCGGCTCGACGACGAGGCCGCGGGTGGCCGCCTCCAGCAGGGCGCGCTCGATCTCGCCGTAGATCGGCAGCGAGTACGCCTCGTCCAGGGACAGGTGGAGGGTGGGGTCCAGCCACCGCCGCAGCCACAGGAACGTGGTCTGGGGGTGCTCGTCGAGGAAGTCGACGAACGCGTCCACCAGGTCGTGCATGGCGCCCACGACGTCACCCGCGGGCTCGGAGCGTACGGCGGCGAGGAAGGCGCGCACCGGCGGTGTCAGCGTCGCCTGCTCCAGCTCGAAGACGCGGGCGAAGCAGGCGTCGTACAGGGACGTCTTCGACGGGAAGTGGTGGTGCACGCTGGAGACGTCGATCCCGACCCGGGCGGCGATGTCGCGCATCGAGACGCCGTCGGCCCCGTGCCGGGCGAAGAGCCCGGTCGCCTCGTCGAGGATGCGGTCGGGCGTGGACGGCGCCGAACGGTCCCTGGGCGGGCGTCCCCTGCGGCGCGTCCGGGGTGCGGAGACGTCCTCCTCGCCCTCCTCGTTTTCCGTGCTCTTCCTCATGCCGGACAGTCTGCCAGGACCGCCCGGCCCCGTAATCCATCGCGAAGTTGATTTATTCGCCAAGGCGGGAACGCCTCAGGAGACCGCCCTCGGTTCCGGTGACCGCCGGTCCGCCTCCGGCAGGACGGCCAGGGACCTGATCTGCTCGGGGGTGAGCGCGGCGCCGCGCCCGGACTCGGCGGTGAAGCGCTCCTCGCCCAGCGCGTCGCGGACCCGCGCGGTGATCCGGCCGACGTCGCCGCTCTCGATGGGGGTCGGGGGCAGGGAGCCCGACGCGAGGGCCACGGCGCCCGCGCCCAGGAGGCGGGCGGCGCGGTCGTGGTGCCCGGCGACGGCCAGGGCCCCGGCCAGGCCGTACACGGCGACCGTCATCTCCCGGGTCCCGTCGAGCCTGGCCACGAGATCGAGGGCCGAGAGGTGCAGGCCGAGGGCCGCCGCCGCGTCACCGCGCTGCTCGGCGACGAAGCCCAGCTCGGTCATGATCATCGGGAGGTACGGCGGCGGCTCCCCGGCGTCGGGAGGGGTACGGTCCAGCACGTCGCGCAGGTGGGTCTCCGCGACGTCGAGGCGGCCGTCCCTGCGCGCGGCGAAGGCGAGCCCCATCCGGGCGAAGGTCTGCCCGGCCTGGTGGCCCTGTTCCACGGCGAGCCGCAGCGACCTCTCGCTCGACTCCGCCGCCCGCGCGTAGTCGCCGCGCTGCAGCGCGATCCAGCCCAGCCAGCCCAGCCGCCCGGCGAACTCCGTCCACAGCCCGAGCTCCTCGGCCAGGCGCATGCCGTCGCGCTGCAGCCGTTCGGCCCGGTCGAGGTCGCCGGTCATCTCGGCCAGCGCGCCGAGCCAGCCGCCGGACTCCAGCTGCCCCCAGCGCTCGCCGAGCTCGCCGAAGATCCGCGCGCTGCGCTCGCCGTCGCGTGCGAGCCCGTCCAGGTCACCGCGTACGTGCGCGAGCTTGGCCCGGAGGGCGAGGGCCGCGGCCGTTCCCCACCGGTCGCCGAGTGCCTCGAAGGCGGGGAGCGCCCGGTCCAGCAGCTCCCCGGCGGCGGACAGGTCGCCGAGGTCGATTCCCGCGTAGGCGAGGATCCACCAGGCCCTGGCCCGCCCGCCGGGATCGCCCGCGTCCTCGTACGCCTCCAGGGCGGCCCGGCGGAGTCGCTCCCGGTCGGCGACGGCGACGTCACCGCGGAGGAACCCGATGGCGGCCCTCCAGGTGAGAGCCTTGGCCCGGAGCGCCGCGAACGGGACGCCCCCGGACCCGCCGACCGGAGAGACAGCGCCGGGGGATTCGTCGGATGAGAAGACGGCATCGGAGGATTCGTAGGGGACGGCCAGTGCCGCGGTCAGGGATCGGTGGGCCTCGGTCAACCGGCCGCGCAGGAACCAGTACCAGGCCATCGCGCCGACGAGGCGCAGCGCGCCGTCCGCGTCGCCGTCCCTGACGGCCGCGTTCAGCGCGGCGCGGAGGTTCGCGGCGTCGGAGTCGAGGCGCCGCAGCCAGCGCCGCTGGTCCGCCTCGTAGAGGTGGGGCTCGGCCCGCTCGGCGAGGCCGGTGTAGTGGCGCAGGTGCCGCCGCCGCACCCGCTCGTACTCCCCGGACCGCTGGAGGCGCTCGACGCAGTACGCGGCCACCGACTCCAGCAACCGGTACCTCGGCCCGTCGGGGCCGTCCACCATCACCACCAGCGACCGGTTCACCAGCCGTGCCACCAGGTCGAGCACGTCCTCGGACGGGAGGTCGTCCGCCGCGCAGACGGCCTCGGCGGCCTCCAAGGAGCAGCCGTCGGCGTGTACGGCGAGGCGGCGCAGGACGGCGCGCTCGGCACCGGTCAGCAGCTCCCAGCTCCAGTCGATCATCGCCGTCAGGGTCTGCTGGCGCGGCGGGACGCCTCGGTGCCCGGTGGCCAGCAGCCTGAACCGGTCGTCGAGACGGGCGACGAGGCCGTGCACCCCGAGGGCGGGGACCCGCGTCGCGGCCAGCTCCAGCGCCAGCGGGATGCCGTCCAGCCTGCGGCACAGCGCCGCGACCGCCGGGGCGGTGTCCGCGTCGAGGACGAACCTCTGGGCACCCCGGGTCGCCGCGGACGCGCGTGCCACGAACAGCCGTACGGAACCCGTCCGCTCCAGCGTGGGGATGTCGTCGGCGGTCCGGCCGGGCACCTCCAGCGGCGGGACGCTCCAGACCACCTCGCCGGGCAGGGCGAGCGGCTCCTGGCTGGTCGCGAGGATCCGCAGTCCCGGGGCGGCGCGCAGCAGCGGCCCGGCCAGCTCGGCGACCGGTTCGACGACGTGCTCGCAGTTGTCCAGCACCAGCAGCAGCCGCCGGGGGCGCAGCGCCTCGGTGAGCCGGTCGGCGGCGGTCACCGGTCCCGAGGCGCCCGCGGTGTCCTGGACGTCCAGCACCGCCATGATCGTCTCGGCCAGCCGGTGGACCGCGTCCGCGTCGCCTGGGCGGTCGAGAGCGGCCAGCTCGACCAGCCACACCCCGTCGCGTACGAGGCCGGAGGGGTCCGGGGGGCTCCCCTCCGCGCCGGTCAGGTGCCTGGCGGTCTCGATCGCCAGGCGGGTCTTGCCCACGCCGCCGGGACCGGTGAGCGTCACCAGCCGTTCCGCCCGCAGCAGGGCGCGGATCCCGGTGACGGCCTCCTCCCTGCCGATCAGGTCGGTGAGGGGCGCGGGAAGGTTGGTGCCGGGCCGGTCCGGCGGAAACCCGGGCGCGGCCAGTGCCGGGTCCTGGGTGAGGACGGCCCGGTGCAGGGCGACCAGGTCGGCGCCCGGATCCAGGCCCAGCTCGTCGGCGAGCAGGACGCGCAGCTCCTCGTAGCTGTCCAGCGCCTCGCTCTGCCGCCCTGACCGGTACAGGGCCAGCATGTGCGCGGCGCGCAGCCGCTCCCTGAGGGGGTGCGCGGTGAGCAGGTCGCCCAGCTCTCCCGCGAGCCGGACGTGCTCGCCCAGCTCCAGCCGTACCTCCGCGCGGTCCTCCTGCGCGGTCAGCCACCGCTCCTCCAGCCGCGTGATCGCGGGGCGCGCGAACGGCTCGTCGCCGAAGTCGGCGAACGCGGGACCGCGCCACGACGCCAGCGCGTCGGCCAGCAACGCCGCCCTGGCCGGTGGATCCGCGGCGAGGCCCGCCTCGCCGAGCAGCCGCAGGAAACCGGCCGCGTCGGTCTCGGCCCGCACCGCGTAGCCCGCGGGATGGCGGACGACCAGGTCCCGGCAGCCGGGTTCGGCGTCCTCCAGCACCCTGCGCAGCTGCGACACCTTCGCCGACAGGGCTCCGGCCGGGTTGCCGGGCGGGTCGTCGCCCCACAGGTCGTCGATCAGCCGGTCGGCGGGCACCGGGCGTCCCTCGTGTGCCAGGAGGTCGGCCAGCAGGGTACGGACCTTCAGCCCGGGGATCGCCACCGGCTCGCCACCGGTCGTCCACACGGCCAGCGGCCCAAGCACCCCAAAACGCATGAAGGCCACGATAGTCCCGCGTACCAACTGTCTTTCGACGGATTTTCGCGCTCCCCGGCCCGGCCGTAAAACGGCGGGAGCTTTTCCGTAAAGGGGGTGCGACATGCTGAGGACACGCCGAACGGAGCGGGACACGAGGGAGGTACGGGGATGACGGAGACGCCGGAGGACGGTCGGCTGCGGCTGGCGGTCATCATCGGGAGCACCCGCGACGGCCGGTTCGGGCCCACCGTGGCGGGCTGGTTCACCGCCAGGGCCCGCAGGCGCGGCGATCTGGACGTCGACCTGATCGACCTGGCCGAGACCTGCCTGCCGCAGACCCTCAACGACCAGGACGGGCCCGTCCCCGCCGAGGTGGCGGCCCTGGCGCCGAGACTGGCGGCGGCCGACGCCTTCGTCGTGGTCACCCCCGAGTACAACCGGAGCTTCCCCGCCCCGCTGAAGACCGCCATCGACTGGTACTACGAGGAGTGGCAGGCCAAGCCCGTCGCCTTCGTCGCCTACGGCAGGGACTCCGGTGGCCTGCACGCGGTCGACCAGCTCCGCCAGGTCTTCACCGAACTGCACGCCGTGGCCATCCGCGACGCCGTCACCCTTCCCCGCTACTGGGACCTGTTCGCCACCGACGGCACCTGGCCCAAGGCCACCGCGGAGTGCAACACCGCGGTGAAGACCACGCTCGACCGGCTGGCCTGGTGGGCCCGCGCCCTGCGCGACGCCCGGACCAGGAGCCCGTACGTCACCTGAACCATCTGAATCTGTCTAACGTGAACGACACGGAGGAAATCATGCGGAAGATCATCGCCAAGACCCACGTCAGCCTCGACGGCTTCATCGACAACCCCCACCTGTGGTCCATGCCGTACGCGAACGAGGAGGTGCAGAAGTACTCCATGGACCTCGTGCTCACCAGCGACACCCTGCTGCTGGGACGGGTCACCTACGTGGGCATGTCCCAGGCCTGGCCCGGCAGGAGCAACCCCTACGCCGACCACGTGAACAGCATCGAGAAGTACGTGGTCTCCTCCACCCTGGAGAAGGCCGAGTGGGAGCCCTCGACCATCATCCACGGTGACGACCTCGTCGCCACGGTGACCGAGCTGAAGAAGCGGCCCGGCGGGAACATCATGATCTGGGGCTGCGGTCAGCTCACCGACACGCTCATGGAGCACGGCCTGCTCGACGAGTATCGGCTCCTGGTCTCGCCCGTCATCGTCGGGCAGGGGCAGCGGCTGTTCCGGGGGGAGAACGTCACGGCGAGCCTGGAACTCGTCGACAGCACGACGTTCGACACCGGCCTCGTCGCCCTCGCCTACCGCCCGGTGAACGCGGCGGGCGGCCAGCCGACCGCCGGCTGAGCGACACGACCGAAGTCCCGGAGGCGCACCCCGTCTCCGGGACTCCGTGTTTTCCCGGTTGCCCGGTCATGCCGACCAGGGTTTCCGGCTGGTGAAGCCGCCTTCCCCGTGGACCACCTCGGGCGAACCGCGGTGTACGGCCTGTTTTTCTGGGAGGTCCCGTGCCGCTCCTGATCAGCGAGAATCCTCGCCGGAAGGCACGCGCGGCTCGGTGGGATCGGCGGGACGGGAAAGGCCGGGAGAGGACTTGGGGCGTATATCCACCGGCCGGAAAGTCCCCTCATATAGTTGAGTGCCAATTGTCGGGCTCGTAATTGATGGCGGGGATCGTGGGCGTTTGGGAGGGGAAAGCGGCCGTGATCGCGGGCCGGTACCGGCTGGACGAGCTGATCGGCCGTGGCGGCACGGGCGAGGTCTGGCGCGCCTACGACCTGCGGCCGGGCTGGGCGGTGGCGGTCAAGATCCTGTCACCGGAGATGGCCGACGCCGCGACGCGTGAGAGGTTCGCCCGGGAGGCCAGGACCGCCGCTCGCGTCGTTCATCCCAACGTGGTGACGGTGCTCGACACGGGCGAGCACGAGGATCGGCCGTACCTGGTGATGGAGCTGCTGACCGGCCGGGACCTTGCCGCCGAGCTGGCCGGGCGGGGGCCGCTGAGCGTGTCCGAGACGTGCCACCTGGTCGGGCAGGCCGCGCTCGGGCTGGACGCCGCGCACCGGGCCGGGGTCGTGCACCGCGACGTCAAGCCCGCGAACCTGCACCTGGGCGCGGGGGGCGTGCTCAAGGTCGTCGACTTCGGTACCGCGAGGGTCGCGACCGAGGCCGCGATGCGGCTGACCTCGGCGGGAAGCGTCATCGGCACGGCCGCCTACCTGTCTCCCGAGCAGATCCTCGGCGAGCCGGGAGACACGGCCTCCGACCTGTACGCGCTCGGCTGCGTCTGCTACGAGCTGCTGTGCGGGCGGCCCCCGTTCGTCGGCCCGGCCACGGAGGTGATCTCCCGGCACGTCCGCGACCGGCCGGACCCGCTCCGGCGGTACCGGCCCGATGTCCCGGTGGAGCTGGAGGCACTGGTCCTCGCCCTGCTGGAGAAGGATCCCGCCGCGCGGCCGACCGGGGGAGAGGTGGTCCGCCAGGTCGGTATGACGGCCCGCCCCACGCCGCCCGCTCGCGACGTCGCGGCGCAGGCGCCCGCGCCCACGTCCACATTTACGTCCACGTCCACGTACGGTGCCGTGCCGCCGGTGGGCACGCCGGGGGCGGCCTCCACGCCCGGGTCCGGTGTCCTCTCCGCGCTTGGGAGGCCCGTCGCGGTCGCGCTGGGCGCGGTGGCCGTCCTGGTGGTGGCGGCGGTTCTCTGGGCGCTGGTGTCATCGGGCCCGGCCGGGCGGGTCACCACGGGGGTGCCGTCCGCGATCGCGGAGGCGGCGCCGTCCGAGACGCGGTCTCCGGAGCGGCCCGCGTCGCCGTCCCCCACACCGGCCGTCTCGCGGAGCGCGTCCGTGGCACCGTCCCCGATACCGATCCGGTCGCCACCGGCGGCGACCGGATGGCAGACACTGCTACCGGCCTTCCACCGGGCGGTCACCGACCAGGAACGCCAGGGAAAGATCGACTCCAGGGCGGCCCGCGAGATCCGCAAGAGGATCGCCAGGGCGGCCCAGGCCCTGCAGCGGGGCGAGGGCGAGAGGGCGAACGACGAACTGCGCAGGCTCGGCCGGGACCTGTCCGAGGCGCGACGCAGGGGCAGGCTCGCCTCCGACGGGCCGCTCATCGACTTCCTGCGCGACTCCGGGTTCGTCTTCCAGCCGGACGGCCGGGACGCGGGACCCCGTCGTCACGACTCCAGGGGGAACGACGACGAGGACGACGAGAACGACGACGAGAACGAGGACTAGTTACGCTGGTTCCTTGCCTCAGCCGGTCGCGCTGGTTCTTCCTCAATCGGTCGCGTCGTGTCGGTCCTTACTTCAGCCGGTCGCGCAGGGCGGCCAGTGGGCCGTCCCAGTCGCGGGCGAGTGCGGCGAGGAACTGCTGTGCCACCTTCATGGGTGCGGAGTCCAGGCGGTAGCGGACCCGGCGCCGTTCTCCCGGCTCGGCCACCACCAGCCCCGCCTCGGCCAGCAGGGCGAGGTGCTTGGCGATGGCCTGCCGGGTGATGGGCAGCTGGGCGGCGAGGTCCGTCGCGGTGGCCGGTCCCCGGGCCGCGAGCGCGGCGAGGATCTCTCGCCGGCTCGGGTCGGCCAGGGCGGCGAAGACCTCCTGCGCCACCGCCTCCAGGTCAGGCGTGTCCATCGAGGTACGCGCCCAGCTCGTCCAGCTCGTTCGTCCAGCCCTCGGTGTTGCCCGAGTAGGCCACCTTGTGCTCTCCGGTGTCCGGCAGCTGCGCGAACCCGCTCTCGACCATGGTCAGCGTGGTGCCGGTGCCGGTGGGCTCCAGCGTGAACTCCACGTAGGTGCGTCGCGGATCCCCGCTGGGAAGGCCGTAGACCGGCCAGGTGTAGCCGAAGACGCGCGGCGGTTCGAGGCGCTCGATGGTGAGGGTGGCGGTGTCGCCGCTGTCCCAGCTGAGCGTGGCCTGGCCGCCGACGCGCAGGTCGACCTCGGCGCGGTTTCCGAACCAGGTGCCCAGGCCCTCGGCGGTGGTCAGTGCCGCCCAGACCCGCTCCGGGGGGTGGGCCAGCTGGAGTGTGCGCTCGATCCGGTCGGGGAATGTCATGTCCGCCTCCGTGTAGCAACTGTTTGGTTGCTACTCAACATATGGCAATCAAATGGTTGCGTCAACCCGGGTGTCCGTCGCGGTGGGCACACGGCTCGGGGACGGCCGGTGCGGCCTCACCCGTCTCCGCCTCCGTGTCCGCGCCCGTCTCCGCCTCCGCGCACGAGACAAGAGAGCGAACCGATCGATGCCATCTCGCCCGCGCCCGGACCAGGGAGACGACGCGCGGGGTCGGCAGGGGAGGTCCGCCGTTCTCCGGGTACGGCTGAGGCATGACCAACGAATCGAAGGATCCCCTGGTGGGGCTCGACCCGTTCGACATCTTCGACGCCGAGGCGGAACGCCTGGACCGCTATTTCTCGGGACTCGACGCGGAGGGCTGGAACCGTCCCTCCCGGGCGGCCGGTTGGTCGGTCCGGGACGTGCTCGGGCACCTGGCGGGGGAGGAGCTGTACAACCACGCCTGCCTGGACGACGACATCGGCGGTTTCAGCGCGATGCTCCGGCGCGAGGGCGTGGGCGGCGGTTTCGACGGTTTCAACGAGTGGTGCGTGGAGAGACGGCGTGGCCTTCCGGTCGAGGAGGTGCTCCAGGAGTGGCGGCGCGAGAACGGGGACACGCGCGAACGGATGCGCGCGCTCGGCTACGAGGCCCCGCTATCGACCTTCGCCGGGCCGTACCCGGTGGGACCGCAGACCTTCCACTACGACTCCGAGTACGCCACCCACGCCGACGACGTCGGCGTGCCCGTCGCGGAGGGGGAGGCTGAGGAGCGGGCCCGGTGGCGGGCGCGGGTGGGAGTGTTCGTGCTCGCCGAGCAGGACTCGAAGGCTCGGGTCGAGCTGTTCGACGACGGGGTCCGGGTGGACGCGGACGGGGTGAGCGAATTGCTGCCGGTCCCGGTGTTCGTGGACGCGACGGTCGGCCGCCTGCCGGACGACCATCCCCTCGACCGCAGGCTGAAGGCCGCGCTGCGCTGCCTGGCCTGATCGGCGGCCCGCCCGCTGCTCGCGTCTCCCCGCCGCCCCACCCGCGCGGTGCTTCGCGGGGACCCGTCTGCCGGGCGTCGGCTCGACGGGGATTCGCCGACCAGACATCCGCTCGCGGGATATCGGCTCGTCGGGGATCCGTCTGCCGGGGATTCGTTCGTCAGGCGTTCGCTTGTCGGCGATTCGTCGGCGGGGTGTCCGTTCGCCGGGGGCCTCTCAGTCGTCGGTGGATTCCCGGTGGCCGGAGAGGTCTTCCTGGCCACGGCTTTCGTTTCCGTCCCGGCCCTTCTTGCCGTCCTTGCGGCGCATCCGGTGCAGGGTGCCCGCGTGCGCGCGCTCCTCCGGGTGCGCGCGTACCCTCCGCAGGCTGGCGATGACGGTGACCAGCAGTACCAGGAAGATCACCCCCAGGGAGACGGGGGTGGGGACCTCGGGGAAGGACTTCGAGATGTCCTCGTGCAGGAACGACAGGATGAGCTTGAGGCCGATGAAGCCGAGGATGACCGCCAGGCCGATCGACAGGTAGACCAGGCGTTCGAGCAGGCCCTCGATCAGGAAGTACAGGGCACGCAGCCCCAGCAGCGCGAAGGCGTTGGCCGCGAAGACGATGAGCGGGTGCTTGGTGACGCCGAAGACCGCGGGAATGGAGTCGAGGGCGAACAGCAGGTCGGTGCTTCCGATGGCGAGGAAGACCACGAACAGCGGCGTGACCACCCGCTTGCCGTCCTCGCGGGCGACGAGCTTGCCGCCGTGCATGTCGTCGCTGACCGGCAGCACCTTGCCCGCGCGGCGGATCAGGGGGTTGTTCTCGACGTCGGGGTCCTGGTTCCGGTGCCGTACGAGCTGGATCGCCGTCCAGATCAGGAGCAGGCCGAAGATCAGGAACGTGAAGGAGAAGAGGGCGATGGCCGCCGCGCCGACCGCGATGAGGATGGCACGCAGTACCAGGGCGGTGGCGATGCCGAAGAGCAGCACCTTCTGCTGGTGCTCCTCGGGCACCGAGAAGCGCGCCATGATGATGACGAAGACGAAGAGGTTGTCGACGGAGAGGCTCTTCTCCACCATCCATCCGGCGAAGTACTCCGTCGCGAGCCCCGACCCGGCCAGCCACCACAGGACCAGGCCGAAGGCTATGGCCACGCCGATGTAGAAGACCGTCCAGGCGGTGGCCTCGCGCATGCCCACGGCGTGCGGGCGGCGTGCCGCCACCACGAAGTCGAGGGTGAGCAGCACCACCACCAACGCGATGACCGCGATCCACATGCCCACCGAGTCGATCGCCATCCGTGTCCCCTCTTACCGGTCGAGGTCACTCGCTTTACCCCGGGTGGGAACCTCCACACCCGTGACCACCAGCCGGTCCGCCCCGCTCAAGGGTGAGAGGAACAGGACGGGGGCGGAGGAAACGACAGGGCGGGTCAGCGGGTCGCGCCCGCGCGGCGTTTGGTCCATACGTCGAGGGCCACGGCGGCGAGCAGGACCAGGCCCTTGAAGAGCATCACCCGCTCGCTGGGCGCGCCGATCAGGGACATGCCGTTGTTGATCACGGCCATGATGAGACCGCCGGTGAGCGCGCCGACCACCTTGCCCACGCCGCCCTGGACGGCGGCCCCGCCGATGAACGCGGCCGCGATGGCGTCCAGCTCGAAGCCGTTGCCCGCCGTCGGGCCCGCCTGGTTCAGCCGTCCGGCGAAGATGATCCCGGCGAGCGCGGCGAGCACCCCCATGTTGACGAAGATCCAGAACGTGACGGACTTGACCTTGATGCCCGACAGGCTCGCCGCGTTCAGGTTGCCGCCGATGGCGTAGATGTGGCGGCCGAAGACGGCGCGGTTGGTCAGGAGCGTGTAGCCCAGGACGAGGAGCGCGAGGAGCACCAGCACCCAGGGCAGGTTCTTGAACCTGGCCAGCTGCACGACGACGACCATCACCACCGCGGAGGCGGCACCGATCTTCAGGAGGAACAGGGGCAGCGCGTCGACCTTCTGCCGGTAACCCAGCCGCGCCTGGCGGGCCCGCCACTGCGTACCGGCGATCCCGGCCACCGTGGCGAGGCCGACGAGCAGCGTGAGAAGGTCGGCACCGCCGAGCGGGCCGAGGCCGATGTTGCCGAGGAAGCCGGGCACGAAGCCGTTGGCGAGGGTTCGCACCTCGTCGGGGAAGGGGCCGATGCCCTGGTTGCCGAGTACGGTCAGGGTCAGCGCCCTGAAGATCAGCATTCCGGCCAGGGTCACGATGAACGCCGGGATGCCGAAGTAGGCGATCCAGTACCCCTGCCAGGCCCCGATCAGCGCGCCGGTGACCAGCGTGACGAGGATCGCCAGCGGCCACGCCACGTCCATGTCGACCATCAGTACGGCCGCGATGGCTCCGGTGAGCCCCACCACCGAGCCCACCGAGAGGTCGATGTGCCCGGCGATGATGATCAGGATCATGCCGATCGCCAGGATCAGGACGTAGGAGTTCTGCACCATGATGTTCGAGATGTTCTGCGGGCTGAGCAGCTCACCGTCGGTCAGGATGGAGAACAGCACGATGATCAGCGCGAAGGCGATGTAGATGCCGCTCTGCCGCAGGTTCACGGAGAAACGGCCGCCGGGCGACGTCGCGGGCACCGCCAGGAGGTCGCCGTCCGGCGGCGGTGCTCCGGTCTTTCCCGGTGCTCCAGGCTTTCCCCCGGGTTCGGTGTTTCCCGGCACCCCAGTTTTTCCCTCGGGTTCGGCGTTTTCCGGAGTTCCGGTGTTTTCCGGGGCTCCGGCGTTTCCCGGGGGGTCGGCGGCTTCACGTGCCGGGATCTGGCCGCTGCTCATCGTGCTCCCTACTCCTTTTCCTTGGTCATGAACTGCATGAGCCGCTCCGGGGTGGCCTCCGCCCGGGAGACCTCACCGGTGATGCGACCGGCCGACATGGCGTAGATGCGGTCGCAGACGCCGAGCAGCTCGGGAAGCTCCGAGGAGATGACCAGGATGGCCCTGCCCTGGTCGGCGAGCCGGTTGATGATCGAGTAGATCTCGTACTTGGCGCCCACGTCGATGCCCCGGGTGGGCTCGTCGAGGATCAGCACGTCCGCGTCGGTGAAGATCCATTTCGACAGCACCACCTTCTGCTGGTTGCCGCCGCTGAGCTTCCCGGTGACCGACAGCACGCTGGGAGCCTTGATGTTCATGCTCTCGCGGAAGCCGTCGGCGACCTGGTACTCCTTGTTGTCGTCGACCCAGCCCCGCCTGGCCAGCTTCGTCAGCGCCGCCGCCGAGACGTTCCGCTTGATGTCCTCGATCAGGTTGAGCCCGTACCGCTTGCGGTCCTCGGTGGCGTACGCGAGCCCGTGGCCGATCGCCTCGCCGACCGTGCGGAGCTGGATCTCCCGCCCGTCCTTGTAGACGCGGCCCGAGACGCCGACCCCGTAGCTGCGGCCGAACACGCTCATCGCCAGCTCGGTACGCCCGGCGCCCATCAGCCCGGCCAGGCCGACGATCTCGCCTCGGCGCAGCGTCAGGTTGGCGCCGGAGACGACGACGCGGCCGTGCTGGGTGGGACTGTGCACGGTCCAGTCCTCGATCCGCAGCGCCTCCTCACCGATCTTCGGCTCGTGTGGCGGGAAGCGGTGTTCGAGGTCGCGGCCGACCATGCCCGAGATGATGCGGTCCTCGGTGACCTCGTCGTTCCTCATGTCCAGGGTCTCGATCGTCCGGCCGTCGCGCAGGATGGTGGTCGAGTCGGCGACGGCCTGGATCTCGTTCAGCTTGTGCGAGATGATCACCGAGGTGATGCCCTCCTCGCGCAGGCCGCGCAGCAGGTCGAGCAGGTGCGCCGAGTCCTCGTCGTTGAGCGACGCGGTCGGCTCGTCGAGGATGAGCAGCCTGACCCGCTTGGACAGCGCCTTCGCGATCTCCACCAGCTGCTGCTTGCCCACCCCGATGTCCATCGAGAGCGTCACCGGGTTCTCCCGCAGCCCGACCCGCTCCAGCAGCTCGGCGGCCTCGGCGTTCGTCCGGTTCCAGTCGATCAGGCCACGGCTGGTCCGCTCGTTGCCCAGGAAGATGTTCTCGGCGATCGACAGGTGGGGGCTGAGCGCCAGCTCCTGGTGAATGATCACGATGCCGCGCTTCTCGCTGTCCCTGATGTCGGAGAAGCGGCACGGCGCGCCGTCGAAGAGGATCTCGCCGTCGTACGAGCCGTGGGGGTACACGCCGGACAGGACCTTCATCAGCGTCGACTTCCCGGCGCCGTTCTCCCCGCAGATCGCGTGTATCTCACCCCTGCGTACCACCAGGTTGACGTCCCGCAGGGCTTTGACGCCCGGGAACGACTTGGTGATCCCGCGCATCCGAAGTATGTCGTCGGTCATGCCGTCCGCCTCCGCACTGCCTTCCCGCTCCGCGGGCACCCGGCCGGGTGCCGTCGTCATGGCACCGATACGGCCGCCTACTTGAGCTGGTCCTCGGTGTAGTAGCCGGAGTCGACGAGGACCTTCCTGTAGTTGTCCTTGTAGACGATCACGGGGTCAAGCAGGTTCGACGGGACGACCTTGTTGCCGTTGTCGTAGTCCTTGGTGTTGTTCACCTCGGGCTTGCCGCCCTTGAGCACGGCGTCGGCCATCTGGACGGTGATCGCGGCCAGCTCGCGGGTGTCCTTGTAGATCGTCGCGTACTGCTCGCCCGCGATGATCGACTTCACCGAGGCGACCTCGCCGTCCTGGCCGGTCACGACCGGGTACGGCTGGTCGGCGGTGCCGTAGCCGCTGCTCTTCAGCGCCGACAGGATGCCGATGGACAGGCCGTCGTACGGGGAGAGCACGCCCTGGACCTCGGTGCCGCCGGAGTAGGACTTGGTGATCAGATCCTCCATGCGCTTCTGCGCGGTGGCCGGGTCCCAGCGCAGGATCGCGACGGTCTTGAAGTCGGTCTGGCCGCTCTTGACGACCAGGGTGCCCTTGTCGATGTACGGCTTCAGGGTGTCCATCGCGCCGTTGTAGAAGAAGGTGGCGTTGTTGTCGTCCGGGGATCCGGCGAAGATCTCGATGTTGAACGGGCCCTTGGCGTCGCCGTCGGAGCCGTCCTCCTTCTTCAGCTTCAGGCCGACCAGCAGCGAGGTCGCCTGCTGCACGCCCACCTTGTAGTTGTCGAAGGTGGCGTAGTAGTCGACGTTCGGCGAGTTGCGGATGAGCCGGTCGTAGGCGATCACCGGGATCTTCTTGTCGGCCGCCTGCTGGAGCTGCGTGGTGATGGCGGTGCCGTCGATCGAGGCGACGATCAGCAGCTTGGCGCCCCTGGTGATCTGGTTCTCGATCTGGTTGACCTGCGTGGGGATGTCGTTCTCCGCGTACTGCAGGTCGACCTTGTAGCCCAGCTTCTCCAGGGCGCTCTTGACGTTGTCGCCGTCGTGGATCCAGCGCTCGGAGGACTTGGTGGGCATGGTGACGCCGACGAGGGTGTCGGCGGGCGCCGCGGAGGCCGCCCCCGACGCGCCCTGGTCGACGGTCTTGACGCTGGAGCCACAGGCCGTCACTCCCATGGCGAGAGCCAGGCTCACCGCGGCGGTGGCCAGCTTCGCGAACTTCATCGAATACCTCCAGTGTGGGGGCCCGGGGTCCCGGCCCGGGGGCGGGGCGGGAGGGGGG